>NZ_JAMYSG010000044.1:0-44080 GCF_040321815.1 Mesorhizobium sp. M0239
CGGGGGGGTCCCATGGGCGGGCGCCTCCCCGGGCAGTCGCGCCGGCCGCGAATCGTAATTCCTATCGGCCGCCCGCCCGCCCTAGCCCTTTCAACATCAACCCGCCCCCGGGGGCGGGCGCCGCCGGGCCCGTCGAACCCAGTTTATTTCTGCAACTCGGTCCAGATCTTGGTGTAAATTTCCTGGGTCTCCGGCGAGCACATCTGCTGCAGCTCGCCGCGTGGCTTGTCCGCGGCCGGAATGATGACTTCGGGCGCGTCCTTCATGTCGGCCGGCATGTACTTGTCCGAGCCGGTGATGGCATTGGCGTAGCGATGGAAGGCCGAGAGACCTGCCGCGTTTTCCGGATCCATGATGAAGTTCTGGAAAAGCTTGGCGTTCTCGACGTTCTTGGCTTCCTTCAGAACGACGACGTTGTCGCTCCACAGGCCGAAGCCTTCTTTCGGATAGTTGTAGTGGATGGCCGGGTTGGCCAGCCGCTGGCGCAGCGCCGAGCCGTTCCAGTCGCTGGTCGCCTTGAAGTCGCCGGCGCCCATCTTCTCGATGGTGTTGTATTCCATCGCGATCCAGTTCGGCTTGGCCGCCACCAGCAGGTCGCGCACCTTCTTCAGCACCGCCTTGTCGTCGGTGCATTGCTGGCCGCCGACATACTTGATCGCGGCGAACATCACATCGCCCATCTCCGGAACGACATTGACCTTCCCCTTGAGCTCGTCAGGCGTGTTGAAGATGATACCCCAGCTATCGGCCGGCCCCTTGTAGGCATCGGTGTTGACGACCACGCCGATCGTGCCCCACGCCCATGGAACACTGTATTTGCGACCCGGATCGAAATCGGGATTGGCCCATTCCGGCGCCACGTTCTTGAAGTTTTCCATCTTGCCAGGATCGGTCTCCTGGATGAGGCCTTCCTTGATCCAGATCGGCACGTAGGTCTGCGACGGCACCGCAATGTCGAAGCCGGTGCCTCCCTGGCGAACCTTGGCCAGCGCGGTGTCGTTGGAATCGTAGTCGGTGATGGTCACTTTGACGTTGTATTTGGCCTCGAACTTCTTGATCACGTCGGGGCTGGTGTAGTTGCCCCAATTGTAGATGTTGAGCACGCCGTCGGCGCGGGCCAGGCCCGTCGAGGCGAGCAACGCCAACCCCATGGCGGTTGCTGTTGTCTTCCAGTTCATGGTTTTAACTCCCATTTTTCGGTTCAGTCTCGTTTCCTGCTGACGAAGAAAAACAACGTGACGATCGCGACCGAAAGCAGCAGGAAGGCGGTCGATATCGCGTTGATCTCGGGTGTGATGCCGCGGCGGATCTGGCCGAGCATGTAGGTGGGCAGCGTGTCCTGGCCGCCTGATTTGACGAACTCGGTGATGACGACGTCGTCGAGCGAGATGACGAAGGCCAGCATCAGCCCGGCCAGGATGCCGGGCCACAGAAGCGGCAGCGTGATGCGCCGGAAAGCCTTCCAGGGCGTCGCGTAGAGGTCGGCTGCGGCACGCTCCAGCGTCAGGTCCATATTCTCAAGCCGCGCCCGGATCGGCAAATAGGCAAAGGGAATGCAGAACGCCGTGTGCGCGGCGACCAGATAGCCGATGCCGGAATAGCCGGTGAAGATCTTGATGCGCGAGAAGAAGATCAGCAGCGCCACGCCGGTGACGATCTCGGGCACCATCAGCGGCTGGTTGATCGCCGCATATTTGAAGGTGAGGCCGGGATAGGGCGCGGTGCGGGTGGTGGCGAGCGCCGCCATGGTGGCAAAGATCGTGGAGAGCACCGCCGCGATGGAGCCAATCTGGAAGGAACGCAGCGTGGCATCGACGACCTGCGTGTTCTGCCATGCCGACTGGAACCATTTCAGCGAAAAGCCGCCCCATTCGGAGGTCGAGCTCGCCGCGTTGAAGGCATAGATGACCAGCACGATGATCGGCAGATACAGCACGATAAAGCAGGTCGCGGCGATCGCGGTGAATCCTGGCTGGTGCTTGATGGAAAAGTTCTTAGCCATGACGTACCCCCGACTTGCCGGCATTGCGCACATAGGCAAGCAGCGCCACCATGACGATGATCATGACGGCGATCGACAGCGCCGAGCCGAGTGGCCAGTTGCGGCCCTGCCCGAACTGCAATTCGATCAGGTTGGACAGCATCATGTTCTTGCCGCCGCCAAGAACGCTCGGTGTCACATAGGCGCCAAGCGCTGGAATGAAGACCAGTATGGAGCCGGCGATGACGCCCGGCTTGACCAGCGGAAAGATGATCCGCCGCAGCACCTGGAAGCGCGACGCGTAAAGGTCGTACCCCGCCTCGACCAACCGGAAATCGAGCTTTTCCATGCTGGCATAGATCGGCAGCACCATCAGTGGCAGGTAGACATAGGCCATGCCGATCAGGATCGCCGTGTCGGTGTAGAGTATCTGGATGGGCGCCGAGATGATGCCGAGCTTGAGCAGGATCGTGTTGACGATGCCTTCGTTGCGGATGATCTGCAGCACCGCGAAGGTGCGGATCAAAAGGTTGGTCCAGAACGGAATGGTAATCAGGAACAGCCAGAGATCGCGGGTCTTTTCGCTGCGCGTCGCCATGAAATAGGCGGTCGGGAAACCAAGCACCAAAGTGGCGATCGTCGTCACCACCGAGAGCTTGATCGAGCGCAGGAAGATGGTGACGTGGGCGGCGGCGATCGAAAGCGTGTCGTCGAAGATATCGCGTTCCAGAAACACCGATGTCCAGGCTTCCGGCGAGAACTGCCACTTCACGTCGCCATAGGAGCCTGGCGTCAGGAACGAGTAGACGAGCACGATCAGCAAGGGGCCGGTCGCGGCGAGGAAAATGACCAGCAGCGCTGGCGCTGACAAAAGCCAGCGGTCACGGACATCGCGCCGCTCCGCTGCCTTGGCGACTTCTTCCGCGGTCGCCATCGTCAGTCCTTCAGGACCTGAGCGGCATCGCTGCCGATGAGGATGCCGACTGCGTCGCCCTTCTCGAAACCGCAGCCCGCGCTGCGCGTGTTCTGCTGGCGTACGGTGAAGAGTTCGCCACTGTCGAGATGAACATGGATGTGGGTGTCGGTGCCGAAATAGACGATGTTTTCGACCGTCCCCGACAGTTCGCCCTTGGCCTTGGTCAGCTTGGCGTGTTCGGGCCGAACCACCACCGTGGCGTTGGATTTGGGCTGGAAACCCTGGGCCACGGTCGCCTCGATGGTCGCACCGGATTTGAGCGTGGCGCGCGCCTTGCCGTTGGCCATCTCGCTGATGGCGGCGGTGAGGAAGTTGGTTTCACCGATGAAGTCGGCGACGAAGCGCTCCGCCGGCTTGTCGTAGATATCCCAGGGCGAACCGACCTGCAGGATCTTGCCCGATGACATCACCGCGATGCGGTCTGACATGGTCAGCGCTTCTTCCTGGTCGTGGGTGACGAAGATGAAGGTGATACCGGTCTCGTGCTGCAGCCGTTTCAACTCGATCTGCATCTCCTTGCGCAGCTTGTAGTCAAGCGCCGACAGCGGCTCATCGAGCAAAAGCACCTTCGGCTGCGGCGCCAAAGCGCGGGCCAAAGCCACGCGCTGCTGCTGGCCGCCGGAGATCTGGCTGGTGCGACGACCAGCGAGTGCCTCCATCTTGACCAGCTTCAGCATCTCGGCGACGCGCGCCTTGATCTCCGCCTTCGGCTTGCCCAGCATTTCCAGGCCAAAGCCGATATTGTCGGCGACCGTCATGTGCGGGAACAGCGCATAGGACTGGAAAACGGTGTTGACCGGCCGCTTGAAGGGCGGCAGCGGCGCGATGTCCTGGCCGTAGAGCAGGATTTCACCGGCGGTTGGAAAGTCGAAGCCGGCGATCAGCCTGAGCAACGTCGTCTTGCCGCAGCCGGATGGCCCCAGCAACGTGAAGAATTCGTTCTCCCGGATAGATACCGAGACCGTGTCGAGGGCAGCTACCTGCCCCTCACCTGATCCGAAAATTTTGCTGACGTTTACTACTTCAATCGCATTCCGATCCGGTTTGTCCGGCACGATTACGCCTCACTGTTGACCCCGCTCTTGCTGGCGGAGCTCTTCCCCTGTTCGATGTGACCACATGGCCGGTGGGTTGGCAAGCCCGGCATTGGGTCACAGTTCAATCAGTCATTGAGGCCTGCAAGCCCCATGCCATAGTCAGGCCTGATAGGTGACCTTGCCGCCGCAAATCGTCGTCACCGGCCGCACCTTGTGCAGGTCGGCCGGGGCGGTGTTCTCGATATCCATCGACAAAACCACCAGATCGGCCATGTAGCCTGATTTCAGCGTGCCCTTGCGGTGCTCGGCGAATTCGGCGTAGGCGCCCTCGATCGTGTAACCGGCGATCGCTTCATGCAGTGAGAAACTCTGGTCCGGGTCGCTTTCTGCCCACGGTTTGCGCAACACTGCCGCCTGAATGCCCAGGATCGGATCGATCGGCGACACCGGCCAATCGGATGCGAAGACGACATGCGCGCCGGCATCCTTCAAGGTCCGCCAGGCATAGCTCAGCGGCCAGCGCGCCGGCCCGATGCGAGACACTGTCGGCTCCAACGGAAAATCCATGGCGCCGGGCGGATGCGGCGGTTGCATGGAGGCAATGACGCCGAGTTCGGCGAAACGCGGCACATCAGCCGTGGTGGTGACCTCGATGTGCTCGACACGGTGACGGCTGTCGCGCTTGCCGTTCGCCTTCTGCGCCGCCTCATAACCGTCGAGCACCGCGCGCACCGCGCCGTCGCCGATCGAGTGCACGGCGATCTGCAACCCGCGTCTGTCGACCGCGACGGCCAGATCGATGAATTGTTGCGGCGTGAACAGCGGCTCGCCAACCCAGTCCGGGCGGTCGGCATAGGGCTCGACCATTACAGCTGTCCAGGAATCGAGAACGCCGTCGTAGAACACCTTGACCATGCCCGACGACAGCCATTCGCTGTTGTAGCGTTCGGCCATATCGGACGCCTTGTCGAGCATGTCGAGCGTCATGAAATTCTTGTAGTGGAACGGGATCTTGACGCGGCAGGGCAAACCTTCCTCGGCGTCGATCTCGGCCAGCAGCTCAAGTTGATAGAGATTGCCGTCCATGTTCTGGATCGAGGTGATGCCGTGGCGGGCGCACCAGGCGAGCCCGCGCCGCATGATGTCGCGGTCGGCGTCCCGCTCGGCCGTCGTCGGCATCGGGTCCGGCTCGCCGCCGGTCGACAGCCCCAGCCGCACCCGGCCTTCGCCGGCAAGGTCGAGCACCGGGCCAAAGGCCTCGCCTTCGCGCAATTCGCCGGCGGCCAGTCCATCGTCACCCATGACGATCTCATTGCCAGGGCCGAGCGTGCACCCCTGCAGGATGCCGGCCATTTCCAGCGCCTTGGTGTTGGCCCACATGGTGTGATGGTCGGGCGCCGCCATGCAGAACGGGCGATCGGGCAAAATGGCGTCGAGGTGGTGGCGCGTCACCCGCTCGCTGCCGAGCACGGTGTAGTCGACGCCTTGGCCGACCAGCATCTTCGCGTCGGGCCGGGTCGGCGCATAGTCGCGGATCGCCTTCTGCAGCGCCTCGAGGCCATGAATACCGGTGAGTTGAAGGTGGGCAAGTTCAGCCCCGCCCGAAAACAAATGCATATGGGCTTCGATGAACCCCGGCACGACGGAACCGCCCTTGGCGTCGATCACCTTGGTGGTCGGTCCCTTGAACTCTTCGATGGAGGCGCGGCTGCCGATGGCGATGATGGCGCCGTCCTTGACGGCGACGGCTTCGGCGGCGGGATTGTCGTCGTCCATGGTCCGTACACGACCGTTGGTGACGATCAGATCCGCATTGTGACCCGCACCTGTGACAGACATCGCGACTCCGCGCTTTTGACGACTGACTGGGACCGACAACCCCTCATGTCCAACGACCTGCCCCTCCACCGGAGCGGCGCCATGGGACGAAAAAGAATGCCAGCGCGCTGTCTTGGAAATTCCCCTTGTCATCCCAAGAGGCAGCGTGGATAAAGAATGCGACTGATTATTCGCGTTTGTCAACATACCGAATCTGGAATGTATTGTGGACAGCAAGCTCCCACCATGTTGAGACCAGGCGGGGAACGAGGACATCAAGCCGTGAAGCGCAGTCTCGACCGCAAAACCAGGATAGCGCTCGAACCGCGCAAACAGCCGCGGCAACAACGCTCCAGCAAGGTGGTCGACCGGATTCTCGACGCAGCGCTGGTCTTGACGCGCGAGCAAGGAACCAAGACGCCGACGACGCTCGCCATTGCGCAGCGCGCAGGCTTGTCGGTTGGTTCGATCTACCAATACTTTCCCAACAAGGAAGCCATTCTTCTGGACCTCGCCCGGCGCTGGCTGTCATCCTTTCCCGAGGTGATCGCCAAGCGTATCAAGGTCGCCCCGCCCACCAACCGTGAAGAGTTTCGGCGCGAAGTGCGCAGGCTCTTCACCGACACGTCCAGGCTCTACCTGGAAAACGCCAGCCTGATGCCGGTGATCGAGGCCATTTCAGGCAACGCCGACCTCAGGCCGATCCAGAACGAATATGACGACCAGATCATCGCCCTCTACGCCGCATGGCTGCAGCATGTGAACCCGGCACTTGAAGACAAGATCGCCAGCCGGCTCGGTGTGCTGATGATGGAGGTCGGACACGTTTGCCGGCTTGTGGGGCTGAAAAAGGATCGCAGGACGTTCGACCTCATCGAGGACGATGTGGAAACCATGTGGCTCGCTCTGGTGAGCCCTTATCTCAATCTTGAATCTTGACTGATTTCACACTTCGAGAGGAATTTATGAAGACTGTTTTCTCCCCCCTGCACGCCGGCCATGCCGGCCAAATGGAACTGGTCACATCGGCCATCGTGCCGGGCTTCGAAAAGCCATCGAGGGCCGAATTCATCAAGGCACGGGTCGAAAGCGAGAAACTGGGTCCCATCATCGCGCCGCACGAACATGACCTCGCCGCCGCCAAGCGCATCCACAAATCAGACTATATCGACTTTCTCCCGACGGTCTGGCCGCAATGGCTGGAAGCAGGCCTCACGGGCACGGCGATGCCCTTCACCTGGCCGACGCGCGGGTTGCGCGGCGACGTGCCGCCAAAGCGCGTCGACGCGCTGCTCGGCTATTATTCCTTCGATGCCGGCGCCACCTTCGTCGAAGGTACCTGGACCGCGATCAAGTCTTCGTACGATGTGGCGCTGACCGCCGCCGGCCTGGTCAAGCATGGCGAGGCTTCCGCCTTCGCGCTCTGCCGTCCGCCCGGCCACCATGCCGGGGCTGGCTTCATGGGCGGCTATTGCTACATCAACAACGCCGCCGTCGCCGCGCAATGGTTCCGCGACCGGGGCGCCAAACGCATCTCGATCCTCGATGTCGACTATCACCACGGCAACGGCACGCAGGAAATCTTCTACGACCGTGCTGACGTCCAGGTGCTCAATCTGCATGGCGATCCGATGATCGAGTACCCGTTCTTCCTCGGCCATGCCGACGAACGCGGAGAAGGCGAAGGCGAAGGCTTCAACCTCAACTATCCAATGCCCTTCGGCACCGACTGGGATGCATGGAACGCGTCGCTCGAGGATGCCTGCGCCAGGCTCACCGCTTATGCACCGGATGTCGTCATCGTCTCGCTGGGTGTCGATACGTTCGAGAAGGACCCGATCAGCCAGTTCAAGCTGAAGACATCTGATTATCCCAAGATCGGCCGCCGCATCGCCAGGCTCGGCCTGCCGACGCTGTTCGTCATGGAAGGCGGCTATGCCGTCGAGGAGATCGGCATCAACGCGGTAGGCGTGCTGACCGGGTTCGAGGATCGGTAAATGCCTGTCGTTCAGGAGCATCTAGAGCGTCGGATGTTCAGTTTGAATCGCGAGGGATTCCAGTGAGGCGTGGTTCATGATTCACTTCCTGTAGGAGGTGATTTGCCATGCCCAAGCCCTATTCGCTCGATTTGCGTGAACGTGTTGTGCGGTTTGTCGAGGCTGGCCACTCGCGGCGTGCGGCGGCGGCACATTTTGGGGTGTCGGTTTCGTTTGTCGTGATCCTGATGAGGAACTATCGAAAGACCGATAGCCTAGCGCCCAAGGCCAACGGTGGCCGCCGCCATTCCAAGCTCGACCCGCATCGAGCGTTCTTGCTTGGCCGTGTAGCCGAGAAGGATGACATTACCATGCCGGAGCTTGCCGCCCAACTGGCCGCTGCTACAGACGTCCAGGTCGCTCCTGCCTCGATCTCGCGCTGGCTCATCAGGAATGGCTATCGCTTCAAAAAAAACGCTGCTGGCCAGCGAGCAAGATCGTCCCGACATCAGCAGGGCGCGGCAGGAGTGGCAGACCATGCGCCAGCCGCGGATGCGGCTTGAGCCACATCGGCTGGTGTTCATCGACGAAACCGGAACCACTACGAAGATGACACGTCTGCGCGGCCGCTGCCTAAAGGGCCAACGGCTGCGCTCAAAGGCACCGTTTGGGCATTGGAAGACGCAGACCTTCATCGCCGGGTTGCGTTGTCATGGGCTCACGGCCCCTTTTGTTATCGACACGCCGATGAACCGGCGCATCTTCGAAACCTATGTCGAAACGCAGCTCGCTCCGACGCTGGCAAAGGGCGATGTCGTCATCCTCGACAATCTCGCTGCCCACAAGAGCCCGACCGCCGAGGCAGCGATCCGGGCCAGAGGCGCATGGCTGCTCTTCCTGCCGCCCTACAGCCCAGATCTCAATCCCATCGAAATGGCATTCGCCAAGCTCAAGGCGCACCTGCGCGCAAAGGCCATCAGAACCATCGACGCCCTGTGGCAGGCCATTGGCGATATCTGCAATCTCTTCTCTCCAACAGAATGCAGATCTCCAACAGAATGCAGAAATTACTTCGCAGCCGCAGGGTATGGACTCACATGAAAGTCCGCCGCTCTAGCGATTTTGGGACAACGACAGGCATAGCAAAGGACCACCGGGACCGGGCGGCAACATCGCCCGGTTCCCACTATCGGGCCAAGGCACCAGCCTTCGGCACAGCAACCGGCGCGCCCATCTGTTCAATGCTCCCGAGCCTGGCGAAATCGACCAGCCGCCGAGAGGGCCGGCGAAGACTTTCGCGTCCCGGTCTTCTGTCCAAGGCGCGAAAACCGACCTCTGAGTCGCACCTGAGTCCATCGGATTCGATTTTGTCAAATCGCGTTTGATGTCAGATTCAACTGCGGGTAGATTAGACCCGAATCAGCCGGTCCTCGGGGGGCGCGGCGACCACCCAAAGTCTCTTGTTCCGGAGCTTTTCCGGCACCAGACGCGGACGGCTTCGCGTTCCCTGAATGGATTCGGGATTTGGTTCGGCGCAGCCCTGCGCCACGCGTGTGTCTTCGTCAAAGTAATGCGTATTCGGGTTCGGCGGCTGGCTTCCAGCATCCGGACAGCAGAAACGATTCCGGCCAAAAGCAACAAGAATGAGCAGTCCCGCCGCACTTCTTCAATCCGACACATTGGGCTCGCGCCTGACGTCGCGCGGCGATCTCACCAGTTTTTTCATGCAACTGACCGCCGAGATCGGCGCCGACAGCTACATGTTGGTCGCCATCGTCCACGACCAGGACCGCAACGATGCGCGCATCGTCTCCTCCAACTGGATTTTCGATGCCATCGAGCTGATCGGCAAGCGGCTGATCGCCGGGCTCGCGCAAGGCGCGCTCACCGTCGCGCCAGGTATCCGTCCACAGCCGCTGGTGGCATCCCGGGCACCAGAAACAGACGGATTGATCACCGGCGAGGAAGCCCGCCTTCTCGACGTGCTCGGCCATGCCGAAATCTATTCGCTGCGCCTCAATGTCGGTCGCCAGCGCCTGTTCGCCCTGTTCTCTGCGGCGACCGCCGGCAGCATCGACCAGCCGGCGTTGATGCGGGCGCAGCTGAAATGCTGCTACGCGCTCTCGCACATTCCGCAACTGATTGCCGCCGCCGCCATGCAGGATCCGTTGTCGGATCGCGAGCGCGAATGCCTGTTCTGGGTTTCCGAAGGCAAGACCACCGACGAGGTCGCCGTCATCCTTGGCGTCTCCTCCAACACCGTCAACAGCTACATCACCCACGCCATCCAGAAATTCGCGGCCAGCAACCGCGCGATGGCCATCGCCACGGCGATCAGGAGCGGCATCATTTGAAACACGCCGATATCAAGGAAACGGCCGAAGCCCTTTTCAACGAGCAGCGCAACCCGTTCGGAGCCTTCACCCTTGGCTCCGAAACCCATCACGCGGTCACCATTCCCGATGCCGTGCGCCGCTGCCGCTGGATCGCCGTTGACATGAATGCCTCGGCTTTCGGCCTCTTCTTCGTAAGCCCCTCGCCCGAGCGGGCGCGGCTAGTCCCATGCTTTGATTCCGACTATCCCGGCATTGCCGTGGCGACCAAGTTCATCTCAGGCGCCAACGGCGAGGAGATCGTGCGCCACACCCGCATCTCGACCGAACCGCGCTGGTGGACGGATGACGGCGTCCCTGCCATGGCGGAGCTGTTTGGCGATCTCACCTGGACCGAGCAGATGGCGGCGCTGGTGCCCGGAACCAGCGGCATCGCTTTTCCCGTTCACGCCGACCGCGGCCAATGCGGCCTTGTCGTGTTCCTCGGCTCGGAGATGACCATGCAGCAGGATGCGCTCTACGAAATACACGCCCGCTGCTTTTCGCTGTTCGCCGCCGTCGCCCGCATCCGTCCGGGCGATACCGGCCGCATGCGCGCAATCTCCAAGCGCGAACTCGAATGCCTGAAGCTGACCGCCAACGGCAACACCAGCGAGGAGATCGCGCGGCTCCTGAAACTGTCGGTGCACACCGCCAACCAGTATCTGACCCAGTCGACCCAGAAGCTCAACGCCGTCAATCGCAACCAGGCCGTGGCCAAGGCGCTGCGGCTGGGCTTGATCGAATAGGGGATTTCGACAGGCGGCTCGATAGCGACCGACGGTCAGCGATAGGCGAGCGGCTCGACCTTGCGGATACGCGCCTCTTCGATCACCGCCTCGAGCAGCGCCGTATTGTGCTCCGGGTCTTCGCCCGGCTTCTCGAACGACACGTAGTTGACCGCCACCGATGCGCCGAGCTCGCTCAGCGTCAGCTGGAAATAGACGGTGACGCCGGGCGGCCTCAGTTCCAGATCGAGCACGATGCGCGGGCTGCCGCTCCAGTCGACATGCGCCTCGCCGCCATGGCCGAGCCGTAGAGTGCCCGGCATGAAGAACAACTCAACCGCTGAATCGACCAGGTCCGACAGGCACGCGAAATGCTCCAGCCGGATAAAGGCGATGTAGTCGGCGACATCGATCAGCCTGAGTTCCCCCACCACCTGCTCGATGGCGCTGGCGACGATGATCTCGCGGGATTTTGCGTGCGGTTGCCGGTTCATGAAATCTGTCTGCGCTCAGCCTTTTTCGAGTAGACGATCCGCACCAGTTCGGCGACGGCCTGGTAGAATTGTGATGGGATTACACTATCGACCGAAACTTGCTTGTACATGGAGCGGGCGAGCGCCACGTCCTCGAAGACCGGGATGTTGTGTTCCCGCGCGATCTCTCGGATTTTCAGCGCCACCAGATCCTGGCCCTTGGCCAGCACCATGGGTGCCGAGTCCTCGTCGCGCACATATTTCAGCGCGATCGAGAAGTGCGTTGGGTTGGCGATGATCAGCGTCGCGCGCGGCACCGCCGTCATCATCCGCTTGCGCGCCCGGTCGCGCGCCAGCGAGCGCAGCCGCGACTTGACGATCGGGTCGCCCTCGGACTGTTTGAACTCGTCCTTGACCTCCTGCTTGCTCATGCGCAGATCCTGCTTCCAGTGGAAGCGCGACCAGACGATGTCGGTTGCCGCGATCAGCCCCATGACGAAGACGATCGCCACCAGGATGTCGACGGCGATGCCGCGGATGACGAGACCGAAGGCGACCGGATTGGTGATCATCCCGCCGAGCAGCTTTCGGTGGTCTTCCGACAGGGTGAAGCTCAGCACGACGATGGCAAACCCGACCTTGCCGAGTGACTTCAGGAACTCGACCCAACCCTGGATGCCGAACAGCCTGTTCCACCCCTTGGCGATCGAAATGCGCGAGAGTTGCGGCCGGACCCGCTCGCCTACGAATTGCGGCATGTTCTGGAACACCGAGGCGCCGACGCCGGCGACGGTCAGCAGCACCATCAGGCTCAGGACGGCGCGGCCAACCTCGAGGAGGACGATCTTGTAGAGCGCGATGACGTCGGTCTCGGTGTCCATCGGCCAGGCTTCCGGCTTCTCCAGGAACATCGACAGGAACATGCCGAGATCGATGATCGCATCCTTGGCGTAGAAGACGGTGAACACCAGTATGGCAACGAACGAGGCAAGGAGCGCTGTCTCCCGCGAATGGGGCAGTTTGCCCTGTTCGATGGTGTCGCGGATCTTCTTTTCCGTCGCCTCTTCGGTTTTCGAATCCTTGTCGACCGCGTCAGCCATGGCGCGGTCTTAGGCGGCGTCTTGGGTCGAGGGTAGTTCGAAGGCACCTTCGCGCGACAGCCGGATCGTCGTCGTAACGATCGTCTTGCGCGCCGCCGTGATGTCGGCGAGAGGGACCCCGTCCGAGCCCTGTCCGAGTTCGGCTTCGATCATGCGCCGCGAGCGGGCGCCGATGGCTGACAGCACCGATTCTGCGAGTGCGGCCGAAGTGCCGCGCAGGGCCAGCGTGACCAACTCCGTCGACAGCCCGTCGAACAGCAGCACCCGCGCTTTCTGGGTGAGCAGCGGCAAATCGTCGAAAGCAAACAGGCGGGCCCTCACACCGTCGAGATCAGGCGTGCCCGCGGCTTCCAGATCCTGCATGACCTCCTCGAGCAGCGGCTTGTCGAGTTCGTTGAGAACGCTGGCGACACGCGCCTGCCCGGCCGAGGTGTCCTTGGTCGAGGTTTCCGCCAGCACGCTGGTACGCAGCCGGTTTTCGACGATCCTGGCGGCAGCGTCGGGAACATTGGCCATCGTCACCATGCGCTTGATGATTTCTCCACGCATCGGCTTGGTCAGTGTCAGCAGCACGTTGGCCGCCACCTGCGGTGCCAGCTTCGACAACACCATGGCCGCCGTCTGCGGATGCTCACCGGCCAGGAAGGCACCAAGCCGCGCCGGCTCGAGCTTTTCGAGCTCGGGCCAGATCGGCGGCGGGCCTTCCGGTGCGACCTCGAATTTCTTGTCGCCCATGATCGCGCTCATCTCTTCGGGCGAGAGCGATTCGTTGAGGATGGTGTCCATCCTGTCGGCGGAATCGAGCAACCCCGCCCCTTCCGTGAACTCGGCTTCGAACTCGGCGACGATGCGCTCAAGATCGCTTTGCGGAATCGTCCGCAGCAGGCGGGCGCCCTCGATCAGGGCCTTCAGTTCTTCCTGCTTGAAGAATTTCAGCAGGCGGCTGGCCGACGGCTTGCCCATCGCCACAAGTATGGCGGCCGCCTTCTGCGCGCGGGTCAAGGTCACCGGCGTCGTCATGCCACTCGCCTCCGCCGCCACCGGCAAGCCCCGCAAACCATGTCTAGGCGCCCTTCGTGCCGGCGATGATTTCGGTCAGCCTGATGCCGAAACGCGACGGATCGCTTTCCAGCACGGTGATCTCGCCGCGCGCGATCTTGCGGCCGTTGACCACGACGTCGACAGGTTCCCCGATGCGGCGATTGAGCGCCACGGTCGACCCTTTTTGCAGCGCCATCAGATCGGAGACCGGCATCTCCGTGCTGCCGAGGATGATCTGGACATCGACGGGGATGTTCATGATCACGCTCGAATTGGCTGATGAGGCCGCCCTGAACGCCGCATCGGGGCGCTGCTCCTCTTCATGCAGGACACCACGCAACTCTTCGATGGCACGGTCGAGTTGCTCGTCCGGCTGGTCGAGGTCGGCTTCCGCCTTGGTTTTGGCCATGATCGTCTCCAAATTCTCAGGCGCGTCCGGCGGCTGCCGGCATCAGCCCGTCGATAAAGTCCTGTCCGGCGTCGTAAGGATGCCTGATCCGGACGGTGTAGTTCTGTCCCAGTTTGCCGAACTCGCATACGAACAGCGTCTTGCCCCGTGCGCTGAGACGCGCCTGGGACTGGGCCGTTTCCTCGAATTCGATGACGTCGCCGATTTGGAAACCGGCGAGCTCGCCGAGCGTCAGCCGCGCCAGCGGCATCGTGGCCTCGAGCGCCACGGTGGAGCGCATCACCTCTTCCGAAAAGCGGGCGCGCCAGCTGGGGCCGTGATCGTCGTCGCTGACAGGCACGGCTCCGTCGCGGCTGGCCAGCACGACGCGCTGCGGCATCGTCACCGTGACGGTGCCACTATCGGCCGGCGTCGAGATGGCAAGCACGATACGGATTGCCGCGCCATCGCGCAGCACATACCGCTTCGCCTCGGTGCCGGACATTGCTCGCGGCGCGGGCAGGCGCAGGTCGAGCGAGCGCTTTCCCGATCCGTTGAGGGCCTGCGCGACCTGCTGGAACACCATGGTCGAAACATCGATTTCGATCTGCGACAGATCGCGTTCGATCGGCGATGCCGGCAGATCCGGGTCGCCGCCGAACAGCGTGCAGACCATGATCGCGATCGCCGGAGCATCGATCACCAGGGTCATCGCATCGGAGGACGCCGACGAGCCGATCACGGTCATGGCAAACGTGTCGCCGGCACGCGAACGCGCCTCGGGAACGCGGCTGACCTCGATCGCTTTGAGTTCGACGACGACCGGAACGCCAAGCTCGCTGGTCAGGCTTTTCTGCAACAGCGGTACGGCGCGTTCGGCCATGGCGCGGCCTGCGTCGATGACCTGCGCGGCCTCGCCGCTGTCACCGACCAGACGCTCGATGATCAGCGAACGCGCTTCCGCTGGACTGCCCAGGCTGGTCATGACAGTGCCGGGACCGATCTGTCGTGCATCGTTCAGGCGGCCTTCTTTTCGACGGCACCGGTGTTCATCGTGCTCTGTTCGACGGCGTCGATCGTCGGCCGTTCATAGGACGAGATGGTCTTGCGGCCGAACTCGATCGCCACCTGCGGCAGCGCACCGTTCATGTAGGCCAGCAGCGTCTGCTTGACGATGATATAGAGGCGGTTCTTCTTCTCGCGCACTGTCTTGATCTTGGTGGCGACCGGCCCGACCACCGAATAGGACAGGAAGATGCCGAGGAACGTTCCGACAAGTGCGGCACCAATCAAACCGCCGAGGATTTCAGGCGACTGGTCGAGCGCGCCCATCGCCTTGACCACGCCGAGCACGGCGGCGACGATGCCGAGCGCCGGCAAGCCGTCGCCCACCGCCACCAGCGCGTGATAGGCCTTCATCTTGTCGGACTTGATGGTCTGGATTTCTTCGTCCATCAGCGCCTCGATCTCGTGCGAGCGGGCATTGCCGATGATGATGATACGGCAGTAGTCGCAGATGAAATGCGTCAGGTCGTGGTTATGCAGCACGGTTGGGAACGCCTGGAAAATCGCCGACTCTTCCGGATTGTCGATATGCGCCTCGACTTCGCTGCGGGATTTCGAGCGCAGCTCGCGCATCAGCGAGTGCAGCACGCCGAGCGTCTCGAGATAGTCCTGTTCCTTCGGCACCGCCTGCTTGAAGGCTTCGAGGATGCCCTTGCCGGTGTCCTTGACCGTCTTCATCGGATTGGCGACGAGGAAGGTGCCAAAAGCCGCACCACAGATGATCACGGCTTCCCATGGCTGAATCAGCACATGAAGATGGCCGCCCATGGCCATGAAGCCGCCAAGGACGCAGCCGAGCGTTACCACCAGTCCAATCAGAATGCCCACGACAGGTCCTTCCGCATTTCACATCAGGAGCTAGGGATAGTCCCCGTGCCTTGTGTGAGGCTTGAATCGAGGGCTTGGAAGCGATTCAGTTTCGCGCAAGGAAGTAGGGGTATTGTGCCGGCATAGCTTCGGCCGGAGGCACGTCTTTGCTCAATACCTTTACCAGCTACCAGCTCATCACCAAGGACATTTCAAAATCGATCGACAGGATCGAGCAGCAGCCCGTGGTTGATCGCGACACCAAATATTATCTCGCGAATATCACCAAGGTGAAATCGATCGACGATTTCGTCAAAAACGACCGTTTGTTCAAGTATGCCATGAAGGCCTACGGGCTGGAGGACATGGACTACGCCAAGGCCTTCATGGTCAAGGCACTCAAGGAAGGCGTCTCCGATCCCGACAGCTTCGCCAACAAGCTGACCGACAAGCGCTACGCCGAATTCGTCAGCGCCTTCAACTTCGCCGCCAACGGCGCCGATGCGACCATCTACAACAAGACACAGCAGTTGGTGACCAAGAACTATGCCACCCAGGCGCAGATCGCCGGCCTCGATCCCAATTCGGCCTATGTGAAGGGCGAGACGACATACTATCTTGCCAACATCACCAAGGTGAAGTCGATCGACGATCTGATGTCGAACAACCGGCTCTACACATACGCGCTGGCGTCATTCGGTCTCGATTCGGCGACGGAAGACAAGGATCTCATCAAGCGGGTTCTGCAGGGCGGCGTCCGCGACCCCGACAGTGTCGCCAACAAGATGACGGACAAGACCTATGCCGCGCTTGCCTCCGCCTTCAACTTCGAAGCCTATGGCGAAAACACCACCACCATCAATCCGGCGCAACAGCCGACCGTCGACAAATACATGCGCCAGACCCTCGAAGAGGATGCCGGCCAGACCAACCAGGGCGTGCGGCTGGCGCTTTATTTCGATCGCAAGGCCCCGACCATCACCAGCTGGTATGACGTGCTGGCCGACACCGCGCTTGCCAGTGTCGTGCGCACCGTGCTCGGCCTGCCTGATTCCTTCGCCACCGCCGACGTCGACAAGCAGGCGCAGCTGTTCGAGCAAAAACTCGACATCTCGGATTTCTCCGACCCCGAAAAACTCGGCAAGTTCCTGACGCGCTTCACCAGCATGTACGAGATCAACCACCTGACTTCATCGGCCGTCGCCTCGGTCAGCGTGCTGTTTGCCCAGCCACTCACCGTCGGCATCTCCACCGACCTGATGATGGCGATGCAGAAACTGAGGTTCTGAGACCATCATGCGGGACAGCCTGTACGTCGCCCTTTCGTCGCAGATCGCGCTTGAGCGGCGCCTCGACACCATCGCCGACAACGTCGCAAACGCCGCGACGATCGGCTTTCGCGCCACCGGCGTGAAGTTCGAGGACGTCGTCTCCGGCACCGGGCAGAAATCGGTATCCTTCGCCTCCCCGGGCAAGACCTACCTTTCCGGCGCTCACGGTGCCTTAAGCGAGACCGGCAATCCCTTCGATTTCGCCGTCCAGGGCGATGCCTGGTTCGCCATAGAGACGCCGGTCGGCACCGTCATGACCCGCGACGGACGCTTTTCAATGAACGAGAACGGCGAACTGATGTCGATCGAGGGCCACCCGGTGCTCGATGCGGGCGGCTCGCCGATCCAGCTTGACCCCCGCAACGGTCCGCCCAAGGCCGGGGCTGATGGTTCGTTGCGCCAGAACGATCAGCTTGTCGGCTCGATCGGTCTCTACAATTTCGATCCGGGCGCGAACTTCGTCCGCTACGGCAATTCCGGCATCGTTCCGGCACGCACCCCAGAGCCTGTCACCGATCGCTCGGATATCGGCGTTGCCCAGGGTTTTCTCGAAGAGTCCAATGTCAATCCGGTGCTGGAGATCACCAGGCTGATCATGGTCCAGCGCGCCTTCGAGAACACCGCCGCCCTGATGCGGCAGACCGACTCATCCACCGACGAGGCGATCAAGACGCTCGGCTCGAAATAATCCATGTCGCTCGACCAGCCATCCCTGCGCGCACTCGAAAGACAACTCCAGCCGGCGCCGGAAGAACGGCTTGCCGCGCTGGAACGGGTCTGGCGGCGTTTCGCCGACGCCGAGGCGCTGCTCAAGCGCGGCGGCCGCGTCATCGAAGTCACGCCCACGCACTACAAGGTGCACGGCCTTTCCGGTTTCGCCAGGCTGGGCGACATCGTCGAGCAGCGCGGCCATGCCGGTGCGCGCCGCGGCGAGATCGTCAAGATCGGCCGCGACGAGGCCGTCGTGGCGCCCTTCGAACGCAGCGCCGATTCCGGCATCGGTGATGCCGTGTTCCGCCGCGGTCCGCTCGTGGTGGCGCCGCATGCCTCGTGGCGCGGCCGCACCATCGACGCACTCACCAGGGTCATCGATGGCGGCCCGCCACTCGCCCGGGGAGACGACACGACGCGCGGCGCCCAGACGACGCCGGGGGCCATGGCGCGGCAACGCGTCGGCACTGCCTTCATGACCGGCGTCAAGGTCATCGATATCTTCACGCCGCTCTGCTTCGGCCAGCGCCTCGGCATCTTTGCCGGCTCCGGCGTCGGCAAGTCGACGCTGCTCGCCATGCTCGCCGGCGCCGACGCATTCGATACCGTCGTGGTGGCGCTCGTCGGCGAACGCGGCCGCGAAGTCCGTGAATTCCTCGAGGACACGATCGGCGACAGCATGGCCAAGACCGTCGCCGTCGTCGCCACCAGCGACGAAAGCGCCATGATGCGCCGGCGTGCGCCAGACACCGCCATGCGCATCGCCGAGCACTTTCGCGACCAGGGGCATCGCGTTTTGCTGGTGCTGGATTCGATCACCCGCTTCGCTCACGCCCTGCGTGAGGTGGCGACGGGAACCGGCGAGCCGCCGGTCGCGCGCGGTTATCCGGCCTCGGTGTTCACCGAACTGCCCAAGCTGCTCGAACGCGCCGGGCCGGGTACGGAAGGCAAAGGGTCGATCACCGCCATCATTTCCGTGCTGGTCGACGGCGACGATCACAACGACCCGGTCGCCGATTGCGTGCGCGGCATCCTCGACGGCCATGTCGTGCTCGATCGCACGATCGCCGAACAGGGTCGCTATCCCCCCGTCAACCCGCTGTCGTCCATATCGCGGTTGGCCGGAAAGGCCTGGAGCGTCGAACAGCGCGCGCTGGTGACAAGGCTGAAGTCGATGATCTCGCGCTTCGAGGACACGCGCGATATCCGGTTGCTTGGGGCCTATCAGGGGGGCGTCGATGCCGAACTCGACATCGCCGTGCGCCAGGTGCCGCTGATCTATGAGGCGCTGACGCAAGCGCCGAAGGATCGCCCGTCGGCCGACCCTTTCTCCGATCTCGCCCGCCACCTCAAGAGCAAGCTGAACGCCGATGCCGGAGACTGAACGCGAATATACCGAGCGCATCCTGCGCGACATGATCGCCGAGGCCAATGCCGTGGAGCAAGCCGAGGCTGACGAAACGAGAACCGCCAAGGCAAAGGCTGCCCGTACCATCGCAGCGAAAGCCGAGGCCGTTCTGGCCAGAGCCGTCAAGCCAATCCTGCCACGGGCTGGCAAAGCCGATCCTGATCTGGCCAGGCCCGTCGAACCCGCTCTGCCCCGGGCTCCCCGGGCGGTGGCTGCCGAGATGACGCAGGCCAGCCGCGACTCGCTGATCGACGGGCTGTTCCCGCGCACCGAATGGCCGCAGCCGCCAAAGGCACCGTTTCCCCGACTGAAGAAGAAGTCCGACCGACGCAGCGATTTCGTCATAGCCGCGCTCGGCATCACGCTCGGCCTGATCTGCGCCCTGTTTCCCTGGTACATCTTCTTCAACCAGGATCAGTTTGGCGTCCAGGCGATGAAGTTCGGCGGCACCGGCTCCAATTCCGGGCGAGCGGGCGGCGGCGTGGTCGCCGAACGCAGCGCGCCGCTGACGGCAAAGGATATTCCCGCGGCCAATCTCGATCTTCTTGCCACGGGGACGGTGCGGGATGATGCCAATCCCGCAGCCGCACCCGACGAGCAACCGTTTCCGGCCGACGCGGCGAAATTCCGCATGGTTCATGTCGCCAACGGCCGTGCCATGATCCAGGACGACGCTGGCCTCTGGATCGTCCAGCGCGGCTCGATACTGCCTGACTCCAGCCAAGTGTCCTCCATCGAGCAGCGCAACGGCAAATGGGTCATGGTCACCAGTGCCGACCGGGTAATCGAACTCTCCAGATAAACGATCTCCGGCTTCCGGCCATCCGCAAGGCCCGCGCAAGACTGGCGGCCTAGTCTCTGGGTACCTGCTCGGAGATTCCCATGGAGCCCGTTTCCCTTTTCGACCTCGCCGCCAAGCAAGCGCAATGGCTGGCCGTGCGCCAGTCGGCAGTCGCCGGCAACATCGCCAATGCCAACACGCCGGGTTATACGGCAAACGACGTCGAGCCATTCGAAAAGGTGCTCGACCGCGCCGCCGTATCGCTGCAGGCCACCCAGGCCGGCCATCTCGGCAATGCAGCGACCAATGCCGGCTTCACCATCAAGCCGCAGGAGGATGACGGCGTCGTCATGCCGTCCAAGAACTCGGTCGTTCTGGAAGACCAGTTGCTGAAAGCCGGCGAGGTGCGCCGCTCCTTCGAACTCAACACGGCGATCGTCAAGGCTTTTCATACGATGATGATGATGGCGGTGAAGAGCTGACCATGGACGCACTGACCGCAGCCCTCAAAGTCGCAGCATCCGGCCTCGGCGCCCAGTCGGAGCGCCTGCGCGTGGTTTCCGAAAACCTCGCCAACGCCCAGTCGACCGGCACCGCGCCCGGCTCCGATCCTTATCGCCGCAAGACCATCAGCTTCGTCTCCGAGCTTGACCGGGCCTCCGGCAGTTCAACTGTTGCAGTGAACTCGATCGATCGAGATCCCAGTGACTTTCCAGTCGAGTTCCAGCCCGGCAACGAGGCCGCCGACGAGAAGGGCTATGTCAAGATGCCCAACGTCAACGTGCTGATCGAAATGGCCGACATGACCGAGGCCAATCGCTCCTACGAGGCCAACCTTCAGGTGGTCAAGCAGGCCCGCGACCTGATTTCCATGACCATCGACCTGATGAGGAACCAGTAATGATCAGCGGTATCGGAGCGCTTCAGTTCAAGCCGTCGATCGGCGGCGACGACGCGGCCACAAGCCTGCTCCAGGGCGGCGCGGCACCCTCGGCCGGCGGCAATGTCGGCACCTCCTTCGCCGAGGCGCTGAGCCAGGCAGCCTCCAAGACCGTCGACACGCTGCAGAATGCCGAGCAGGTATCGTTGCAGGCGCTCAAGGGCGACGCCGACACCCGCCAGGTGGTCGACGCCGTGATGAGCGCGCAGCAGGCGCTTCAGACCGCCGTCGCCATCCGCGACAAGGTGGTTTCCGCCTATCTCGAAGTCAGCCGAATGGGCATCTGAGGATTCCGCCATGAAAGCACTCGCCATCGCCGCCACCGGCATGAATGCCCAGCAGACAAATCTGGAAGTCATCGCCAACAACATCGCCAACATCAACACCACCGGCTACAAGCGCGCCCGTGCCGAATTCTCCGACCTGCTCTATCAGGTCGACCGCACGCAAGGCGTGCCCAACCGCTCCAACGCCTCGCTGGTGCCGGAGGGCGTCTCGATCGGCCTCGGCGTCAAGACGACGGCCGTGCGCAACGTGCACACCCAGGGCGAACTGACCAGCACCGGCAACAGTTTCGACCTGGCGCTGACCGGCAGGGGCTGGTTTCAGATCGAGGGTGCCGACGGCGGCACGCTCTACAGCCGCGCCGGAGCTCTCAACACCAACGCCACCGGCCAGTTGGTGACGGTCGACGGCGCTGCCGTCATTCCGGCAATCAATGTCCCCGTGGATGCCGTCGAGGTCATCGTCAACAAGACCGGCCAGGTCTTCGCCCGCATCGACGGCCAGACCGACCTGCAGAACCTCGGTCAGCTTCAGATCGCCAATTTCGCCAACGAGGCCGGCCTGGCGCCGCTCGGCGACAATCTGTTCCAGGAAACCACGGCTTCGGGGCCAGCCAATGTCGGCGTGCCTGGCGATCCCGGCTTTGCCACCATCCAGCAGGGCTATCTCGAAGCCTCCAACGTCGACCCGGTCAAGGAAATCACCGAGCTGATCTCGGCGCAGCGCGCCTATGAGATGAACTCCAAGGTCATCCAGGCCGCCGACGACATGGCCTCCGTGGTCTCCAAGAACATCAGGTAAAGCATGATGTCGACGCCCGGCCTCCTGTCCGCATTCCGCCGCACCGCGCTCGTCCTTGCGCTGGTGACCGGCGGCCTGCCGGCTTTTGCCCAGGAGTCGGCCAACCAATCGGCCACCCAGATCGCCAGCAATCAAGCTGTCGGCGAGGTGGTGCTTATTCCGAGCCGGGTTATCTATCCCGGCGAGACCATCAACCTGGCTGCCCTGAAACAGGTCACCCTTATCGTCGGCAAGCACAAGCCGGAGGCGGTCGCCACACGGGTCGAGGAACTGGATGGCAAGGTTGCCAAGCGCACGCTGCTGCCCGGCCGCTACATTCCCTCCACCGCGATCCGCGAGGCCTGGCTGGTCGAACAGGGTGCTTCCGTGCAGATCTTCTTCATCGCCGGCGGGCTGACGATCTCGGCCACCGCCGTGACGCTGCAGCCGGGAGCCGCGGGCGACCTCGTCAAGGTTCGCAACATCGACAGCGGCAAAGTCCTGTCCGGCACCGTGATGGCGGATGGAACCATCCAGGTCAGCGCTTCATGATGCGCGGGCTTACCCTGATACTGGCAGCCGTGCTTGGCCTGCAGCCGGCGCTGGCCGACGGCTTGCCGCCGAAGGCCAAGCGTGAGCTCGCCGCCAAGAATGGCGGCGTCTACAACGATCCCGAATATGATCCGGCCACCACCAGCCGCATGTTCCGGGTTTCGACCGGGCCGAGTTCGCTGCCGCCGGGCCAGGTCGCCTCGCGCATCAAGGACATCGCCCAGCTGCAGAGTTCGCGCGACAATCAGCTCGTCGGCTACGGCCTGGTCATCGGCCTTGCCGGATCGGGCGACAGCCTGCGCAACTCGCCATTTACCGAACAGTCTATCCGCGCGATGCTCGAAAACCTCGGCATCGCCACCGAAGGCGGCAGTGCACGTGCCAAGAATGTCGCCGCCGTCATCGTCACCGGCAACATGCCGCCCTACGTGCAGTCGGGCGCCCGCATCGACATCGACGTCTCCTCGATGGGCGACGCGACCTCGCTTTCCGGCGGCACGCTGATCATGACGCCGCTGAAGGCGGCGGACGGCGAGATCTATGCCGTCGGCCAGGGCTCGGTCATCGTGTCCGGCTTTACCGCCCAGGGACAGGCCGAGCAACTGACGCAAGGCGTGCCGACCTCCGGCCGCGTGCCGAACGGCGCCATCGTCGAGCGTGCTGTCCAGGCCGAGTTCGACGATCAGGCGATCCTGACGCTGCAACTGCGCAATCCCGATTTCTCGACCGCTATCCGCATCGCGGACGCCATCAACGATTACACCGGCCAACGCTTCGGCATGCGGGTGGCGGCAGAGCGCGATTCGCGCACCGTTCAGATCAGAAGGCCGAAGGGTGTCTCGGCGGCGCGCTTCTATGCCGAAATCGAGAATTTGGTGGTCGAATCCGACACGCCGGCTCGTGTCGTCATCGACGAGCGCACCGGCACCATCGTCATCGGCAATGACGTCAAGATCTCGCGGGTCGCCATCAGCCACGGCACGCTCACCGTGCGCATCACCGAAGCGCCGCGCGTCGTCCAGCCCGAGCCCTTCTCCAAGGGCGAGACCGCCATCGAACCGTTCACCGCCATCGACGCCAGCCGGCCCGACGCCCGCGTTGCCGTGCTTGACGGACCCGATCTCCAGACCCTCGTTTCCGGCCTCAACCGCCTCGGCGTCAAGCCGGACGGCATCATCGCCATTTTGCAGGGCATCAAGTCGGCCGGGGCCCTGCAGGCCGACCTGGTTCTGCAATAGGCGATGCCGATGATCCGCTCCCTCTCACGCCACGAAAGACACCGCCCCGCTGCAATCCTGCTCGCGGCCGCCGTTCTCGCGACTCTGCCCTTTGCCGGCGATACCGCACGTGGCGAGGAGAAGGTCCGCCAGGTCTTGCCGGGAGCACCGGTGGCAGCGGCGGCGCCGCAATTGACGCGGGAAAAGGCGCCGGACCAAAGCGAGATCGAGCGCTTCTGCTCAAACATCGCCGACGCCGCCCGCGACCGCCGCTATGTCCTACAAGCGGAGGAACTGAAGCAGCTCCAGGCCGGCATTGACGAGCGCATGAAAGCTCTCGATGCAAAGAAAGCTGAATACGAGACCTGGCTGAAGCGGCGCGAGATTTTCCTGGCCCGGGCCGAGGACGGCGTCGTCCAGATCTACGCCGGCATGAAACCCGACGCCGCTGCCGAGCGGCTGGCCATCGTCAACGCCGATCTGGCTGCGGCCATATTGATGAAGCTCGACACACGCAAGGCGAGCGTCATCCTCAACGAAATGGACCAGAAGGCGGCGGCGACGCTCACCGGCATTATGGCCAGCGCAGCCCGAAGGGTAGACCCGTCATGATCCGGAAAATGCTTGTCCTGTGCGCGGTCACCGTGCTGTCGGGTTGCGGAACCAACCTCAAGGAGGTCGGCAGGGAGCCGGCTCTGTCCCCGGTCGGCTCCGGCATCGATGGCGGCAGTACTGGCTCCCTCTATCGCTATCCGCAAACGCCGCCCGCGCCGGTCAAGAAATTCTCGTTGTGGGACGACCGCCAGAGCCGGCTGTTCACCGACCCGCGGGCGCTGTCCCAGGGCGACATCCTGACGGTCAAGATCAAGATCAACGATCGAGCCAACTTCAAGAACCAGAACGACAGGAGCCGCACCGCCAATCGCAAGCTCGGTTACGACCTCAGCGCGCAGTGGGACAAGTGGAGCACCGCCGGCAAGGGCGCTGGGGCTCTCAGCTCCACCACGGACACGACCGCCGACGGCGAGATCAAGCGCTCGGAGACGCTTGAGCTCAATGTCGCGGCGATCGTCACCGATGTGCTGCCCAACGGCAATCTGATGATCACCGGATCGCAGGAAGTGCGCGTCAACGCCGAGCTCAGGGTGCTGACGCTCGCCGGCATCGTGCGGCCGGCCGATATCGGCGCCGAAAACACCATCCCCTACGAACGCATCGCCGAGGCCCGCATCTCCTACGGCGGACGCGGTCGCATCACCGAGGTTCAGCAGCCTGCCTACGGCCAGCAGATTCTCGACCAGGTTCTTCCGTTCTAGGGTTGGGGAACAGAGCACAGTGGCAAATGTCGAACAGGTCCAGCCGCGCAAGGGTCCCTCCCTTGCCATTCAGGCCGGCATGCTGCTGGTTGTGACGGCGGCCGCCATCGGCATGGGCTGGATGTCCGGCGGCTATCTGAAGGGTGTCGACGCACCGTCGTCGGTACCGGCGGCGCCCGAGAATGAAGGCAAGACGGAGCAGCCGGCTTCTGCCGAGCAGCCAGCCGTGGGGCCTACACTGGTCGTGCTGGCGCCGATCACCACCAACATCGCCTCGCCTGCCGGCACCTGGATCAGGATGGAGGTGTCCATCGTCTATGACGCGCCGCAGCCACAGGCAATGTCGGATGACATCCACCAGGACCTTCTGGCCCTGGTGCGCACGTTGAAGATGCATCAGATCGAGGGCGCCAGCGGCTACCAGCACCTGAAGGCCGACCTCGAAGACCGCGCCGCGATCCGCAGCCAGGGTCACGCCAAACAGGTACTCATCAGGACATTGCTGCTCGAATGAGAAAACTCCTTCTCGCCACGGCCATGATCGCCGCCGCCACCTCCATCGCGGCGGCCCAGCAACTCGATCTCGGCGGCATCGGCAAGGCTGACGGCACCACCGTCGGCTACATCATCCAGATGTTCGGCCTGCTGACCGTGCTGTCGGTGGCGCCAGGCCTGCTGATCATGGTGACGAGCTTCACCCGTTTCGTCATCGCCTTCTCGATCCTGCGCGCCGGCATCGGCCTGCAGTCGACACCGGCAAACCTCATCCTGATTTCGCTGTCGCTGTTCATGACCTTCTATGTCATGGCGCCGACCTTCGATCAGGCTTGGAACACCGGCGTCAAGCCGCTGATGGACAACCAGATCACACAGACCGAAGCCTTCGACAAGATTTCGGACCCGTTCCGCACCTTCATGCTGCACAATGTGCGTGACAAGGATTTCGACCTCTTCGCCGACCTCGCCCGCGAGCGCGGCCAGACCGTTTCGCGTGACACCGTCGACCTGCGCATCCTGGTGCCAGCCTTCATGATCTCGGAGATCCGGCGCGGATTCGAGATCGGCTTCCTGATCGTGCTGCCATTCCTGGTCATCGACCTGATCGTCGCCACCATCACCATGGCGATGGGCATGATGATGCTGCCGCCGACAGTGGTGTCGCTGCCGTTCAAGATCCTGTTCTTCGTCCTGATCGACGGCTGGAACCTGCTTGTCGGCAGCCTGGTGCGCTCCTTCAACTGACCCTGCCGCGCCGGCTCGAAATCCCAGCAATATATTTTCGATTAACCGTCCGGTTTAGCCCTTTGGTAGGGACTTGCCCGCATATTCGCTCGCAGATGGCGGGTGATCGATTTGAGAGATCATGGGCATGATGCCGCACCGTCATACCGGTAGAGCCGGTATGTAAAAAATACCTGTAAAATCAAGGTACGAGTACCATGTCCAGCATCATGACGAACAGCGCCGCATTGACGGCTCTGCAGAGCCTCAACGCCACCAACAAATCCCTCACCGACACCCAGGCCCGCATTTCGACCGGCTACAAGGTCTCGCAGGCTTCGGACAACGCCGCCTACTGGTCGATCGCCACCACGATGCGCTCCGACAACCAGGCAATGTCCACCGTTTCGGACGCTCTCGGCCTCGGCGCCTCCAAGGTCGACACAGCCTATACCGGCATGAGTAGCGCGATCGATACCATCAACCAGATCAAGACCAAGCTGGTCGCGTCCTACGGCCAGACGGACGCCTCCAAGGAAAAGACCCAGGTCGAAATCGCCGCCCTTCAGAACCAGTTGAAGGCCTACGCCGATGGCGCCACCTTCTCCGGCACCAACATGCTTTCGGTGTCCACTGCGACAGGCACCGCGGCCGACGTGAAGATTGTTTCGGCCTTCAACCGCGACGCGACCGGCGCGGCTTCGATCTCGACGATCGATGTCAATGTGGAAAGCATCAAGCTGTACGATGCCGGCGCGGCACCAACCGCCAAGGGTATTCTCGACACGGCTCGCCTCGGCACCACGGGCGCTGCTGTTGCCACGGCCTCGAACCCCACCCTGGGTGCTGCAGCAGCGGCAACCGACACCTATTCGGTTGCCTCGCTCACTATCTTTTCGGGTGGCACGGCTGCCAGCGATAGCCAGATCGCGCAGCAGATGAACGTCGTCGACGCCGCGCTCAAGGCCATGACCAACGCCGCCACCACGCTCGGCGCCGCCAAGAGCAGTATCGACCTGCAGAAGACCTTCACCTCGAACCTGATGGACTCCATCGATCGCGGTGTCGGCCAGCTCGTCGATGCGGACATGAACAAGGAATCGACCCGTCTGCAGGCCCTGCAGGTCCAGCAGCAGCTCGGCATCCAGGCGCTGTCGATCGCCAACGGTTCGTCGCAGTCGATCCTGTCGCTCTTCCGCGGCTAATCGCCTTCGCTCAACCGCAGTTCGCACTAAAAATCGGGCCGCGCCAAAAGCGCGGCCCGATTTGCGTTTTGCTCCAGCCCCACGCAACCCTCGATGCTTAACTCTCAAAAGCCAGCTTTTAACAGGCTGTTAACCATGCCGCGCTAGTTATGGTTAACCAATAGCTTACGACAGTTGGCGAATCGGTCCGACCGGCACGATGCCACCCGTTGAACAGGCCCATCCGGCATGTCTGAGCATGTCGGCTTTTGAGAAGGAGCGACTTTCTTGGCGAGCATCATGACCAACGCTTCGGCGTTAACCGCACTTCAAAGCCTCAGCGCCACCAACAAGTCGCTTGAACAGACGCAGGCCCGCATATCGACCGGTTACCGGGTCTCGCAGGCCTCGGACAACGCCGCCTACTGGTCGATCGCCACCACGATGCGCTCCGACAACGCGGCCCTGTCGACCGTGCAGGATGCACTCGGCCTCGGCGCCTCGAAGGTCGACGCCGCTTACACCGGCATGAACAATGTGCTGACAACGATCGGGCAGATCAAGACCAAGGTGCTGTCCATGGTCGGTCAGACGGATGCCGCCAAGGCAAAAACCCAGACCGAGATCAAGGCGCTTC
This sequence comes from Mesorhizobium sp. M0239, assembly GCF_040321815.1. Taxonomy (NCBI): domain Bacteria; kingdom Pseudomonadati; phylum Pseudomonadota; class Alphaproteobacteria; order Hyphomicrobiales; family Phyllobacteriaceae; genus Mesorhizobium; species Mesorhizobium sp. M0239. Next base: position 28,126 of record NZ_JAMYSG010000044.1, read on the forward strand.
AGACGCAGATGAAGTCGTTTGCCGATGCGGCGACCTTCTCCGGCTCGAATTTCCTGGCGGTGACCTCCAAGCAGACTGCCGCCCCCAATGATGGCGTTCAGCCCGACTCGCAGATCGTGTCCTCATTCAATCGCTCCTCATCCGGCGCAGTGTCGATCGGAACGATCAACATCGATGTTGAGGGCACCAAGCTTTTCGACTACGGCCTCGCCGCCGAGGTGAAGAATTCCGGAACCCTCGATCGCAAAACCTCCATCTATTCCACGGGCGCCGCCCAGACCCTGTACGACAACGCCTATGCGGGCGTGATCGCGGGCGGAGGAACGGATATCGCCGCGAACACAGCCGGCCAGACGGCGGCGGGAGCGGTCGCCAAGGTCGACAATATTTCCGCCTACAACCTCGACATCACGGCCCCAGGGGTAACCGACGACATCATCACGCAGATGGTAACCAGGATGGACAAGGTCATGGCCCAGCTGACCGACTCCGCCACCATCCTCGGCTCGGCCAAGAGCAGCATCGACCTGCAGAAGACCTTCACCCAGAGCTTGATGGACTCCATCGACCGCGGCGTCGGCCAGCTCGTCGATGCCGACATGAACAAGGAATCGACCCGTCTCCAGGCCCTGCAGGTGCAGCAGCAGCTCGGCATCCAGGCGTTGTCGATCGCCAACGCCGCCTCGCAGTCGATCCTGTCTCTGTTCAAGAGCTGATCACGGGCGCCACCGGCGCCCACCTTCCCATCAGATAATCGGGCCGCGCCGCAAGCGCGGCCCGATTTCATTTTCGCACAAGCTTCGAAGACTAGAGTTCCAGCGGACAATCATGCTGGGAGTCGTTGAACCGTGCCGGAACAGATCCAGAGCATCATCTCGAATCTCCGCGGGTTTGGCGTGAAGCGCCTCGCCATGCTGGCGGGCATCGCCGTTCTGGTGATGGGCGTCATCGGCATCGCCTCGGTCTATCTCAACCGCCCCGCCTACGACACGCTCTATGTGGGACTAGACCGTGCCGACGTGAACCAGATCGGCCTGGTGCTGGGCGAAGCCGGTATCGGCTTCGATGTCGGCGCCGATGGAACCTCGGTTCTGGTGCCGGCCGGCACCACCGCTCAGGCCCGCATGCTGCTCGCCGAAAAGGGCCTGCCGACCAGCGCCAATGCCGGCTACGAACTGTTCGACAATGTCGGCTCGCTCGGCCTCACCTCCTTCATGCAGCAGATCACCCGCGTGCGCGCGCTGGAAGGCGAGATCGCCCGCACCATCCAGTCGATATCGGGCATCAAGGCTGCGCGGGTCCACATCGTCATGTCCGAACGCGCCAATTTTCGCCGCGACGAGCAGCAGCCCTCCGCTTCCGTGGTCATCCGCTACGCCGGCATCGACGCCGAGAAGAGCGCCATGTCGATCCGCCATCTCGTCGCCGCCGCCGTTCCCGGCCTGTCGGCAGACAAGGTGACTGTTCTCGATTCCAGCGGCAATCTGCTGGCTGCGGGCGACGACCCTTCCAACACCAGCGCCGCCCGCACGCTCGGCGTCGAGCAGACCGTCGAGGCGCAGATCGGAGACAACATCCGCCGTGCGCTGACGGCCTATCTCGGCCCCGACAATTTCCGCGCCAGCGTCAAGGCCGAGGTCAACACCGACACCCGCCAGACGGAAGAGACCATCTTCGATCCGAATTCCCGCGTCGAACGCTCGGTGCAGTCGGTGCGGGCCAACGAGAACAACAACCAGAAGCAGGCTTCCACTCCGGCCAGCGTCGAGCAGAACCTGCCCGAGACCCAGGCAACCGCCACCGATGGCCCGCAATCCTCCTCGCAAAACGACCGCAGGGAAGAGATCACCAACTACGAGATCAATTCCAAGAAGATCGCCACGGTCTCCAACGGTTACACCGTCACCAAGATGTCGATCGCCGTGGTCGTCAATCAGCAGCGGCTGACGGCCATCCTCGGCAAGGACGCCACGCCGGAGCAGATCGCCAAGCGCGTCGCCGAGATCCAGAAGATGGTCACGTCCGCCACCGGCCTGGACGAAAAGCGCGGCGACATCATCGACGTCTCGGCGGTCGAGTTCATCGATGGCCTGGATGGCGAGGCGATCCCGCAGGCGGGAATGCTCGATTCTATCGGCCAGCATGCCGGCACGATGATCAATGCCGGTGCCTTCATCGTCGTGGTGTTCCTGGTCGCCTTCTTCGGCCTGAGGCCGATGGCCGCGGCGCTGACGGCAAAGGCTACTCCGGCCCTGGCAGGTCCCAGCTTCGACGACGTCCAGCGCTCGCTGCCGACGCCGGAGGCAATGGCGGCCACCGACAGTGCCGCGATCGGGACCTTGCCAGGCACACGCCCAGGCCCCACGCCGCTCGACGATCTTCGCCAGAAGATCCGGCCGGCGCCGCAGGACAGGCTTGCCAGGATGGTCGATCTCAACGAGGAGCGCACCGCGCAGATCCTGCGCAAATGGGCTGCCCAGGAAGTGGCGGTGTAAACCATGCCCTCCGTAGCCCTCTTCGACCTTCTGCCCGATTTCGGGACGCGCGCGCAACGCGCCGGCCAGCCCCGGGCAGCAGTCGATCCCGACCACAAGCCCGAGACGCCGGCGCCACAAGCCGATATCGGCACGCTGATCGCCGAGGCGGTTGCCCAGGCGGAGGCAGCGCTGGAGGTCCGCCTGTCGGCTGCGCATGACGCCGCGCTCGAAGCCGAACGCCAGGCCAGTGCCGAGGAAGCAAGGATATTTCTCGAAAGCCTCGGCGACGATGTCGGCAAGGCTGTCTCGTTGCGCATCGATGCGATGGAGGCGCGCGTGACCGGACTTGTCGCCGCCACGGTCGCCCGCATCATCGGCGGCATCGTCAGCGACGATCTGCAGAAACGTTCGATCGATGCGTTGGCCGGCGCCGTTCGCGAAGCGGTTGGCGATGCCGAAGCGGTGCGCATCGTCGTGCGCGGCCCGCTCTCGATGTTCGAAACACTGAAGGCGTCGCTCGGACCCCGCGCCGCCAATCTCGATTTTGTCGAGGCGCCAGGCTTCGACCTGACCGTCGCCATCGACGAGGCGGTGTTCGAGACGCGCATGGCCGAATGGTCGACGACCCTCTCGGAGGTCCTGGCATGAGCGTCGCCGACGCCGATCACGGCCGCCACGAGATCATCATCGTGCGGCGCAGTCATGACGACCATGACGAAGCCCACCATGGCGGCGTCTGGAAGATCGCCTTCGCCGACTTCATGACGGCCATGATGTGCTTCTTCCTGGTCATGTGGCTGATCAACGCCGCCAACGAGCAGACCAAGGCAGCCGTCGCCAGCTACTTCAACCCGGTCAAGCTGGTCGACCGCAATTCGAGCCGCAAGGGCCTGGAGGATCTCGGCGACGGCCCGCGCGCCATGGGGCTGACGGCCGACGATCCGCAAGAGGCGACCAGCAAAGCCGGACAGAACGGCAATGCCGGCGCGGGCGCGTCGGACCGCAAGCAGGACAAGCAGGAGCCGCAGCAGGCGGAACGCACCGACGATCATCTCTTCGCCGACCCCTACGCGGTGCTTTCGGAAATCGCCGCGGATACCGGCGTCATGCAGAATGTCAGCCAGAAAGGCGACGGCGGCGTGCAGGCTGCCGGACCGGCTACCGGCGCCTCCGGTGGCGCCTCCTACCGCGATCCCTTCGAGCCGGATTTCTGGTCGCAGCAGGTCGCGGCGCCCGGCGCCGAGGCCAGCGCCGAGCGCACCAAGATCGAGGGCGATCCGGCCAAGCCCGGCGACAAGACCGCCGAAACGCAAGTGCTCAAAGTCAAAGCCGTGCCGCCTGTCGCGGCACCGCTCGAGCCGCTGGCTAAGGACGCGACCGGCAAGCAGGCCGCGAACCCTGCCACGGCAATGGCCGGCGAGACCAAACCGGACGGCACCACGGTCGCGGGCGGAGCGAAAGCCGCGACGCAAAACGCCACCAAGCCTGACGTCGGCGAGAAGGCGCCAACCGCGGCTGCCGTCAAGGCAGCGGCCGACGTCAAGCGGCAACTGGCCGATGCCTTCAAGCCCGGCGACAAGCTGCACGACGGCGTCTCGGTCGAAGCCACCGACAAGGGGGTCGTCATCTCGATCACCGACCAGCTCGACTTCGGCATGTTCGAGGTCGGCTCGGCATTGCCGAGACGCGAACTGGTGCTGGCGATGGAGAAGATCGGCCGCATCGTCAACAGCCAGAAGGGCACCATCAGCATCAACGGCCACACCGACGCCCGGCCGTTCCGCGGCGACAGCTACGACAATTGGCGCCTGTCGACGGCGCGCGCGCATTCCGCCTACTACATGCTCGTGCGCGGCGGCGTCGACGAACGCCGCATCACCGAGGTCGCCGGCTTCGCCGACCGCCAGCCGAAAATAGCAGCCGATCCATTGGCGGCCGCGAACCGCCGCATCGAGATCCTGATGGCGACCGGCGGATGAAGCGAGCGGCCGTCACCCGCCGGTTGATTGGCCTGTTGCTGCTGGCCGGCGGACACCCGTCGACCGGTTTCGCCCAGGATACGCTGCAGCCGTATCAGTTGGTGCGCTCGCTGCAACTCATCCAGGACCGCATAGCCGCCGGCGATCATGCCGCCCTGCCGATGCAAGCCAAGCTGCTGGAGATGGCAGATGCGCGCCTGCGGGCGGCGAATGCCGAGGACTACAAGGATCCCAAGAACTTTCGAGCTCTGCTTGTCTATGGCATGAGCGGCGGCAACCCGGTGACCGTCGAAGCGGCCACGTCGCGCGCTACGACGGACCCGCAAAGCCTTGCCATCGCCAAAGGCGTGATTGATTACCTCAACGGCCGGCCCGGCGAGGCTATCGAAGCCTTGAGGCCGATCGATCCCATGGCGCTGCCCCCGGATCTCGGCGCCTTCCTCGCCCTGGTCAAAGGCTCACTGCTTGCCGGCGATCAACCGGCGACCGCACTCCGTCTGCTCGACGAGGCAAGATTGCTCAGCCCCGGCACGCTGGTCGAGGAAGCGGCACTTCGCCGTTCGGTTGGCCTTGCAGTCGCGCAAGGCGACGCGGCACGCTTCGCCCTTGCTTCCACCCAATATGTCGAGCGCTATCTCTATTCGCCCTATGCCAGCCAGTTCGCCGACTCCTTCGTCTCCGGCGTCATCGCGCTGCACATGTCGATCAGCCAGGACAAGCTGGGCGACATCACCTCGATGATGGATCCCGAGCGCGAGAAGGTGATCTATCTGCGCATCGCCCGCCGGGCCGCGATAGACGGCCTGAACGACTTGTCGGCCTTCGCTTCGGCGCGGGCGGAACAGGGCCGCGACGGCAACACCAATCAGGACGATCCACGCGCCCTGCTCTATGCCAGCCTTTCCACCGTCACCTCGGGTACAATCGAGGACGTTCGCGCCAAGCTCGGCAAGATCGACCGCAGCCGGCTGTCGGAGGGCGACCGCGCTTTGCTCGACGCCGCGCAGGCCATTGCCGGCGAGGTCGTCGCGCCGCCCACCGCCCTTCCGGCGGAAAAGCCTGCCCCAGTTCCTGCCGCCGCGGCGCAGCCGGTGCCCGAGATCGCCACGGCGCAAGGCGCCGATGACAGTGGCCTGCCGCCGGTCGAAGGCGCCATCTCGGAGCAACCCGCCGTCACCGCGGCCTCCGGCGGACCAGCCGCCAATGCGCCGGACATGGCAGCAGCGGCATCCGCCGACCCTGCGACTGTCATGCCAGCGTCGGCACCGTCACCCGCAGCCGGTCCAGAGCCCGCCGATCCGACCGACGCCGCCATGACCAGAACACGTCGACAGCTCGACCTGATCGACCAGATGCTTGGAGCCGCCCCAAAATGACCACCAGCCTCGGCTCGGCCTTGCCAGGATTTGCCTCCACGCGCGCGACGTCGGAGCAGCCGGCCGCGAACGGCAGGAACGATGACGCCGGCTTCGGCGAGATGCTGCGCGACGATGCCGGTGCTGCCCGCCCGGAACGGCAGCCTTCGACAGAGGCGGGATCGCGCGACCAGCGCTGGAGCAAGCTCGCTGCCGGCCTTGCCGGGCATGACGCCAGGGCCGAACCAGCATCGGCCGAGCCCGGAAGGACCATCTCGGCCAAAGTGGCAAACGTGAAAACCGGCAAGGACGATTTGGAAGAAAACGCGAAGGCCGACGCTGAAGATACGGCGCCGGATGCCGGGCCGCTTCAGGACGACCTGCCGCTGCTGATCGCGTTTCATGACCTGCGGCATTTCGCGACAACGGCCAAGGCAGCCGGGGGCAATACGGCCACCGGCGAGAATCCGTCGGACCCGGCGCTCGATGGGCAGGCTTCACTGCCAAAGACCTACCGGCCAAAAGCCGCGGGCGGACGCGAAGCACTCGAAACCATGTCGAAGCCGGAGCAGGCGTCGATCGTCGACGGACCTTTGACGGCGTTTGACGGTCAGTCGCCGAGCGCTGCCTCCAGCGCGCCAAAACGCGACGCCGCAGCGGCGGCCCAGAAGCTGTCGGACGCACCGGCCGCCGATGTGCCCGGCGTGCGGTCGAAGCACACCGCGAATGCGATGAAGAGCATCGAGGATGTCCAGTCCTCGATGCGTCCAGAAGCGGGAAAACAGTCCCTGTCCACTGCGCGCATCGACGTGGTGTCGGAACGGAGTTTCCCCGCACCGCCGCAAAGTCCCATCAGCCAGGCAGCCCTCAATGTGATCAACGCCATAGCCGCCGACGCCGGGCCGCAAAAGGCGCTTTCAGCCTCACCCACGACCACCCATCTGGCCAGCTCTGTTGCCGTTCCGACACATGTGTTGAAGATCGAACTCCACCCCGCCGAACTCGGCATGGTGACGGCCAATCTTCGCCTCTCCGGGGAACAACTTTCGATTGAGCTGAAGCCTGAAACGCATGACGCTTATCGTCGGCTGTCGGCCGACAGCGAGGCCATCGTCAAGTCACTGCGGGGGCTCGGCTTTGAGGTTGACAAGGTCACGATACTGCAACCTTCGGTAGCAGCTCCCGCTACAACCCGGACGGATGCAACCGCTCCTATGGCGGCGGCGACAGGCCGCGATCCAGCATCCTTTCAACCGGGGAATTCGGGCAGCGGCAATGGTGGAGCCGGCGGCCAGCAACCGGGCCAGCAATCCTCAGGGAAACGCAACGATGACGCGCAGGACTACGGCCGCGGCACTTCGCCTGCTCGCGAGCGCGCTGGCGGCGATATCTTTATCTAGCGCGGCAAACGCCGCCGCAGCTACGGCCAACCCCTGCGAGCCGGAGATCCTGCGCGCCGCCGATCGTTATGGCGTGCCCGCCGGCATCCTCTATGCCGTTGGCCTGACGGAGACCGGAAACAAGGGCAGCCTTCAACCCAATGCCTTGAATATAGAAGGAAAAGCAGTCTTTCCGAGGAGCCGGACCGAGGCCCTTGCCGCCTTCGCCAATGCCCGGCGCGAGGGCAAGACCCTGATCGATCTGGGCTGCATGCAGATCAATCACCACTATCACGCATCGCATTTTCGCAGCGTCGAGGACATGCTCGACCCACGCCAGAACGTCGACTATGCGGCGCGCTTCCTGGCCAGCCTTCATGCCCGTCACGAGACCTGGTCGATGGCCGTTGCCCGCTATCATGCCGGTCCCGACAACGACCCGGCGCAGAAGATCTATGTCTGCCGCGTCATTGCCAACATGGTCGCCACCGGCTTTGGAAAATGGACCGCGAACGCCCGCGGCTTCTGCAACCCGTAAGCGCATTTCCCGTTACTAATAGACCAACCGTACAACCCGAATTGTTGGTTTGACTTGATCATACCTTGCCGCCGAAAGCACATCTGGCCGCCCGCTAATGCAACCGGTACGATTCCAGACTCCCAAGAAACTAGCTACAAGAAATGACGGTTGTTCAGGATTCCCGCCAGCGGATACGCCTCTCTTCACGGGGCAAATGATTTGATTCGGAAGGCGGGGCCGATGATTGTGATCGTTGACGAGCGCGAGCTCGTAACAGAGGGATACAATTCACTTTTCGATCGTGAGGGCATCGCCTGTGCAGGCTTTGCGTCCGGCGAATTCGGTGAGTGGGTGAACTCGGCCGCGGACACCGATCTGCGCTCGGTCCGGGCCTTCCTCATCGGCGACTGCCGCGAAGGTTCCATCTCTCCCCGCCAGATCCGCGACCGCACCGGCGCTCCGGTCATTGCGCTCAGCGAACAGCATTCGCTGGAGAACACGCTGCGGTTGTTCGAGAGCGGCGTCGACGACGTCATTCGCAAGCCCGTCCATATCCGCGAGATTCTGGCCCGCATCACCGCCATCCGCCGCCGCGCCCAGGAAGACGTCGCCTACACCGAGATCGGCGCCATGCGCATCTTCATGGACGGCCGCGACCCCGAGATCGACGGTCAGCCCCTCCCCCTGCCGCGCCGCGAGCGCCGCATCCTCGAATATCTGGCGAGCAATCGGGGGCGCCGTGTCACCAAGACCCAGGTTTTCAATGCCATCTACGGCATCTTCGACGAAGAGGTCGAGGAGAACGTGGTGGAAAGCCACATCAGCAAACTGCGCAAGAAGCTGCGCGAGAAGCTGGGCACCGACCCGATCGATTCCAAGCGTTTCCTCGGCTACCGGCTCGTCTTCTGATGCAGCGCCGCGCCAGCCTCGCGCAAGAAAACATGCGTAGCCTCGTAGCCAGCAGCATGGACACAGCGGAGACGTTTCGATGAGCCTCTACGGAATGATGCGGACCGGCGTCTCCGGCATGAACGCCCAGGCAAACCGCCTGTCGACGGTCGCCGACAACATCGCCAATTCCGACACCACCGGCTACAAGCGGTCCTCCGCCGAATTCTCGACGCTGGTCATGCCGTCGACCGGCGGTGCCTATAATTCCGGCGGCGTCACCACGACGATCCGCCAGGCGGTCAGCGATCCGGGTGTGCTTCAGTACACGACCTCGGTTTCCGACCTTGCCGTCAGCGGCGATGGCTTCTTTGTCGTTCAGGATCCGAGCGGCACCCCCTACCTGACCCGGGCCGGCGCTTTCGTTCCCGACGGTCAAGGCAGACTGGTCAACTCGGCCGGCTTCCAGCTGATGGCGTACAGCTACGACAACGGCGTACCGGCAGCGACGGTCAATGGCTTCGAGGGGTTGGTCCCGGTTGTCATCTCCGACCAGGGAATGACCGCAACGCCGAGCACCGAGGGCAGCTATGCCGGCAACCTGCCGGCCGGCGCGACCCCGGTCGCCGCCGGCAATCTGCCCACCACCAATGCTGTCGGCGCGCAGTACACCTCGAAATCCTCGATGGTTGCCTACGACAATCTCGGCAACAAGAAGCTGCTCGACGTCTATTTCACCAACACCGGCGCCGGCACCTGGCAGGTCTCGGTCTTCGATCAGTCTCAGGCCACGGCCGGGACAGCATTCCCCTATACCGGCGGCGCGCTGGGCTCGGCCAACCTGACGTTCGACGCCACCACTGGCAAGCTCACCGGCGCCGTCGACAGCGTCTCCCTCACCGTGCCCAACGGCGCCGCCTTTTCGCTCGATCTGTCTGCGCTGACCCAGCTTGGCGCCGGCTTCACGGTTTCCGACGCCCAGGTCAACGGCAACGCGCCGAGCACCATCGACAAGGTTCAGATCAGCAAGGACGGCACCATCTACGCGCAGTACAAGGACGGCTCCACCAAGCCGCTCTACAAGATCCCGCTGGCTGACGTACAGAGCCCGGATCAGCTCACCGCGCTGCCTGGCAACGTCTATTCGCAGGGCACCGAGTCCGGCGCGGTTCGTGTCGGCTTTGCCAATGAAGGCAAGCTCGGCTCCATCATCTCCGGCGCGCTCGAGAATTCCAACGTCGACATCGCCGAAGAGCTGACCAACATGATCGCGGCGCAGCGCAGCTACACCGCCAATTCGAAAGTCTTCCAGACCGGTTCCGATCTGATGGACGTCCTTGTCAACCTGAAGAGATAAGACGGGCGTCGCCCGCGAAAGACCCGCATGTCACTGTCTACCGCATTGAGTATCGCCCAGTCGGCGCTTATGAACACCGCGCGACAGACCAGCGTTGTCTCGCGCAACGTGGCCGACGCCTCCAACCCGGACTATTCACGGCGTCAGGCCGTCGTCACCAGCACGGCGCCGGGCGCGCGTTCGGTCGATATCCAGCGCGCAGCCAACGAGCTTTTGTTTCGCCAGAATCTCGGCGCGCTGTCGGCCTGGAGCGGGCAGAACGCGCTCTACAGCGGCATGGATCAGCTGGGCGTTGCGGTCAATGGCGTCGACAATGCGTCCTCGCCCTCGACCGCGATCGCCAACCTGCAGCAGGCGCTGCAGCTCTACGCCACCTCGCCGTCGAACCAGAACCTCGGCGCCTCGGTCATCGACGCCGCCAAGCAGGTCGTGCGCTCGCTCAATGAGGGCTCCAAGGCAGTCCAGGATTTCCGCACCCAGACCGACGGCCAGATCGCCACCGCCGTCGATGACCTGAACTCGCTGCTCAGCCAGTTCCAGGACGCCAACACGGCGGTCATGTCCGGAACCCGTTCCGGCACCGACGTTTCCGATGCGCTCGACCAGCGCGACGCGCTTTTGAAGAAGATTTCGAACTATGTCCCGGTGTCGACCTTCACGCGAGGCGACAATGACATGGTCATCACCACCGGTGACGGCACGACTTTGTTCGAGACGATACCGCGCACGGTCACCTTCGCGGCGTCGGCAGGCTATACCGCGGGTGCCGCCGGCAATGCCGTTTACATCGACAACGTGCCGATCTCGGCGGGAGCCGGCGGCAACACCAGCGCCAGCGGCACGCTTGCCGGCCTGCTGCAATTGCGCGACGGCGTCGCCTCGACCATGCAGAGCCAGCTCGATGAGACCGCGCGTGGCCTGATCACCGCTTTTGCCGAGACCGCACCCTCGATGGCCAATGCCGCCGGCCTGTTCACCTGGTCGGGAGCGCCGGCCGTGCCGGCCGCCGGCACGCTGGTCACCGGCCTTGCCGCGTCCATCAGCGTCAATGCAGCGATGGACCCGAGCACCGGCGGCAACCCGACGCTGCTGCGCGACGGCGGTGCCAACGGTGCGGCCTATGTCGCCAACACGGGCGGCGGCGCGTCCTATTCCACCCTTCTGGTTGCCTATGGCGACCGGCTCGACCAGCCGATGACTTTCGACCCCGCCGCCGGCGTTTCGGCAACCTCCAGCGTATCCGACTACGCCGCCAGTTCGATCGGTTGGTTCGAGAGCGTGCGCCAGCAGGCTTCGACCGCCTCCGACGCCAAGGAAGCACTGGCATCGCGCAGCGCCGAGGCGCTGTCCAACGCGACCGGGGTCAATGTCGACCAGGAAATGTCGCTGCTGCTCGACCTCGAACACACCTACCAGGCATCAGCCCGGATGATGAAAACCGTCGACGACATGTTGACGGCCTTGCTCAACGCGGTGGGATAATTCCATGACTTCAGTCTCCTCGGCCGCAATCTCCAATGCCATGCGCTCCCAGCAGATGCGCATGCAGGCCGAACTCGTCAAAGCCACCAAAGAATCCTCGACGGGCCGGGTCGCTGACGTCGGCCTGGCTCTCGGTGGGCGCACCACCCAGGCCGTCACCTTCCAGCGCGATCTTGACCGGCTCAACGTCATCATCGATTCCAACGGCCTGGTCGGCGCCCGGCTTTCCTCGACGCAGACCTCGCTTGGTCAGCTCTCCACCGCCGCGCAGACCTTCCTGTCCGCCCTGACCACCGCTTCCTCGAGCGACTCGTCCAACAGCCTCACCCGGGACTCCGGCAAGGCGACCATCCAGCAGCTGACCTCGATCCTCAACACCAGCGTTAATGGTGAATATCTGTTTGCCGGCACCAACACAGACGTCAAGCCGATCAACGATTTCACCGCTGCCGGCTCTCCTGCCAAGGCTGCATTCGATACCGCTTTCCTCACCAATTTCGGTTTCACCCAGGACGACCCGGCAGCGGCCAACATCACGGCTGCCCAGATGGACGATTTCATCACCAATGATGTCGTGCCGCAGTTCACGGGCGCGGGTTGGCAAGGCAACTGGTCGAACGCCACCGACCAGCAGATCGTCAGCCGCATCGCACTCAACGAAACCACACCGACTTCGACCAGCGCCAACAGCGATGGCATTCAGAAACTCGCCATGGCGGCAGCCATGGTCAGCAGCCTGATGTCCAGCAACATCAGCCAGGCGGCGAAGAATACGGTTGTCAGCCGCTCGACCACATTGGTTGGCGAAGCGCTGAGCGGCATTGGCCAGCTTCAATCCGAGACCGGCATCGTCCAGAAGCGGGTTTCCGATGCCAACGATCGGATGAAAACGCAGGTCGACCTTTTCGAACGGCACATTCTCGATCTGGAAGCCGTCGATCCGGCGGCAGCCGCGACACGGGTCGCGGACCTGACACAGCACATCGAAACGTCTTTCGCGTTGACCGCACGCCTGCAGCAGCTCAGCCTGTTGAATTACCTGACCTGACAACGCTTAACGGAACGGTAGAGCCCCAACGATGTACCAATTCTCCTACGCCGACATCCAGAGCAACTCCGTTGCCGACGCGAAGGACCGCGAGCGGGAGCTTCTGACCCGCTCGATCGACATGCTGGCGGCGGCAGCAGCGGCCGGCCACGATTCGATGGAGGCGATCGAGGCGCTTCACTTCACCAACCGCGTCTGGACCGCCTTCGTCGAGGATCTTGGCTCCAGCGACAACGCCCTGCCCAAGGAACTGCGCGCCAACCTCATTTCCATCGGCCTGTGGCTGCTGCGCGAGGCGGAGGACATCCGTCAGGGCCGCACCAACAATTTCGAAGGGTTGATCGAGGTGTCCCAGATCATCAGGGACGGCATTCAATGACCAACACGCTGAAGATATCGCTGAAGCCGAACGAAAAGATCTACATCAACGGCGCCGTCATCCGGGTCGACCGCAAGGTCACCGTCGAATTGATGAACGACGTCCAGTTCCTGCTCGAAAGCCACGTGATTCAGGCCGACGATGCCTCGACGCCGCTCAAGCAGCTTTATTTCATCCTGCAGGTCATGCTGATGAACCCGGCCGGCGCCGCCGCCGCACGCGACATGTTCCGCCGTTCGCTGCCGCTGCTTCTGGCAAGCTTCGAGGACACCCAGATCTGCAGCGCGCTGAAACAGATCGACCGCATGGTCGGCGAGGATCATATCTACGAGGCGCTGAAGGCGATCCGCGCGCTTTATCCGCTCGAACGCCGCGCGCTGGGTGGTAATGACGATGTTTCGGGTGCCGAGCGCCCGTTGGCTGTGGGAGCACGATACTGATGAACGTGGACATGACGACGACGATTCCGACCGGCGCCAATCAGGCCACGGCGTCGACCTCGAAGACAGCGGTCGACTACCAGTCGTTCCTGAAGCTTCTGATCGCCGAGATGAAGAACCAGGATCCAACCAAGCCGATGGATTCGACGCAATATGTCGCCCAGCTCGCCACCTTCTCTCAGGTCGAGCAATCGGTGCAGACCAACACCAAGCTCAATCAGATCATGCAGTCCTCGGCGCTGTCGCAGGCCGACGCACTGATCGGGCGCTCGATAACCTCCGCCGACGGCCTGACGACGGGCACCGTGGCTTCGGTGCGCCTCGCCAGCAACGGTCTCATCGCCGTGCTGCAGAACGGCACCGAAGTCGCGGTCGGTCCGGGAGTTTCGGTCAAGGCAGCAAGCTGACGCTTTCGGCAGAGAGCCAGTCCCATGAATGAGGCCGACGCTCTCGACATCGTCCAGTATGCGGTGTGGACGGTGCTCGTCGCGTCGGCTCCGGTGGTGCTGGTCGCCATGGTGGTCGGCATCGGCATCGCCCTCATCCAGGCGCTGACGCAGGTGCAGGAGATCACCTTGACCTTTGTGCCGAAAATCGTCGCCATCATGCTGGTGGTGGCGCTGACCGGCCCCTTCATCGGCAGCCAGATATCGGCCTTCACCAACGTCATCTTCGAGCGCATCCAGAACGGATTCTGAACCTGTTCCAGGATGGTGTGCCGCGGCATGCCGTTCGCAATTGTCTGAAGACAGAGCCGCCGATCCCCGCGGCACCTCCGGACCCACGGCGGACAAGGCCTGGACCGCCTCTATCCCATTGTTGGACCATGAGCTTTTTTGCCCTTTGCGGCGCCATGCCCTACTTTCGGCAAACGGTCTGCGCAAACGGATTGTCTGACGAGCAGGCACGACATGGCAGGAACCCCAAATGATTGACGAAAAGCCGGACAGCGAGAGCGTCTCGGCGCTGGCGCCCTTCCGTCACGGCATTTTCCGCGCCGTATGGGGCGCAAGTCTCGTCTCGAATTTCGGTGGCCTGATCCAGGGTGTCGGCGCCGCCTGGATGATGACCACGATCGCCACCTCGCCCTATCAGGTGGCCCTGGTCCAGGCTTCGACCACCTTGCCGATCATGCTGTTTGCACTCGTAGCCGGCGCCATCGCCGACAGTTTCGACCGGCGCAAGGTGATGCTGGTCGCCCAGACCTTCATGCTGGTGGTGTCGGTGCTCCTGACCGTGTTCACTTATTCCGGCCTGATCACGCCATGGACGCTGCTTGCCTTCACCTTCCTGATCGACAGCGGCACCGCGCTCAACAGCCCGTCATGGCAAGCCTCCGTCGGCGATATCGTACCCCGCAACAAGGTGCCGGCGGCCGTCGCCCTCAATTCGATGGGCTTTAACCTGACGCGCAGCGTCGGTCCGGCGATCGGCGGCATCATTGTCGCCGCGGCCGGTGCGGCGGCCGCCTTCGCGGCGAACGCGGTGAGCTATATCGGCCTGATCGTCGTGCTGGCGCGCTGGAAGCCGGACGTGCCCATGTCGACCTTGCCGCGCGAGTCGCTGGGGGCCGCCATGGGCGCCGGCCTGCGCTATGTCGCCATGTCGCCCAACATCGGCAAGGTGCTGGTCAGGGGAGCTGCGTTCGGCTTCAGTGCAGGCGCTGTGCTTGCGTTGCTGCCTCTGGTGGCGCGCGATGTCGTCAAGGGCGATGCGCTGACCTATGGCATCATGCTCGGCGCCTTCGGCATCGGCGCGGTCGGCGGCGCCTTGATCAGCGTCAGGCTGCGGCAGTTGCTGTCTAGCGAGACGATGGTGCGCTGTGCTTTTGCCGGCTTCGCTGTCTGCGCCTTCAATGCCGCCGTCAGCCAGCATGCCTGGCAGACGTCGCTCGGCCTGCTTGTCGGCGGCGCCTGCTGGGTGATCGCGCTTTCGCATTTCAACGTCACGGTGCAGATGGCGACGCCGCGCTGGGTGGTCGGCCGGGTGCTGTCGGTCTACCAGACCGCGACTTTCGGCGGCATCGCGCTCGGCAGCTGGATCTGGGGTGTCGTCGCCGATGCGCACGGCGCCGAAACCGCGCTGATCGCAGCCAGCGTCGCCATGCTGGCCGGCGGCGCCATCGGCCTTTTGCTCCCGCTGCCGCAACAGCAGGTGCTCAACCTCGACCCGCTCAATCGCTTCAAGGAACCGCACCTTGCGCTTGACCTGAAGCCGCGCAGTGGTCCCATCGCCATCATGATCGAGTATGTGATCCGGCACGAGGACGAACCGGAGTTCCTCGCCATCATGGCCGAACGCGGCCGCATCCGCCGTCGTGACGGCGCCCGCAACTGGACGCTGGCACGCGATCTCGAGAATCCCACCGTATGGATCGAGCATTATCACACGCCGACCTGGATCGAATATATCAGGCACAATGGACGCATCACCCATGCCGACGCCGTCATCGGCGAACGCGTGCGGGCCCTGCACAGCGGCGACGAACCGCCGCGCGTGCGGCGTATGATCGAGCGTCCGACCACCGCCGGCACGGCGCTTGTGATGGCCAAGGGACCGATCGAGCACTAGAGCGATTCCTATTTTGAGAGAATCGTAGGATTCCCAAAGCCGGATGTTTGTGATTCAAGATGCTGGCTGGATTGGAGGCC
>NZ_JAMYSG010000045.1:0-41614 GCF_040321815.1 Mesorhizobium sp. M0239
AACAGGATGGAAACGAATCTCCATCCTGTTCGATAGGTCTTACCAGATCCTCATCCAGCCCAACTTAAGTGAACTGCATTACCGCTTCGGCGGGGCTTTTTCATGTCGCCATGTTGCTATTCGCAGCCTCCGCTCATTGCCATGCCTTACAAATCAACGGCTTATGTTGCCATCCATTTCGAAGCTGGCGACACGGCTTTCGGCAAGCGGCAACGCACGAATCCCCGGGTGAAGACGAACGTTACGCACGGCGATTCGTTCAAAGAGAAGCTGACTGGATGAAAGTGAAGAACGATGTTGGCGCAGGCGGAAATGGGAACAGCGCGGAGCGCGGATCATCACGGTTCTTGGTGGTTCAGGCTTCATCGGATGAGGTGGACAGAATAGTCACATATCAAATACTTAACAGATCATGGGGTGAGAAAGGGCCGTTAGCTGGGACACATCTCTGGTGACCACTCGTGCTCTTACACGTTCCAGCACGGGGGAGATTACTAGTTTTCCAGATGTCCCGATTAGCCACGGATTCAGAATGTTCGTCGTATCGATCCATTGATCAGCCGGCATCAACGGAGCGGCCCCGTATCCGGTGCTACTGAAATGACGTGCGTGTCGAATTCGTAGAGATTACTGGTGCCAGGTATCGTTCTCCAGAAGATTCCCCATTTCGACAGTTTGTCAGCCGAAGCCGCGGAAGTAGAGATCAGGCGGGCCGTCCGGCAACCCGTCTTAGGGTTTCATCTTGGACCCTCATGGACTTCGTTCGATCCAACTGTGCGCCTCCACCTTAGAAACCGGCGCCATCTCTTCGGGGTGTGGGCTCTGCGACGTAGGCCCACCCGCCCGTTGGCCCACATTGACGCGCGACTCTTTCTGCGCAAAGGTATATTAACGACTTGTTAACTAAGCGTCAGTCGCCGCTGGAAATAGGGGGGAATTTGGAACCGTTTCTTGGTGCAAATCGCCTAAATTGGGATGATCGGGCTGAACTGCATTCGACCGATACGACCGGCAGCTACCAGATTGAAAATGTGCTGGCAGGCGGATCCAATCTCTATGAATTGGAAACGGGCGAGGTGGGTGATATTGTCGGCAAGGATATCGTCCACTTGCAATGTCATATCGGGCTCGACACGATCAGCTTGAAGAATCTCGGCGCGGGCAGCGTGACCGGCCTCGACTTTTCACCGACCGCGATCGCAGCTGCGCGCGATTTCGCGGCGAAGGCAGGCACTGACGTGCGCTTCGTGGAAGCGCCACTATTCGAGGCAGTCGAAGCGCTCGGCCGGACCTTCGACATTGCTTATGTTACCTGGGGTTCGGTAAATTGGCTGGACGATGTGTTCCGCTGGGCGCGGGTCGTTGCCGATCTCCTGAGCCCAGGCGGCCGGCTCTATATGGCCGAGGGCCATCCGTTGATGTTTCAGTGTGATCGTAAGGCCGCGGCGCTGGAGTTTAAGCACGATTGGCGAACGCCTATAGCTCGACCGCTCGCATGGAACGAGGAACGGACCTATACCGGCGACGACCGCGTTTTGAAGCATCCTCGGTATTATGAGTGGATCCATCCGATCAGCGATGTGGTGAACGCGCTGATTTCAGCGGGGCTGACGCTCGATTTTCTGAATGAGCATGACATGGTTTCGTGGCAGCACTTTTCGTTTGCAATGAGGGCAGGCAAGGATATGTACGGCTTGCCAAACACCTCCCCCAAGATCCCAATGGCCTATTCCATTGGCGCGACGAAGCGAAGCGTCGGCAAGATACCATACCTTGTTGCTCCCAAAGCGATTGAGGGCCACTAGTTCTCCTATTAATTCGGTTTTGCATTGTCATCGCCGAGCACGATTGCCACAACCCCGGAATCGTCCCCAGCCGATACGTTGCCTCATTGAGCGGCGGCTGGTTCCAACCCCTCCGGCGGCGCGCCAGAACGACCTCAGCGGTCGGACAGTGCAAAGTTTTCAGGACTGTGAAGTTCAAAATTAATTAATGAAAGCTAATGTCCCATGGGCAGGTCGATCCGAGAACCTGAATAACACAAGGGGGTTTTCACCCTATTGGCTCTTTCCGGCGCTAGGTTAGGCGGCATAAAGGATGCCGTGTTTTCGTCGGCAAATATTCCGGCGGCAGTGGCGGTTTTGGTTATTGCCATCAGCGCGGCGTATGCGGAGCACCAGAACAAAATCGTTTCGGACCAAGCGGTCCGCGCGGATGTCCTAGCCAAGGTCAATCTGATCCGAGCCAAGCTGGAAGGGAATATCAACGGAAACCTTCAACTTGTGCATGGGCTGGTCGCGACGGTCGTGACTGAACCCTACATGGGACAGCAACGCTTCGCCTCGCTCGCGGGTAATCTGTTCGGCGAGAGCTCGCAATTGAACAACATTGCCGGCGCACCCGATCTGGTCGTTTCCTTGATGTACCCGCTAAAAGGCAACGAGAAAGCCGTGGGCCTCGATTACCGTAAGGACGATCGGCAGCGTAACGCCGCGCTGCGGGCGCGAGACGAGCGCAAGTTGATTCTTGCCGGCCCGGTTGATCTGAAGCAGGGCGGCCAAGGCTTCATCGGCCGTTTCCCAGTTTTTGTGCCGAGCGCGGGCAATACTGAAAGATTCTGGGGCATCATTTCCGCCGTTGTTGACGTGCAGCGCCTTTACAAGGCGAGCGGCCTGTTTGACGATGATCTCGGGATTGACGTTGCGCTCATCGGTAAAGACGCCCTCGGCCCGAGCGGAGATCAATTCTTCGGCGATCTGGGCGTCCGCCGAAGCAATCCAGTAACGGCCGAAGTTCTGCTCCCGTCAGGTTCCTGGCAAATAGCGGCCATCCCCAAAAACGGCTGGCCTTCGACACCTGGCAACGCGTGGCTCTTGCGCGCGATCATGGCCGCGGCCGGGACGCTAGTTGTGATCCCATTCTTGGTCACAGGTCGTCTGATTGGCGAGAGACAGCGCAATTATGCGGAACTGCGTCGATTGTCGAGACGCCTCGAACTTGCTCTGGAGGCGTCGGCTATTGGCGTTTGGGAACACGACCTCGCGACCAATGACCTGTCGTGGGACGATCGCGTCAACGAAATATACGGCAAACCCCGCGATGGGGGGCCTCGCGGCTACTTGGATTGGGCTGGGGCAATTCACCCCCAGGATTTAGCTAGCGCCAACGCAGATTTCGACCGCGCTGTGGCCAGCCGCGGAACATATTCGTCGGAATACCGGATTGTTCGGCCGGATGGCGAGGTCCGTCATGTCCGATCCAAGGCGGCCATATACCAGGCCCCAAACGAGACGCTCAAAATGATTGGTGCGGAATGGGATGTGACAGCCGACGTTTTGCTGAATAGCGATCTGGTTCGTGCAAAACAGCTGTCCGAGTCGAAAAACGCGGAACTCGAGACGGCCAGGGCACATATAGAGCATATCGCGTTTCACGATTCGCTGACTGGTTTGCCCAACCGCCGTTACCTCGACCAGGTGCTGGAGGAGTACGCAGCAAACGCAAAGCGCGACGGCGGCCATGCGGCACTGCTTCACATCGACCTGGATCGGTTCAAGCACATCAACGATACGCTTGGCCATGCCGCAGGTGACGCGATGTTGGTACACGCATCTGCCGTCCTCCGGTCCAAGGTCGAGGATGGGGGATTCGTCGCTCGGATCGGAGGAGACGAATTCGTCGTACTGTGCACGGTGCATGACGATATCAAGCAACTGGCGGTGCTGGCTGACCGCATCATCAGCCAGATGGGCGAACCCGTCTACTACCACGGTCACCGATGCCGGTTTGGTGTCAGCGTGGGAATTGCGGTCGACAACGGAAAAGACGCCGAAGCCAAGCACCTGCTGGTGAACGCCGACATCGCGCTTTACCGAGCGAAAAGTCGCGGGCGCAATCGATACGAATTCTTCACTGAGGCGATGCAAAGCGAAATTGTCGACACAAAGCGGATTGCCGATGAAGTTCTCGGTGGCCTCGAGCGCAATGAGTTCATCGCTTACTACCAACCCCAGTTTAGCGCAAAAACGCTCGAAATTGTCGGTGTCGAGGCGCTTGCGCGATGGAGGCACCCAAACAAGGGCATTCTAGCGCCGGATGTCTTCCTCAGGATTGCAGAGGAACTAAATGTCGTCTCTATGATCGATCGAACCATACTGAACCATGCGCTTTCAGATTTTGAAGACTGGTCTGCCGCGAACCTTCATATACCGCGAGTATCAGTCAATGTTTCGGCGCGGCGCCTCCAAGATGAAGAACTTATAAAGAGCTTGAGAGAACTGAATATCAAGAAGGGAAGGGTTTCGTTCGAACTTGTTGAGTCCATTTTCCTTGACGAAAACGATGATCTGGTGACCTGGAATGTCGATCAAATCAAGCAACTGGGCATTGATATAGAGATAGATGATTTTGGTACGGGGTATGCCTCCATTGTCAGCCTACTCAAGATACAACCACGCCGACTGAAGATAGATCGGCAACTGGTCATCCCAATCGTCGAATCGCCGCAACGAAGGCAGGTTGTCTCGTCGATCATCGAAATCGGCAAGTCCTTGGGTATCGAGGTCATAGCGGAAGGCGTCGAGACGATGGAGCACGCCCGCGTACTCAAGGGGTTGGGCTGCGACATACTGCAGGGTTATGCTTTTGGGCAGGCGTTGGATTCCAACGGCTTAAAGGCCTTTGTTCGCTCTCGGCGTCTGCGCGCGGCCAGCTAGATGTCAGGCCTGGCGTTTGCCTGGCACGATTGGGTCGGCAGGGCGATCGTTACCCGCCTTCGGCTTATTCCCGCGGCAGCCCTGGTGCATGATTTCGTATTGAAGGAACGGCTCCTCGAACGCATAGGCGCACTCCCGGGGCGGCGTCATTTCATCCAGGGCAGCAACAAGACCTAAATCAGCAACAAACCCTTCATGCTGGAATGCAAGCGGTGTTTCGGGACCACCTTTCGGGAGTGGTCGCGATCTGTGAGGTTGCCAATCGTGTATTGAGATTGGAGATCGGCTTGTGTCTGGACTTGACCTTACGCTTGACCCGGAGCGGCAACCTTCGGCGTTCCGAGGTCGCCCGCCGGTCCGGTATGGCCCCAGGCCGCAGCAGGTCTTCGCCTGGCGCCGCGAAGCGCGCAAACAGGCCGCTTCGGTGCAGCAAGGTTCTCCTGCTTTCGTGCCGGCGGTTGTGGCAGCGGCGGAGCCTGGGCCAAGCATTCACCGAAGCAGCGGAAACGGAAAGCCACCCGAGATGCCGGCATGATCCAGCTTGAGTTCGACGGCATCGCGATGCGCGTCGGCCGGGGCGCTGATACCAAGACGGTGGCCGCAGTGATCCGCGCGCTGAAGGCGACGTCGTGAGGGGGCCGACATCGACCCGTACTGCTTGCAGCCGGAACGCAGAGGAGATAGGGCGACGGGCTTTTGTCCCAGCTCGCACTGCTGCCCTTGGTTTATATCGCGCTCATCGGCGACTACCTCCGGAACGAAATTGACGCCCCCTCGACCGATACAGGCCAATCCGAATGTCTGGTCGGCAGCAGATGGGAGCATCCTGTTCGTAGCGCCAGCCATGCAGCGTAATTTGCTGCGGCGGTATGATTGCCGCCGCAGAGAGTTTTAACGGTCACTTTCTATAAGTTCGTCTGCACCGCTAATCTTCGGCCCTGTCATCCAAGGCGGCGCCACGGGAACGTCTTCGATCACACCCACCCTGCGTGCCCAGGTCGCAAACGTCTTGTGCGCGGCCTCGACCGACCTGCGACCATCATACGCCGAGTAGCACGTATCACAGGCCGCTCCGTGGAGAAGGCCGCGCCTTTCGACCGGCCATTCTTCCAGAAATTCTATAGCATCCATGACGCAACCGATCTTTTTGATGACGAAACTGTCATCTCGGACGAAAATCGGCTGTTTGAACGTAGCGCTTTCCATCTTGACCTCCCTTCAATCCCTAAAGCGACGCTTGTGCCTCTTCGGGTGACGCAGGATGATTCCTCGGCAAAATATGTCGGTCTGCGTGACGTCTTCTCGGCACAGAGAGGATATTGGAAATTCCACTTTTCAGTTCAAGAGAGAAGTGGCCGGCCGAGCGCAGCAGCCTCTTGGCAATCGTATCGCCGTGGCACCTCATCCCGCTGGCAGCGCGGTGTGGGTCAGTCCGCAGGGCTTCGAGCCACCACCTGCACGTCAGCGATCTTGCCGTCGCGAAGCAGGGCTTCGAACCGGCTATGGGAAGTTCGCGTCACGTGCTGCGTAGCAGTGTAGATGTACTGGAAGAGCAGCATCAGCGCAGCCAAAGGCGCTTCCACTACTAATGTTGGATTTCATGTCCATTGCGGCCACTCCACACAAGGTGGGGGATATAGGTCGCCAAACCGGGGCAGCATCGATTGCGGTCTCGCGAAGAAAAGAGCGGGCCCGGAAAATCCGGACCCGCCAGCGGCTATGGTCAGGCTGCACGGATTTGCTACGGACGCAGTCCCTCGGCGAGATCGATCCAGTCAGGAGGAAGGGTTCGATCTCCTGAGTTCGAAAGCATTGCCGGCAATCTCACTCAATGCGAGATGCGGCCGGCTCTTCGGGCTGGCCGGAAGCCGGGCTCTCCGGCGCGCGCTAATGCGCGCGGCCGCCCTGCTGCCGCACTCAGCACGAAGGGGTTCGGGATGGTCCGTGGGGCGTCGAAGACGATCAGTGGGTCCTCCAATCATGCGGCCATCCGGGAGTGCACCGGGCTGGTCCGAGTCTGGAAGCCCCGGTTTCGGGCTTCCAAGGCCAGCAAAGCGAGTTCGAGCTCGTCCAATCGCGTCGGGCGTGCATTTTCCGGCATACCTTCGGCGGTGGCCAGGTCGATCAGGTACTCGTTCCAGGCCCAGTTCTTGAGCAGAGCGCGTTTCTCGTCGGGTGAAAGCACCGGATCATCCACCACCTCCATCGGAGAGGTGTGGAATGTGTCGGGCTCGGAAAGCACCGTCTGTATGTGCGCTGCCTGTGCACCCGCGCCATAACCATGGCTTGCCTGAAGCCAAGCCAATTGCAGCCGCTGCCAAACCACGTCGGAAAAGGCCTGTTTCTCCTCCAATACATGCTGACTCCTGACCTTGGCCTGGGAAGCAGGAGGTGCCGCCTGCAACACGTAGTTGAGGCCTTGACGCTCGGCATAACGGATCGCCGCTTCCAGCGTCGGAAAGTTCAGTTCAAGCTGGGTCAGGGTGTCCCGGCCGCCCGTATAGCCCATCAGCGGCTCGATGAACGGGGCTGTGCGAGGTTCGAAGACCAATCGCCAGTCCTTCCGGGGCTTTGCGGAGGTCATGGCCGAGCGGCATGGCTGGTAGATCCGCGCCGTCGCGCCGTCCGGAAACAGTGATCGCCCCATTGACAAAGCCGGCTCGTCGAGACGAGGCCGATTGTCATTGTCCGGCCGGACGGAGGTTCTGGTTGGGTTTCTGATGTCACTGCTATGAACTGTCTCCATTGCCTGTCCCTCCCGATTCTGAAGGGTCGTACGGGCAGCGGCCGTAAGGGCCGCCACCCATACTGCCATGCGTTAGTTCTTGCCGTTGATCGCGATCCGTTTGGCCTTCGCCTGCGCCCGCTCGGTCTTGGGCAAGGTCACGGTCAGCACGCCGTTCTTGAAGGCGGCGTTGACCTTGTCTTCTTCAACCTCGTAGCCGAGCGGAATGAGGCGCTCGAAGCGACCGTAGAAGCGCTCGGAGAACTGCCGGTCTTTGTCCTCGGTCTCGGAACGCTTCTCGCCTTTAAGCTTGAGCGCCCCATCTTCCAGCAGGACTTCTATGTCGTTCTCGTCCAGACCAGGGATTTCCGCGGTCAAACGGACTTCCTTGTCGGAGATTTCGACACTCGGCCAACTGGCGGCGAAAGAGGGACCGAAGGCCGGCAGTCTGGCGCCAAAGCTGCGGAAGGCGTCATCGAACAGCCGGTTTACCTCCCGGTGGAGGGAGACGAAGGGGTCTCGATCTCCATCTGGGAAGAGACTGGGCGCCGAGTTTCCGTTGCCCCGGCCCCATGGGATCAAGTCACGTACGCTCATTGTCTTTCTCCTTTCGTAGGTCTCTGAGCCGGGCGGGACGCCCGGCTCAAGCGGAAGTCTTCATGGTGGATTGCTCAGGCGGCCAGCTTGCCGGCCTCGACCTTGGGCGCCTCAATCTTCGGCATGGGAGCCCCGCTAGAGATTTCGATCTTGCGCGGTTTCATCTCCTCGGGAACCATGCGCTTGAGATCGATGCTCAGCAGCCCGTTCTCAAGGCTGGCTCCAGCCGCCTTCACGTGGTCGGCCAGTTCGAACCGACGCTCGAAAGCGCGCCCGTTAATGCCGCGGTAGAGATACTGGCCGTTCTCATCGCCGGATTGCGACCCGCTCACAACCAGCATGTTGGGCTGGTGAGTGATGGTCAGCTGGTCCTGCGAGAAACCGGCGACCGCCATGGTGATGCGATACTCATCCTCACCGACCTTGGCGATATCGTAGGGCGGCCAGTTGTCGAACGAGGCCACACGGCTCGCACTTTCGAGCATGTCGACCATGCGGTCGAAGCCGATGCTGGACCGGTACAGGGGGGTAAAATCGACGTTCATAACCACATCCTCCTTGAGCAACATGGATCATAGGAGGCTCCAAGAGCCTTGCCGCCTCCTGGTCTTGCCGGCCCCATTGGGCGACCGGGACCATCAATTTAGAATCGCGACTTGCACCTTCAAGAGGAAGAATAGGAAAATTTTCAGCGGCAATCTGGGCAAACGCACCCATGCCACCCGCCGGCGGGGTCACTCGCCGACGGGCCCATTGCGCAAGAACAATTACGTCGCGCTTAAATCCGATCGACGAATGGTACGAACGCGGCCACTACCGCGCTGTCACTGCCGTCAGGACCGGTAAGCTCGTCCGATTGATCCAATTGTTGCAACGCATCCATGATCGCGTCGAAGGTGACCGGTTCACCCGCCCCGGGCAGCATGCGAAGCGCTGGCACGGATTCTACTGCGCAGGCATCCGACGCCCATGACGAAAGGATGGCCCGCTTCTCCTGAACGTCCAAGGCAACGTCGGCCAAAACGTCGTGGGGATGTTTGAAATGCCGTGCCGGATGCAGCAAGCGATCCAGAAAAACATCAGGGGCCACGGGTTCAATCGATGCAAATGAGTCGAAATGGCTGCTTCCATTGATGGTCCTCCGCTTCCGAAATCTCCTGCGTGTTTGAGTGTGGCGGCTCTGGCGATTCCCGCCAGACGAAACTTTGGAACGTCTCAAGCAAGTTTCAATGGCTCGGCACGGGTCACCTTCCCGTCGTCAACGCCTCAGAACCATTTTATCGGGCCGGTGAAACAATCGGCGAGAATCTCAGTTCTGACGTCTGGCGAACTCGAAGGCCGAATCCGGCAGGAGAACCAGTCATGTCTTACCTCTCTAGGAACTTGTGCATTGGCTTGGTCACAGGAGCCCTGATGCTCTCGACTGGCGGCCTTGCTCCGGCCACCGCACAGGAAATTCCGAACGACTTCAGCGCAATCGTGCGTCAGAAGCTGCCAGCGGTTGTCGCAATCACGACCAGGCAGATCATCCAGGATCAAACGACGCTCAACGACTTCCTCAATCCCTTCGACGGGGGACGGCGTATCCAGCCCCAGGTGCGGGAAGCACTCGGCTCCGGCTTTGTGATCAGTCCCGAAGGCTACATCGTCACCAATAACCATGTCGTCGCCGACGCAACTGAGATTCATGTCGTGTTCTCCGACAAGGAGACGGCGCCTGCGCGGGTGGTGGGCCGCGATCCGGCAACTGACATCGCGGTATTGAAAGTCGATCCTCGGCCCAACATGACGGCGACGGCCTGGGGGGATTCGGACGCGATGCAACCAGGGGCCTGGACCATCGCCATCGGCAGTCCCTTCGGCCTCGGGGGCACCGTCACCGTCGGCGTCCTTTCTGCGCGCTCTCGCGATATCCAGGCCGGTCCATACGACGATTTCCTGCAGACAGACGCCTCGATCAACAGAGGTAACTCGGGAGGTCCTTTGTTCAACGCGCGCGGCGAAGTCATCGGCGTCAACACGGCAATCGTGTCGCCGTCAGGCGGCAGCATAGGCATTGGCTTCGCGGTGCCATCGCGCACAGCTCGGACTGTCGACCAACTGATCAGCACTGGCCGCATCGAGCGCGGCTTCATCGGCGTGCGTCTTCAGGAGGTCACGCCCTCCATTGCCGAGGCGCTCGGAATACCGGGCGCCAAGGGAGCGCTGGTTGCCTCGGTCGAAGCTGGCAGCCCGGCGCAGAAAGCGGGAATCCAGTCCGGCGACGTGATCACCCGGTTCAACGGCAAGGACATCCAAGGCGTCCATGACCTGACGCTGGCGGCAGCAAGCCAAAAGCCGGGATCGAAAGTGACCGTGACAACGAACCGGGGCGGCACAACCAGGAATTGTCGCTGACTGTCGATCAACGCAGGGATCAGGAGGAACAGACCGGTGCCATTCCAAGCCTGGGGACTGAGGACCAGCGCCTTGGCATATCGCTGAGCGCCATTCCGGACGAAGCGCGCCAGCAACTCGGCCTGCAAGCCGACACCATGGGCGTGTTCGTCCAGGATGTCGCTCCGAACAGTCTTGCAGCCGAAAGCGGCATCCGGCCAGGCGACGTTATCGTGTCGGCCAACAACCGAAACATGACCCAGCCGTCCGACGTCCGTGAGGAATGGGCGAAATCCCGTCAGCAGAAAAAGCCAATACTGTTCCGTATCGATCGGCAGGGACAATCGCTCTTCGTTGCTGTGGCAAACTCTTGACTGACAGGCCAGACGGCGTCGCGATCTCTGCTGTTGGGCTGGCCGACTACCGGAGCGCACCAGAGTTGTGAAGCTGATGAGCAGTATGTTTGAACCGGCGGTCCCTAGGCTTCGGTATCGCCTGACCGATAAGCGCGCTGTCCGGTCGGGGCGTCTCGACCTCATTGAAGGAGGAATTGCCGTGCGATGAGCCGGTGAAATTTGGCGGAAGCCATGACGGAACGCGCGAGCGTGCAAAAGCACTGGGACTTGCTGGTGATTGCTCTCTTTAACTATGCCGATTTGCGGCTCTTGGCCTTTGGCCGATCTTGGCCGATGCCTTCCTTGGCGAGGCTCTTTCGAAGAACTGAGGCCAAGTCGACCACGTTCTCCCTGGGTTTCGGCGCCGGTTTCGGGGGTTTTTTGCCCTTGCGTTTGGCGTCAATCGTGGCAATTAACGCATCCTCGTAGGTGTCCTCGAATTTCGAAGGATCGAACTTCGTCACCTTCTTGTCGATAAGGAGCCCCGCGATTTCGAGCAGATCCGCATCGTATTTTGGGCTTTTCACATCGTCGAAGACGGTCTCTTCCGACGTCATCTCATCGTGGGTCCGTAGCTCGGTCAGCAACATCCCTTTTCCAAGGGGCTGTATCAACACTTCGCGCCCGCGCTGATAGAGTACGACGCAGGAGCGTGCCGCGACGCGCTTTTTGGCCATCGCATCGCGCAGGACGGCAAAGGCCTCCAGGGAGGCGCCATCTGCCGGGATCAAGTAGTATGGTTTTTCCAGATAACGTGTGTCGATCTCCGCAACCGGAACAAAGGAATCGACGTCAAGTGTATGCTGCGACGTCAGTTTCAGTTTCTTGATCTCGTCCGGCTCGACGTGGATGAAATCATCCTTGTCCGCCTCATACCCTTTGATCTGATCCTCGGCTTCGACAACGTCGCCAGTCTCTTCATCGACATAGGCGCTTTTGACGGGTAAACCGTCTTTGCGGTTCAAAATCTTGAAGTGGATCTTGGATGCCTCGCTTGTGGCACCAACTATCTTCACCCCGCATGACACGGAACCAACCCTCAGAAATCCCTTCCAGACCGCGCGTGGCGCCACCATGCCGTTTCTCCTAGACGTGCCGATGTTCCGCACAACGCCAGGCACACGGTTCTGTTCCGCAGGGGGAGCCCTCGTCGCCAGCGCTAGTCATTCCTCCTCTCGGTAATCGAGCAGCTTCGCATGGCGTAGCCTTTCCTCGCCCTTCAGGAACCTGACGCGGCCGACGAGACCAGGCTTCAGCCATTCGGCCTTTTCCTTCTTTAGACCGATCGGAACTGGTCCCCCGACCTTCCCTTGAACACGATCCCATAGTTGCCGACGCTTGTCGGCTTTAAAGGCAACGAACGCGCCGCCGGCATATTGGCCCTTGTCGGCCATGAGCACCATTGCGGGCTTTCCGGCCTCGCGCTGCACGCCAATGATGTCCATTTCCTTTTCGGCATAGCACTTGATCTTGCGCCAGTTCATCGTCGGCCCGCTACGGTAGATGCTGTCCTTGCGCTTCGAGACCATGCCCTCGAGCCCCGCCTTGTCGACCAGGTGATAAACCGCGTCGCCGGTGCCGGGCATGGCTTTGCTGACCTGAATGCGGCCGACGGCTGGAATCAGTGCCTGCAGGATTTCGCGGCGGTCTTCCACCGGCATGTTGCGCAAATCATGCCCGTTCAGGTGCAGGAGATCGAACGCCACCAAATACAAGTCGCGCGACGGCTTACGGCGGGTGACGGCTGATTGCAGGGCGTGGAAGTCGGACAGACCGGCCTCGTTGACGGTGATTGCCTCGCCGTCGATGATGAAACTTTCCGCCTCGATCGCCTCCGCCTCTCCGGCAAGTTCGATATAGCGGCCGGTCCAATCGTATCCGTTCTTGGTGAACAGCCGGATCCCGTTTTCATCCTTGATAATCTGGGTCCGATACCCGTCGAATTTGATCTCATGAAGCCATTCGTCGCCTTGCGGTGGCGTGTCGACCAGCTCGGGTTCCATGGGCTTGATGAATTTCAGAGGCATGCGCTGACTCGCATAGTGCAATTCAATTAGCGCGCGCTAAAATGGTTCCGGAACATTTTAGACGAATTGAATGTTTGATAGCTATGACGAAACTATCCGACCTTGGCCCGCCGATTCCCGGCAAGCAGCACGGCGGCGAGCCTGCCGACGATCGAGAGAATTTCATGATTTGCCCGGTATGCGGCCAGCGGCTCGACATGCGTGACTTCCGGCAGGTCGCTTGGCACGATCAGCCCCAACACGAGCCGTTGGAACTGGAGCCCTATGTCACGAGCCGGAATGGATACCGATTGCGAACGTGGTCGTTGAAATAGCGGCCCTTGGCGAAGGCGGCTTTGAACGCGGTAAAGGTCTCAAGCGGTACGTCCAGAAAGTCGTACTGCCTGCCACTCGCTACAAACCACACTGAGAGAACCCTGGTTTCCGGATCGTATTCGAATTTGTGTATTGAGGTCGACGGCATGGTGCACCAGCTGCTCCGGTGAGCGACCCGCGAGATGGCCCGCCCACTGAGGAAGCAGCGAGCGGGCCGACCACGGCTGTACGTCCATGGCCATCATCGCCTCCACGGAAGGGACGGTGACGGCATTCCAACTCTCATTGGATTTCGGCGTTCCACACATAAACAAAAAGGCCCGCCACCTCTCGGCAGCGGGCAGTGTAGGTCGCTAGGATCACCCAGCGGTACTAAAGTACACCCCGCCTCGCCAAAAGGGAAACCTCAGATATCGCTAATGCATGATTCGGACCCTGGGGCTGACCGTGTCGTATCAAATCCGAGAATATCCCTGCGGGCCAGGTGATAGCGGGGAATATCGTGCAGAGGCTCCGACGTCCTATTGTGCAGCCGAACAGGCAACGAAAAGGCGCGTGACGCTCCCCCGATCCGAAAACGACTTTCTTGAGGTGACCGACGAGAGCAACGGGAGAGTGTTCGCCTACCAAAACGCCGACTTCCTCTGCTGAGTGGCGATGAGGAGCGGCGGCTGCTTCACGCGTCAAAAACCCGCCGCCCCATTCATAGCAGCGGCGGGCCGTGCCTAGAGATAGTTGGACTAAACGGTGGGTACACCCCTGCTGGATGGCTGAGGTGCAAAAGGATGCAACCACAATGCCCCGATGCGCGACAGAAAGCCGTCGCAACGTCGACGTTATTCAAGCCGGAATTCAACCGCATGCTTGTCGGCATCACTAATAAGGCCGCTGTCCATAGCGGTTTCGAAGGCCTTGGTGAAATACTGATCATCGGAGGCTTCGTGATCCTGCTGGGCAATATCGATCGGTAGTGCTCCGATCACGCGGCCTGTCGTCTTCTCGATAACCGTGACGGTCCTCTGCATCAGGGTTTGTTGACCGTGTCGTCGACTGCGTTGGCCGTCGATTTGACATCCCTGCCGACGCCGCGGACGGTGTTGGCGCAAGCCGTAAGGGCCAAAGCACAGGCAAGAATGACAATCGGTGCGGTGCGTAGCAGTTTCATGGACGGGTTCTCCTATTTGTCCTGGTTTATCATGCACGTTCAGTGCCGTATCGCACCGGATTGGCCTGTAACCGCCATCGCCTTGTTGTGGGCGGCCGCTTCATCTGCGGTGTCAAAGGGCGTTGCGACGGTCGTCCCATCCGGAGCCAGTATCACAGCCAGGAACGGAAGGCCGATCAGCGGTGGTGCGTAGACAACGTACGCTGGGCGGGCATTCTTCATTGCCCATGTAACACCTTTTGTCGGTTAGGACCTAATCCACGCCCTGAAAGACGAAAAAGCCCGCCAGCCGGTGCCAGCGGGATTCCAGTGGTCAAAAGACCTGCTCAGGTCGCAGAAAGACCGGACCTCGATGACTTGCGCCGTGATTGAGGAAAGAATTCCCCGCTTCGTCGGGACCCGCTTTTCATGGACTTTTGTCATAGCTGCTCCTCGCTTTTTCACACACCGAAACTGGTTTGGGGCAATTAACTCGTCAAGCTGATGCTAAAAAGGCCGCCAGCTTTCGACAGGCTAGGTGTTTGATCCCAGGCTTTGATGCTGCATACTTTTCTTCCGAGTCGAAGGAGGCCGCGTTCGAGATTGCTCGCTAAGCGTCTCCCTCTTTATCTGTGGGTGGCTGGCCAACCTTAAAATGCCGAAGCGCCCCTATTCTTCACATTGCCGCCTTCCTGCATCAGCACCTTGGCAAGCGATTCCTTCTGGCGGGAAACAGCCATGATTTTTCATCTCGGGTAGCGATAGGGGTATCGTCGTGGCGGCAGGAGGCGACCTATGCAGAGTTTCACCGTCGAGCTGATACGCGACGGCAGAGTCGTGGAACGTGCCGAGATTCAGGCCGAAAATGTTGTGGAAGCCGCGAAGATGTGGGGACCGGTAACCATCCCGTACGCCGAAGAGCCTGACATTGGCGAATGGATCAGGGTAACGCACCCCGACGGCAACACGACAACCTGGTTTGAGCGATCGCTAAGCGGCGGCAGCTAGGTGTGGGCTCGCTGGCCAGGATAACGGCAGGGTCGAGGGCAAGAGCGGTGACGCACGCCACGAGTCGCGATCATCGCAGAAGGAGACGGAGGGATGATCCGGCGCGAACCAGCGGGCGAAGAACTTCGGTCGCGTTGGACGGCAAACTGGCAATCCAGATTGACGGCTGTCCTGTCGAAATTGGTCGACCAAGACTTAGCCGGCCCTCCCAAATCCGGGAACGATGTTAGCGGAGAGCGCTACATCGCCGGGCCCACCATTGGGCGCGTCTTTTACTACCGCCGGCATGCAGCGTGAGCAAGTCGTGATCGATCGCAGCGGCAGTCCGTCAACCCGGCGCCGCGAGTTGTGCGCGAGAGCACTGGCTTCCGAGCGTTTCCTCCAGCCGAGCCATTCGGCGACTGACAACGGATTCGCGACGCCCGCCACGATACGCCTCGTCCCTGCGTGATCTACCGAAGCTCCTGGCTTCGGCTTTTTCTGATCTGGCACATCGTACACTCAGTGCGTCCGGCCGGAGCGGAGATGCATCTCGATCTTATTGATTGCCTTGGTGAGGACATCGACTGCCTGCAGATTGACCGCGAAGTCGAAGTTCCCTTGCGCCGTTTCGAATATCAGAACGCCGACCTTGGCTAAGTCGTCGCTCATCATGCCTATTCCAATGCCGGTCGGCATATAGGGTGGTTTTTCTGACATGGTTCTCTCCTCGGATGCGGTGTGGGCTTGTCGGGCTTTTGGCCATCCAGCGTGCGACCTGGAGTGGCCAAGCACGATCGATCGACGATGGCCGTGTAACCCGTCTATTCGAAATGCATCGACTGGCCGCGCATCATCGCCAGGGTCAGTGCAATTGCAGCATTTGCAGGTGGCTTCTCCATAAGCAGGGAGCCGTCGAAATCGCGCCATGCCGCCATGCGCAATTCTTCATCATCTTCGCTGGCTGCAGGATCAAAAACGTGGGCATCATAGGGATCCCGGTCAATCTCGATCGTCCAGCCCTTGAGCGCCTTGCGAGCCATTTCTTCAACCTGGGCGAGGTCGCTGGTGAAGAAGGGGATACGGTCGCCATCTTCCGAAAGCGGCTCAACCCGATCCTGCGTCGGCCGCTCGGGCACCCAACCAAGAACGAAGGCAATATCGAAATCGATCTGGCGGTCCGGACCGGCTGTAACCTCAAGCCGTTTGACGACGTCAGGATAGAGCTGCTTGCGCGCCGGCCACGTGTCCGAAAGCGCCTCGGCTCGCAATCTCGTGCGGGGAACGTCGATCAGTTCCATGACCTGATGGTGCGGGACTTTGTCCTGCGGCCAGCCCGCACAACATGCAATTGTCGCAGCCTCGTCGGCTTCTTCCCAGGCCGAAGCAGCCTGGTCCTCGTTCTCGGTTGGCTGGTCGTCTTCCGGAAAGCCTTTGATATCCCACCCTTCCAACGCGAATAAACCTTCCGCGCCTTGCAAAGCCGTAATGCCGGCGCGTGCGAAGACTGCTTCGGCTGCCGCGACCCCGCGTGCCAGTTCCTCGGGCGTTGCCCCTTCAATGTTCAAGCGAAGTTCCATGGTTCGCCTCCTGTATCAATCCTCCCTGTAGTGAACAAAATAAGAACAAAGGTGTCAATAGACTCCTGATGGTCTACACGCGGACCACCATCCCGCGCGCGACAATGTCCGCAATTGCGGACGCGCGCAGGACTGCGGTATACGCCGTTTTTGGGCGCCGTCGGCCGCCGGCGCGAACATCCAACAGGACAGGTGGCCTTCGACGCCTCGTCTGTTGGCAAACGGTTCTGCCGGTGTCCCCGGGCGGTCGCGACAAACATTTCTTCCGCAGCGCCACCTCACCACGCCATTGACTCTTCATTAGGAAGAGAACAAATGAGGAACATATCATCAGCATTTCGCGTTCAGGGGACAAATGAGTGCATCGGCGCCAAACGCTGTCATATCCGATCTTCGAAATCGCATTTCGCGTCTCGAAGGCGGTAATGCGCGCGAAAGAGCGGTGCTCCCATTCGGTATCTCCTCTATCGACAGTCATCTGCCAGGCGGGGGTGTGGCGCTTGGCGCACTTCATGAAGTTGCCGGCGGCGGCAATGGAGCGATCGATGGCGCCGCAGCGTCGCTTTTTGCAGCCGGGATTGCAGCGAGGACCCAAGGCAAGGTGCTGTGGTGCGTGACGCGCCAGGATCTGTTTGCGCCGGCAATCGCCCAGGTCGGACTGCATCCCGACCGGGTGGTCTATGTCGAAGCCGGTGACGACAAATCCTTGCTCGCCTGCTTCGAGGAAGGTCTGCGGCATGTCGGGCTTGGAGCTGTGGTCGCGGAAGTGGCGCGCCTGTCCATGACTGCCTCGCGCCGGTTGCAACTGGCATCGGAAGGCTCCGGCGCGATAGGCATCGCCATCCGCCGCTGGCGCCGCCAGACCGAAGCCGCCGATTTCGGGCAGCCGACGGCCTCTGTCACCCGCTGGCGGGTTTCCGTGTTGCCGTCGCAAGCGCTGCCGGTGCCCGGCGTTGGCCGGGCGCGATGGCAACTTGAACTGATCAGATCTCGTGGAGGGGAAACACTCGATATCGAAGTGGAGGCTTGTGATGCCAAGGGTCGTCTCGCTCTTCCTTCCAAACTGGTCGACCGACCGGCTCAGAAGGAAATTGGGCGACGTCTCGCCGCCACCGGATAAGCCTTTGGTGCTGGTCGGGCGGCATGGTAGTCGTCGCATGGTGACTGCGGTGGATCGCGCGGCAATAGAAGCAGGCTTGCGCGTCGGAATGCTCGCGACGAAGGCACAGGCCCTCGTGCAGGGCCTGGCGGTTATGGACGCCGAGCCCGATGCCGACGCGGAGGCATTGGAGCGGCTGGCGCTATGGGCGTTGAGACGCTATGCGCCCATCGCCGCTGTGGATACTCCGGACGGATTGGTCATGGAGACCACTGGCGCCGATCACCTTCATGGCGGCGAACAGTTGATGCTGGCCGATATGGTCGAGCGTCTCGGCCAGGTCGGCTTCTCGGCGCGGTCAGCGATTGCCGATAGCTGGGGTGCCGCTCATGCCGTTGCGCGCTACGTGCGGCAGACCGTCAGCGTGGTCGCTGTCAATGCAACCTGTGATGCGATCCTTCCTCTGCCCATCGCGGCACTGCGGTTGCCCGATGCGATCGTCAGCGGTCTGCGGGTTTTGGGCTTCGACAGAGTAGGCGAGCTTCTGAAGCAACCACGCGGGCCACTGATCCTGCGCTTCGGACCGGAACTGGGTCGTCGCCTTGACCAGGCTGCTGGACGCCTTGCCGAACCGATAGAACCCGTGCGGCCAGCCGATGTGGTCGAGGTAAAACGAGCCTTCGGCGAACCCATCGGTGCGGCCGAGACGATCGCCCGCTACATCGGCAAGCTTGTTCAAGCGCTATGTGTCGAGCTGGAGACCAAGGGCCTTGGCGCCCGGCGGCTCGACCTGCTGTTCTACCGGGTCGACAACAGCATCCAAGCCATTCGCGTCGGCACTGCCTTGCCGGTCCGCGACGTGAAGCGGCTGACGCGTTTGTTATGCGACAAGATCGAGAAGATCGATCCGGGTTTCGGCATCGAGTTGATGCGCTTGTCCGCACCCTTGGCCGAGCCGTTGACGCCCAAGCAGACCATCTCCTCACTCATCGAGCAACCGGACGCTGACATCTCAGACCTGATCGACATCCTCGGCAATCGTGTCGGCGAGGAGAAGCTGTATCGGTTTACCCCCGTGGCAAGCGACGTGCCCGAGCGATCGTTCCGGCGCGTGGCGCCGGCATCGGCCGAAACCGGCCAGGCATGGCCAGATCATTGGCCGCGGCCGGCTCGTCTGTTTGCGGTGCCGGAGCCCATCGAGGCGATAGCGTTGCTGCCGGATCATCCGCCGGCTAGCTTTACCTGGAGAGGCATCCGCCGACGGGTCAAGCGCGCCGATGGCCCCGAGCGGGTCTTTGGCGAATGGTGGAAGCGTGATGCCGAGCTTGCCGCCGTGCGCGACTATTTTCAGGTCGAAGACGAGGCCGGCGAGCGGTTCTGGATCTATCGCGCCGGCGACGGCGAGGATGCCGCGACCGGTTCGCATCGCTGGTTCCTGCATGGCATCTTCGGATGACTGCGTCCTATATCGAACTCCAGTGCACCTCGCATTTTTCCTTCCTGCGCGGCGCCAGCTCCTGCGAGGAATTGTTTGCGCAGGCCGCAATCATGGCCCTGCCGGCGCTTGCCATCTGTGACCGCAACAGCCTGGCTGGCGTTGTTCGGGCTCACGAGGCTGCAAAGGCAACCGGCGTCAGGCTGATCGTCGGCTGCCGGCTTGATCTGGCGGAAAAGATTTCCATCCTGGTCTATCCAACGGATCGCGCGGCCTATTCGCGGCTTTGCCGTTTGCTGTCGCTGGGCAAGAAGCGTGGCGGCAAGGCGAAATGCCTTCTGCATTGGGCAGACCTTGTCGCCTATGGCGAAGGCCTTATTGCCGTGTTCATTCCGGATCAGGCTGATGACACATGCTCGCTCTGGCTGCGGCGGCTACACCAGGCATTCGGCGATCGAGCCTATATGGCCCTGACCTTGTTTCGCCGCCCAAATGACGCGCTGCGGCTGCACGAACTGTCCAACCTTGCCGGAGAGGCCGGCGTGCCGACGGTTGTTACCAACGATGTGCTCTTCCATGAACCGTCACGGCGCATCTTGCAGGACGTCGTCACCTGCATCCGCCACAATGTCACGATCGATGGTGCCGGGTTTCGGCGCGAGCGGCATGCCGACCGCTACCTGAAACCGCCGGAAGAAATGGCTCGTCTTTTCGGCCGCCATCCCGAGGCGATCGCTCGGACGGTTGAAATCGCCGAGCGCTGCCGGTTTTCACTGGACGAGCTCGCCTATCAATATCCCGAGGAGCGCATGCTGCCGGGCCTAACGCCGCAGCAAGCCTTGGAAAAACTCACCTGGGAAGGCGCGATGGAGCGGTTTCCCGAAGGTGTGCCGGACAAGGTTGTCGCCACGCTCAGGCATGAATTGCAGCTCATCGAGAAGCTGCGATACGCGCCGTATTTTCTGACCGTCAATGCGATCGTGCGCTTTGCCCGCAGCCAGGACATCCTCTGCCAGGGCAGGGGGTCGGCGGCCAACAGCGCCGTCTGCTATGTCCTTGGCATCACCTCGATCGATCCCGACCGCAACGATCTTCTGTTCGAACGCTTTGTCTCCGAGGAACGCCGCGAGCCGCCCGATATCGATGTCGATTTCGAGCATGAGCGGCGTGAAATCGTCATGCAATGGGTGTTCGACACCTATGGCCGTGAGCATGCAGCACTGTGCTCGACCGTCATCCGTTATCGGTCGAAAGGCGCCTTGCGGGACGTCGGCAAGGCTCTGGGGCTGCCTGAAGACCTGATCAAGATGCTGTCGTCGCAGGTGTGGGGCTGGTCGGATGAAGGCGTCCAGCCGAAACATGCCGAGGAGCTGAATCTCAATCTCGGCGATCGCCGCCTGCGCCTGGCGCTGGATCTCGCCAGGCAATTGATCGGCGCGCCGCGGCATCTGTCGCAGCATCCCGGTGGCTTCGTGCTGACCCGCGACCGGCTCGACGATCTGGTGCCGATTGAGCCTGCCGCGATGAAGGATCGCCAGGTCATTGAATGGGACAAGGATGACATAGACGCGCTCAAGTTCATGAAGGTCGACGTGCTGGCGCTCGGCATGCTGTCCTGCATGAAGCGCGGCTTCGATCTCCTGGCGCAGCACAAGGGCATCACTCTCGATCTCGCGACGATCCCGGCCGAGGATCCGCGCACCTATGCGATGATCCGCAGGGCGGATACGCTGGGCACCTTCCAGATCGAATCCCGCGCCCAGATGTCGATGCTGCCGCGCATCAAACCGCGAACTTTTTACGACCTGGTCATCGAGGTGGCGATCGTGCGGCCCGGTCCGATCCAGGGCGACATGGTGCATCCCTATCTGCGCCGGCGCGAAGGCAAGGAAGACGTCGTCTATCCCAAGCCTGAGTTGGAAAAAGTGCTCGGAAAAACACTGGGCGTGCCGCTGTTCCAGGAACAGGCGATGCGGGTGGCGATCGAATGCGCCGGCTTCACGCCTGGTGAGGCGGATCAGCTTCGCCGCGCCATGGCGACCTTCAAGCACACCGGTGGCGTCTCCAGCTTCGGCGCCAAGCTGATCGGCGGCATGGTCAAGAATGGTTACGAGCGCGAGTTCGCCGAAAAGACATTCAAGCAGCTGGAAGGCTTCGGCAGCTATGGCTTTCCAGAGAGCCATGCCGCCAGCTTCGCACTGATCGCCTATGCATCCTCCTGGATGAAATGTCATCACCCCGATGTCTTCTGTGCGGCCCTGCTCAATGCGCAGCCGATGGGATTCTACGCACCGGCGCAGATCGCCCGCGATGCCCGCGACCACGGGGTTGAGGTGCGTCCGGTCTGTGTGAACGCCTCGCGCTGGGACTGCACGCTCGAACCCAAAGAGAACGAGGATCGGTTTGCCGTTCGCCTTGGCCTGCGCATGGTCCGCGGGCTGGCCAACGCAGACGCGGCAACCATAGTGGGCGCACGTGCCGACCGGCCATTTGCCTCCATCGATGATCTATGGCGCCGGGCCGGCGTTCGCGCAGCGTCGCTGGTTGAACTCGCACAGGCCGACGCGTTTCAACCTTCATTGTCGTTGGCGAGGCGTGAGGCCCTGTGGGCGATCAAGGCGCTGCGCGACGCCCCGTTGCCGCTGTTTTCGGCCGCCTCCAGCCGCGAGCAGCAAACGGTGCCGGAGATCCAGGAACCGGGCGTCATGCTACGCGCCATGACAGCGGGGGGGGAGGTCGTTGAAGATTACGGGCATGTCGGGCTCACGTTGCGTGACCATCCCGTTTCCTTCCTGCGCGCCGACCTGCGTCGCCGGCGCATTGTCTCGTGCCGCGAGGCCATGCAGGCGCGCGATGGCCAATGGCTTGAAGCGGCTGGACTCGTATTGGTCCGTCAACGCCCCGGCTCGGCCAAGGGCGTGATGTTCATCACGATTGAAGACGAGACTGGGATCGCCAATCTGGTCGTTTGGGTGAAGGTGTTCGAGAAATATCGCCGCGTCGTGCTCGGCGCCGGCATGATCGCCGTCCATGGGCGCGTTCAGCGGGAAGGCGAGGTGGTTCATCTCGTCGCTCATCGGCTCAGCGATCTATCCGCCGATCTGGCGAGCGTTGGTGATCGGGATGCTGCCTTCCCGCTGCCGCATGGGCGCGGTGACGAGTTTCATCACGGCAGTCCGACGCCTGATCCGCGTGGACTGCCGAAGGGGCCGCGGCCGCGGAACATCATCGATCCCTATCTGCACATCGACCAGATCAAGGTGAAGACGCGAGATTTCAGGTAGGCTTGGTTGGGACGAGCTGCTTTTCGGAGAGATGGCCGGGCCGCACTCCCGGAATCAATTTAGCTGCGTGAGACGATGACGGCCAGCGACGCCAGCTTGCCTTCACTCAGGCTGCGGATATAGTTCTTGCGTCGCTGCACGAATTCGGTGCCGAGGACGATTTCATTGGCCTGCTGTTGCGCAGGCGAAGGAATGATGTCGGAACTGGCCCTTTGCATCGCCAGTTCGACATGTTCGCCGGTCTCGTCGATGACTTCGTCAATATGGAAGCCCGCGTCGGCGAAAAGGGTCTTCAGGGTATCCCGGTCAACAAGGTGGCTGGTTACCGGCCCAACCGCCCAGGGCAAGGGGTAATTTGGTTCGCCGCCAGCCAGCACGGCTTCGGTCCAGATCAGTTTGCCGCCCGGCTTCAGAACGCGAAAAGCCTGCCCGATGACGGCGGCCTTGTCGGCGATGTTCATGCTGACATAGAAGCAGATTGCGGCGTCGAATGTGTTGTCGGCAAAGGGCAGTTTCGCCGCGTCGGCTTCGTGGAAGCGAACCTTGTCGCCAAGGCCGCTGAGCGTGGTCAGTCGGCCGGATGCCTCGACAAAGGCTGGTGTGAGGTCGACGCCGTCGACCTGGCAGCCATAGGTGGCGGCCAGGAAGCGCGCCGGGCCGCCAATGCCGCTGCCGATGTCAAGGATCCGGTCGGTGGGCGAGGGGGCAAGACGAGCTCCATGATCCCGCGTGGCGATGAGCTCGCGGCCGTGAAGCTGGTCGAACGGATAAAGCTGCGCGGCACTGAGGCCATCGGGTTTTGGGTCGGGGATCGCGGCCAGTATGCGCTCAACGATCCCGTCGCTGCCGTAGTGTTTTGTGACGTCGATCATAGGGGCACTCCTCTGGGTACGGAGCATCCACTAACGCCTGGGTTTCGGCAATCCTGACGCTTCTGAACGTTTCCGGTATCCTGTGCTGCTGTAGCGCTCGAAACCAGGATTGATACTGCCGGCAGCTTGCTTGCAAAGCCTGCTCAGATCCCGGCCTTCCGGGTAAGCCGACACCCACTGTCTTTGCCGAACGGTTCACCGCTCCTTCAAGATGATCTAGCGGAGCAGGCCCTCGTCGTCGAACGCGTCCCAGCCCTTCAACTTAGGCCCGAGAGCGTCATCTCTGGGGTTATTCCCGGCACCGCGAACCTTCTCGCTACCCTTTCCCGCCCGCGTGAGGGCAGCCTTGCCGGCACCGCGTCGCCTGTTCTCTGTAACTTGCTGCGCGTCCTCTTCGCGCCAAAGGCTTGGCAGATCACGAT
Organism: Mesorhizobium sp. M0239; assembly: GCF_040321815.1. Classification (NCBI taxonomy): domain Bacteria; kingdom Pseudomonadati; phylum Pseudomonadota; class Alphaproteobacteria; order Hyphomicrobiales; family Phyllobacteriaceae; genus Mesorhizobium; species Mesorhizobium sp. M0239. Next base: position 23,974 of record NZ_JAMYSG010000045.1, read on the forward strand.
CAAGGATGTCCTCTATGTGCTTGGGATCGAACACGTGGAAGGTGACGGCCTTGGATCGACCGCGCATCTTCACGGTGCGGGTGCCAATGCTTTGCAGCCGTCCGTCTTTCAGCCACTTGTGACGCTCTCGCGAAGTGATCGCGAGGATGTCCTCGGCCTCGCTTGGCAGGACCGGGAGTACTTCGATGGTTTCCAGCATCTTGGCGAGCTTGTTGGAGGCGGCCTCGAACTCTTCGGCATCGTCTTGGCGCATCCGCAATGTCATGCGGCCAGTCTCGGCTGTGATGTATTTTCTCACCGCCCATGGCAGGCGGGCACGTATTTCACGCTCGATACCTTTCGTGCGCACCGACGAGCCAAGCGTCGCTGATGGCTGAAGTGGCCACTCGGCAATCAGTGACAATGAGGTGCTGATGCTTTGGCGAGAGCCGCGATCTCGAGGAGTCACAATAGCCGCAGCGATGCCGCCAAGAATCTTCCGGGTTCCCGCAAAACGCACCGGCATCTGAGCTAGTCGCTTCCTTGTCGCATGGTTTCTACCGCCAACGAGCCGGCAGGCAGGGCCTTCAACAGCTCCACCTCGGGTTTCGTGAGGTAGATCCATGCCGCCCAATCCTCCGGGCGCAGCACCACAATCTGGCGATTGTGGATAGGCGCCACATCCGGCCCGGGTGCAGTCGTCAGCATTGCGAATGTGGGCGGCTTGTTGCCTTCGCCGTCCCGCCACAGTCCGGCGATGGCCATGAACGGAGCGCCGTTGAGGGTGAAGCGATGCTTCGCCTTTGGCGACTTCTTTCCGGTGAATTCGAAGAAAGCTGATGCCGGAATAAGGCAGCGCTTGCTGTTGGCGAAACTCCGTCCGTCCGAGCGAAAGTTGAAGACCGGCCCGCCTTTGGGCCCGGAGGGTGGAAAGGCAAAGGTCATGCGCGTGAGTTCGATCGTCTCGCCGGCGGCGCGCATGATCGGGGCGGGATCACTGATGCGGATGTCGTCCGCCTGCGGCAAATCCAGTTCAGTTTGACGGAAGGGAATGGCGAGCGCCAGCGATTGCATCATCCTGCAATATTCAGCCCAGGCGATATGCTGCTCGTAGTCATTGCACATGGCTGCCCCATCGGTTCGGTCAGTTGCAGAGTAGCCAGATAGGGCGGCTTTGCCCGTAGCGCCATGAATGAGATGGCTTGGATGCATGCCGGTCTGAGTTGAAGATCCTCCGATTGTGAGGCGACGCGACGCTGACTTGCTCACTGAATTGGTCTCTCACCAAAACGAATTGTCCGACCCGCCATCCCCGACCCGCGGCCTATTTCTTTAGTTTCTGCGCGCCGCCATAAGTTGTCACGGAGCCGACCCGCTTCATCAGCCTCGGCCTGATCTTTGCTGATGCCGTTGCTTGCGGGCGACGGAATTGACCTCGGAGCCTTCACCGCCAGCAATCTGCCGACGGTCGGCGGCGCCTCGCTTCGACTTGTTGTCTGCCGTTGTCCTCCCTTCTGCCATGGCACGACGTACCGCGTCGACTAGGATGCCGGGCAAAGGTCGCCGCTAATGTTGCGCCAATGACGAGCATCCGTCAGCGATCTTGCCCAAGTGCGGTATGGCGACCAGGTAAGGCCATCGTCCGGCCACTGAAGCGCGCTGTCCCAAGCGTCAACGCGGCGCACGGATCGGACGGTGCGGGACTGAGAACGAGTCAAGGCTGTCGCAGTGGAGCCGAAAAAGCCAAAGGACGTGATGCTACCAGGGGTATCGGGCGACACAATCGAGGCGTCAGGGCTGCAAGCTGCCGCAGCGGCTTGCTACTCGGCTCTGAGAATTCGCGGGGGTTGAACGGACAAAGCTGAGGTGCTGACCCCTCGACGCCTACGCCTCGCTGGCGACAGATGCCTCCACGGAAACCAACGGCGCTTCCAACGTCCAATTGATCACGTACGGCCCATACTCAAGATTGGCCTTCCCTCCGACCGCCTCAGGCGCCACCCGCTTGAGCACCACGGTTCCAAAACCGCCCTGGCCGATCTTCTGGACCTTCGGGCCATCTGTTTCGGCCCAAGTGAGGTGGAAGAGCTTCGAGCCACCGGAGCCGGTCGCGTTCCATTGGACCGAAATCGTGCCCTTGTCTCCCGAAAGCACGCCGTATTTGGCTGAGTTGGTCGCGAGTTCGTGGAAGGCAATGCCGAAATACTGGACGGCGTTGGGGCTCAGCACAATGGATGGTCCCGCCATGGAAATCCGTCCCTCATTGCCGAAGGGTTTGGCCTGCGACAGCAACAGTTCAAAGAGGGTGACGCCTCTCCAGTCGCCGGCGACTAGCAGATCGTGCGAGCGTGACAGCGCCATGATCCGCTCCCGCACCTGCCGTTCGAACACCGCGGGATTTTCGGCACGTTTGTTGGTTTCCCTGATCATCGAAAGAATGACGGAATACTGGTTCTTGACCCGATGATTGACCTCCCGCATCAGCATGCGGATACGATGCTCGTTTTCCCTAGCCGACGTGATGTCTCGGGCGATCTTGGAGGCGCCGATGATCTGCCCGGTTGCGCTGCGCACGGGTGACACCGTCAGCGAGACGGGAACCAGGCTGCCATCCTTGCGCCGACGGATCGTTTCGTATGTGTCGACCGCTTCGCCGCGGCGGATGCGTTCAAGGATGCGGGGTTCCTCGTCCTGGTGATCATCCGGGATCAGCATGGCCACCGACCGGCCGATCGCTTCCTCGGCGGTATAGCCGAACAGCCGTTCGGCACCGCGATTCCAGCTGTTGATGACGGTGTTCAGATCCTTGCTGACGATTGCGTCGAACGAGGATTCCACGATGGCTGACAGATGGTGCCTGGCCTCCTCGGCACGCTGGCGGTCGGTGAGATCAAACAGCATGTTGACAGCGCCGGTCAGATCGCCGCTCTCATCGCGGATCGGTGTCGGGTACGGCTCGAAGGGGAAGAAGGATCCGTCAGGGCGTTGCGCTATGGCCTGCTGGCCACGCACCGGGCGGTTTTCCTTGAGCGCGATCGCCATCGGGCACTCGTCGTGCGGCAATTCCGTGCCGTCGGGCATGAACAGCTTGAACGTCACGCACCACTTGTCCTTGCCGATTTCGGGCTCCCGGCCCGCCAGCTCGGCGGCGGCTCGGTTGTAGTAGGTGATGACGCCATCCGGGTCAGTCGTGTAGATGGCGACTGGGAGACTATCGAGCACCTGATGATAGGTGCTGTCCTGCCGCCGCAGTTCAGTCCGCGTCCGCACGAGGTCGGTTACATCAACGGTGAAGCATCTTGTGTGGACCAGATCGCCGGCTCGGAACTGGCCGCTCGACGTGATTTCGACATGCTTGATTGAGCCATTGCGAGCCCTCAATCGCGCCGGATATCTCGCGATCTTTTCGCCACGGGTAAGGCGCCCCAAAATATCCTCGATCACCCTCCGGTCGGGATAGAAATCCGCGATATGGCGGCCGATATAGTCCTGTGAAGAATAGCCGAGAAGATCGAGCTCGGCTTGGTTGGCATGCAGAATAACCCCATCTGCGCTGACCAGATGGAGGGCGACGGCGCCGTTTTCGAAGAAATCCTGGTAGTCGAAGTTCCGGTTATCCTCACCGGGCATTTCCGGGTTCTTGAAGGCGATACCATTCGCCTGCGGTACTCCATTCATCCAAAACCCCTCTCTGTTTAACCCGCCATAACGCGGGGTGTCGCCAAGTTGTTCCTATAGCTCGTCCTTCGCGGCCTGCGTACGATGCTGCTCTTGATTCAGCCTTTTGCGACATGCAAGCTTAGACCCGGACGGAAAAACGACCTCGTGTTTGACCTACGAACGTGCAAATCGGGCCTCAAATGAAAAAAATCCCTGGTGCCTGTCGTAGACAACGAAGCTTTAATTACCGTGGAGGTCGAGGCCGCCCTTCGCGAGCCAGGCTTTGCCGTAGCATTGGCATCCTATGTTCCGAAGCGAAGCGTTTTCTCGCAAACCACACACCCGCCGCAGCGGTCCTGGACGTCAGGTTGTAGGACGGCGAGAGCGTTGAAGTGGCAAAAACCTTGGCTGGCCGGGCTGTTCCTTTCGTCGTCTATTCCGGCCTAGGTGTCGAGGAGAGCCACGAAGCATTCTCATTCGGCGTCACACTGATGAAGCCCGCCGAATCTGCAGAGGTGGTCCGGGTTATCAGAGAGATGTTTGCCGGCCAGCAGCCGAGAATGACCGGATAGCCACGCCGTTTACATGTTCAGCTCGCGGACTTTCGTGCGAGGCCGGCCTCAGAGGTGGAGGGCGATAGCCGTTTCGCCCGTCTGCCTGCTGGCCGTTTTGCTTCGGTTCGCGGTACGAAGGCACAGAGCGCGCATTGAGCGTGGCAATACATCAACAAGGTTCCCGGATGAGGCGGCTCGTATTGTGCATTGCAGCAACCATTTGGTTGCATGTGCGTTGTGCACGACTGTGCCATTCCGGCGCGCAAGGACACTGATTTGCCAAGTATATCCGACACGATCGCTCGCCTGAGCGCGCGGCCAGCCGGATCCGGGGGCCGGAAGGACGCTCACTTGTCCGAAATCACAGGGTTCGGGTCCAATCCTGGGGCCTTGCGTGCGTGGTTTTATCTTCCGGAGAATCCAACCCGGCAGGCGGCGCTGGTCGTTGTGCTGCATGGCTGCACCCAGAATGCGGCCAGCTATGATCATGGCTCCGGCTGGACCGAGCTCGCCGCCAAGCATGATTTTGCCGTGCTTTTCCCCGAGCAGCAGCGCGCCAACAATGCCAATCTTTGCTTCAACTGGTTTGTGCCAGGCGATATCAGCCGCGACAGCGGCGAGGCACTTTCCATCCGCCAGATGATCGAGGCGGTAGTCGTTACGCATGGTCTTGATCGCAAGAGGATCTTTATCACAGGTCTGTCCGCAGGGGGCGCCATGGCGGCGGTGATGCTGGCAAACTATCCCGAACTGTTTGCCGGCGGCGCCATCATTGCCGGGCTTGCCTATGGCACTGCCTCGACCATCCCCGAAGCCTTCAGCCGCATGCGCGGCCATGGCGGTCCGTCCCGAACCGACCTCCAGCGCCTGTTGCGGGCAGCCTCGCCGCACAACGGCCCGTGGCCGCGGCTTTCGCTGTGGCAGGGCTCGGCCGACACGACCGTCGTGCCAGCGAATGCGGACGCGGTGCTGGCGCAGTGGCAAAGCGTGCACAACCTCAGCGAAAAGCCAACACGCATAGAGAAGATAGACGGCCAGACGCGCAAGATCTGGTCCGACAGCAAAGGTCGCGACGTGGTCGAGACGTTCACCATTGCCGGGATGGGGCATGGAACGCCACTGCAAACTGGCGGCGGCGATGGTCTCGGCAAAGCAGGGCCTTTCATGCTGGATGTTGGGATTTCCTCGACGCGCCACATCGCCCGCTTCTGGGAATTGATGAAGCCCGTCGTGCGACGCAACGGCAAAGCCGACGTCGCTTCAGCTGCCGCGTTGCAGTTCTTTGCACCAATGGAAAAACCGCGGGCAGTCCGTATCGATCCCACGCCGGAGCGAGCCAATGCGCGTGGCCCGGCGAGCGGGATTTCCAAGGTCATCGAAGATGCGCTGCGCGCCGCGGGATTGATGCGCTAAATTGTTGTGGTGGAGGAGCTTTTTGTGGCCCTGCCCAGGCCGCCTCTGGTCGTTGAAGTTCTGCCGTGCCTGGCTTTTAAGCTCGGTTTGGCGAGCGGAAGCCGCGCCGCGGCGGAATCCTGGAGCGATGCGTGGCCTTCTTGGGCGGGTATCTCTGGGCCGGTCGCTATATCAAGAGATATGCGCAAAAAAACCGACGAGATCAACGACAGCAATAGCCCCCGAAAGCTTGCTCTCAGTCTCGACACCGCTAACATCGAAGTCGCCGGCAAGATCGCCTATCCCCCCGTTCGCGCTTCGAGCTTCGAACTGCATATTGCCGCATTTAATGTCACGGACCCTCTTTCCGTCTGGACCCCTTTTCAGCCGACGCTAAATCAAAGCAATGCGACGCTTACTTTTAGGCCTTACAGCCTTCCTCATCTGGACGACGTGGCTTCAGGCCGAAGCCTGGAAGCCCTTCGGGGTCCGGCAGCTTGGCTTCACATTCGATATCCCTCCAGGCTTCGCCCTGACGCAGCATTCGCATCAGGGGGCGGCCTTTCGTGGCCCAAGGGATGCGTTTCTGGTCGTTTGGGGGGCGCGACCGGGGAAAGCCAGTTTTCGCGCCGAGATCGAGCATCGCATGATCGAGGACGAAAAGGCCGGTTGGCGACTGACCTATCGGCGCATTGCCCCCGGATGGGCGAGCTACTCCGGTGTCAAGAATGGGGCGATTCGCTATGTCCGCGCAATTATGGTGTGCGACGAGCGGGCCGCACTTTTCACAATGAACTATAGGCAATCGGAAAAGGAACCGTATGATCCAATTGTCGTGCGTATGCCGGTCTCTGAAGGCACGAGGCTGCTCATGAGGTTCTGGGGTGGCGAGCAAATGCGCACCACAACGGTTTAAAGTGCCGCGGCATGGCTCGTGATCGCGTATCGGTGAATATCCGGCGCGTGCTTGGGCGCAGGTGAGGGGAACCTTTTCCCTGCATGTTTCGCCAGGGAAAGAAAAACCGAAGGGAAATCCCTGGGCGCCAAATGATCTCGCGACGCAGCCTGGCCCTCGCAAGGATAAGGCCAGCCGCACGCAAGAGGCTGCCGCCAAAAACCCCGGATAAAACGAATGATTGGTACACGGTGATGGTGACACGATAGACTTGCAGCCGCGGCCGGAAGGCAGTCTTGGAGCGCCGTTCGTGTCGCTTTAGATGACGCTGATCGGGGGCCGCCCGGTCCGCCGCCGAGAACAGTGCCAAGGTGCGAGCCACCAGTCCAAACGAGTCCGAACGCGTTTTGCAACCTATCGCGGGCTGCCTTGCGCCTCGGCCGGTGCAATGCGGCGGCTGATGGGACATCGAAATGTCGCGGCCGTTTAAAAATCTTGGAGGTGGCCGCATGCACCTTGTCCAGATCCTGCTTCCTCGTTCCGACAACGCGGGAGAGCCGTTCGCCAAGGAAGACTTCGACCGTGTGAAGCAAGAACTCGCCGATACCTTCGAAGGTGTCACTGCGTATCTTCGGACTCCCGCGGAAGGGGTGTGGAGGCAGGGAAAAGAGTCCGACATGGACGAGATCGTCATCTTCGAGGTGATGACGGAAGAAGTCGATCTGCCCGATTGGCGAAGGCGCCGAGCGGAGTTGGAGCGCCGTTTCCGGCAGGAGGAGATCATTATCCGATACCTACCGATGGCATTGGTCTAAGCAGCCTGAGAGGTTCAGATGCCTCTGGTTGATCAACGTGTTTGCCACGCCCGTCCCGGGCCGAACAGCAACCGCGGCATTCGACGAAATCTGAAATGGGTTGCTATCAGAGTTAATTGCGAGCCTCTGCGACCTGCGCAATTGGATGCCGTGGCTTTTCAGGAGAGCGGCATACCGGGTTGCTGAGACGATCAGTAACGTGTGCGGTGTCGTGCCAAGTCGCCAAAGCGGGAGCGCTTGGCTGCGCGCTTCATGAACGGCTTAGCTGGGTAGGATGGATTTGCCGAGGGAAACTGGGCTCGATGCCAGCGCCGGCTGTTCCGAAGCGTCCGGCAGCGACATAGCGATCAGCGATGCGGCCTGATAGTATGGGCCCGCATCCATCCCTGTGACCGGCCGCCTGGCAAGGCTGCATCCGCGATCTGGCTGCCCCAAGCCGAGCATTCACGCTTGCCGGGCAGTTCAACTGACCAGCATGTAGACTCTCGAGAGGGGCAGCTTGTACTTGGCCCTCGTGTTGCAAGTCACGCATCTCGACCTAATGGGGCAGCTTGGAAGTCGTCTGACCGCCTGCGTCAAAGGTTGGCCGGAATGGCTATCCAAGGTGGGATTGTTGGCTGTTCAGTGACGACGTTTCCTGCGACTCGGTCATTTGCCTTTTCTTGCTGCCGATCGGTTCTGGCCGGTCGGCGCCGTTGTCCTCGCGTCTTTCGAATGCCCCGCTATTGCCGGACCCGCGCCGGTCGCTTTGCGCATATCGCCGTTACCCCTAGCTGGACCGGACTTCTTGCCGAGCACTCTTGAAACGAGCGTACTTAGATAGCCCATTGATACTTCCCGTTGAGATGCATGCACCAACGTGCCAGACTTCGCCTAATGCGGACTACTACGCGTTTTCGGCCGCCATGTTGACAGCCGATTCAGCGAGCTGTGTCAGCGCCTCGTCAGTCGCTTTCTCCTCTCCAAGCGTTAAATTGAGGAGAGAAACCGCTTCATCAAGCCGGAGTTCGGAGGCCCAGGTTTTCAGTGTGCCATAGCGTGAGATTTCGTAGTGCTCCACAGCCTGGGCCGCAGCCAGCAGACCGGCGTCCAGGGCAGGTGCGCCCTTGTATTCTTCCATGATCTCGGCACCTTCCTCGGTGATGCCCACAATAGCTGCACACGTCTTACCCTGCGGCTTCTTGCCGATCACTTCGAAAACCTCTTCGAGGCGGGCAACGTGTTCCTTCGTTTCGTCGCGGTGCTTTTCGAACGCCGCCTTCAAACCCGGGCTTCGAGCGGCCTTCGCCATTTTCGGCAGCGTCGCAAGAATCTTCTTTTCGGCGAAATAGATGTCCTTCAACGTGTCATGGAAAAGTTCGTTCAGGCCCTTCGGTGAAGCCTTCTTAGTGGTTGCCATCCTGTGTTCTCCCATTCGCGCTCAAAGCGAGGCAGGATAGCAACTCGATCAGGGGCAACTGGTTCCGGAGGGTGTTCTCTGATTGCAGTGAGATTGCGGGACCGTTGTATTCAGGACAGCTTTCACGCTTATGGAAGCCGGTCAGATTTTCCAGGAAGGCAGTCATGACAGCTTGTTCGCCAGTCCCCAGCACGCCCGGACCAAGCTGTTTCAGAGCCAGATACCAAACAGTAGATCAAGCGCAGTGCGCCTCACCAACAAGCCACCTGAGGTCCGTCCGCGCAATGTCGCTACACGGTTGACGAGCGGCTATCTATTATGGCCACTCTTCGGTCTACCAGGCGCCTCCAAAGATCCGGCCTGGTGGAACTTACTGCCTTCAGTGGGCTTTCGGATACGTCCCGTCGGAGAGCGATGTGGAGAAATTGATGCGGAACCTCATACTGCCCTTCGCGGCACTTTCCCTAGCCACGTGCCAATCGGCTCCTGAACCGCCGCAACCCGCCGCTATCGAACCTGCTACCATTCCCTCCCGACCCGCCTTGGATCCTACCGTTGTTCCGCCTGGCCCGGCAATCATGGATCAATCCGTGACAATCACTCCTCCTTCAAAGGGCGTTCCAACAAAGTACGCTGCTTTTTCGGGCAATTGGGCCGGACGATTGGAAGGCGCATATGAAGGTAAACTGGCTGTTCAATCTGTTTCCTCGAACGGAAAGGTGACCGTAACTTACGCGTGGGGAATTCTGGGCGATAACAACCCGGGAGAGGCCGCAGGCGAAGGAAAAATTGTAGGGACTACGTTGAAGCTGGGGCGCCTCCCGAATGGCGCGGACGTCAGTTTTAAGATGATGCCCGACGGAACGCTGGCCGGAACCCATGCGCTCGCCGGCCAGACCTATACGGGCATGTTCATCAGGCAATGACTCAAAGAAGATACGGTCGCGCTCCCGCGGTTTTCATCCGAGCGAGATCAGGTCATTGGGGACGATCGTGTTAAAGGCCGAACAATTCGTCGCCGGACCGGCTCTCAATCTTCTCGCATCGGGCGTCACACTGTTCTGGTTCCTGGCCTCGTCTCCTTCGGGCCGGCATCCGCTCTGCGCCCACTGACTATCCTTCTTGTCAGATATACGGCCTGGTGCTCATGAACGACTTTAGACGATATGCAGGCAATGGATTGGAGGTGCTTGCAATTCGCGTAGCCCGCAGTGTGACGCTGGAGAGCCGCCAGTAGCTTTGCAAGAACCGCTGACAAGTCATTGCTCGCATTTCGACACTTTGTATCCAATGAGACTTGTTGCCATAAGACGAGCGGCCCGGAGAATAGCAGGCAGGGCTTCTATCAACACCCGAGAAACCATGTCTTTTAACGTGAGGGCTCGTGCCCCCGTTCCGCCGCATTGCCGCCGCACGTGGCAAGCCATAGGGATATCAGGCCTTCAAGGGAGACTTCACATGAACTTTCACAAAGTCATAGCCGCCGTGCTGATGACCGCAGCATTGGTTGGGTGCGCGCAGACCGAAGGCCAGCAGCGGGCCGGAACTGGCGCTCTGATCGGCGGCGCTGGCGGCGCCCTCGTCGGTCAAGCCGTCGGCGGCAACACCGAAAGCACGCTCATCGGCGCTGCCGGCGGCGCCCTGCTCGGCGCCGTCGTCGGCTCCGCCACTACGCCGCAACGGCGCGGCGAACAGATGTGCCGCTACCAGGACCGCCGCGGCCGCATCTACACGGCACCGTGCGACGACAGGTACTACAACGGCGATTATTGAGCAGAGGGTAGTCTGCTCATCCACTGTCCTAAGTGGGAAATGGGAACGGAAGCTCCACGGTGCGTAGTAGCCCTGGTCGTACATTTGTCTGATCGCGCCGCCGGAGGCGGCGCTACGTTGTCATCTTTTGCCCATAACATAGGGCTACCAGCAGGGACGGCGGGGCTGGAGGTCGTTATGACTGAGAGCCTTGCCGGCGCCCTGAAGGATCGTGGCAAACAGGCAGCAAAGCGGCTGCTTGGCTACGCTTCCCGCAACTGGCTGCGTATCCGCCAGATCGAGGCGTTCACCCTCTTTCTCGAAGCCAGCAACCGTAAATCCTCCGACGTGATCGAGATTTCGCCCGGCTGGAACCGCTATTGGCGTACGATGTGCTCCAACTACCGCTCGGTTGATTTCCCCGCCTTCGACATCTGCAAGGATCGCACCGATGAGCAGTATTCGATCGTCATCGCCGACCAGGTGCTGGAACATGTCCAGCGTCCGCAGGCGGCGGTGCAGAATATCCACGCCATGACCCGACCCGGCGGTTGGGCGATGGTGGCGACGCCCTTCCTGTTTCGCGTGCACGCCAGACCGCACGACTACAACAGATGGACGCCCGCCGGCATCAAACAGCTGATGGTCGAGGGTGGGTTCCCCGAAGCCAACGTCAAGGTCCACGGCTGGGGCAACAAGGCCTGCGCCAGGGCCCATATCGGTGGCCCTGTTCGCGCCTACGGCCTGTGGCGGGATCTCAGTAACGATGAGGAATACCCGCTGATGGTCTGGGCGTTCGCCAAGAAGGGGTGAGGGGCGGAAGCCGCGCTCCATCGTGTTGATGGCCAGGCAGTCTCGCTGGACACTTTTCCCGAAGGCTGGTTCAAATGAACTGATATGTGAAGCAGGGCCAAAGGCTTGTTGGCTCTTCGCCGTTCGAATATTAGCAACCTCTTGACGACCGCCGGCCGCGCTCCAGAATCTCTCACATGGCGCGGAAACAGAGTGGCATCGACTTTGGTCACGAGGTGACGACAGGCGGCGTCACTCATCTGGCACTGCTCGACGACCGTCGGGCCAGCGACGCGCCGAAGAAGGCAAAGGCGGCGGACAAGTTGAACCTCATCGGATACGCCACGCGCCGCGCCGGTGCTCCGCGATGAGAAAATCCGGGACTGACAATCTCGTCCCGGCCATGAAGAGCCCCAGCGATGCGCCGTCGGCGAAGGGCGCAGAGCAGTTCGAGATTTTCCCCGACTACGGCCCGACGATCAACAAACGCCACATGATAGCGGCAGCGGTCGTCACAATCCCGCTCCTGTTCGGTGTCACTGGCCTTGCTATTCGTTATGCCGCCGTTGCTTCAACGTTGGCAGAATCAGGCTTTGAGTCTTACGCTCGTGCGCTCTGCCGATGGGATTGCCACTGGTATGTGGATATTTCCGAACGCGGCTACGAACGCTTTCCTATCCCGAACCAAAGCAATGTCGGACGATGGGGCTTCTTCCCGTTCTACCCGATGCTGGTCGCGGTGATCCGGGCAATTTTCCCTTTCCCCACGATAGTGGTCGCAACGATCGCTTCGCTTGCATGCAGCTACGCCGCATGTCTGGTGGCATGGCCGCTGCTGAAGAAGAACATGCGGGCCTATGTGCTGTACTGCGCTTTTTTGCTTAGTGGGCCGTTCTCCTTCCACTTCACCACTTTCCTTTCCGAACCTCTTTTCGTGCTCCTAACCTCGAGCGTTTTCCTGGCACTCAAACGCTCCAGCTATCCCGCCGCTGGCATCTCGTCAGCCCTCCTCTCGGCAACGAGGCTCGTTGGGGTCCTTGTCGTCTTTGCGACCGTCATTGAAATGTTCCAACAGCATCGGGAACGGGGCGGCTCACCACTCTCCTTTCCTCGTTGGGTGCTCGGTCGGCCGGATCTGCTCCTCGCTATCTTGATCTCGCCTGCCGGCTTGTTCGCTTACATCCTGTTTTTGTATGTCACTGTCGGCGACGGCTTTGCGTTCCTACACGTCCAACGCGCCTTTGGACGAGTGGCTGGGAACCCGATCCTGTTTCTGTGGGACGGACTCTCAGTGTTTCCCAAGACTGGATGGCTGCCCACGGCGCCCCAATGGAGTGCGCTCGCGGCAATCGCCGGGCTGGCGCTATCAGTCGTGCTGATGGCTCGCAAACAATATGGCGCTGGTATCTTCTGCGCGATCAGCATTGTCGTGCCATTGATCACGAATCTGGCCTCCATGGTCAGATACGTCATTGGGCTTGCGCCTCTGATACTGTTGATGGCGGTCTTGCTGTCGGCGTCGAAACTGACCTGGATAGCCGCTTTGTTTCTCTTCCTGGTCGCCTGCTATTTCATGACTGTGGCATGGATTGGAGGCTACCTTGCTTTGGTCTGACGTCCGCAACGCCTACGGACGCGCGATCTCGCTTGGGGGTTACGCGCTCGCCGCGGCTTTGGCCGTGTCCGAAATCCTCATCCTTGCGCTGGCTCTTCATCCGAATGTCGATCCCGACTATCGTGCCTATTACATCGACCGTACGACAACCTGCCTCAACCGCGATACCGTTGGCAGCTACTCACTCGGTCAGACAGTGTCCTTCCGGTCCGACGGCGCCAAACAAGCTGCCAGCATGAAAGTTTGTGGCTGGTCGGGGCCAGCAGCCGACGGGACGCATTCACTGGGTGAAACCTCGCGGCTTCGCCTGCAGATACCGCCGCTTCGCGACGGCCTAAAGGCAACGCTACAAATGACCGCTGTCATTCGTCCGCCACAGATGACGCAGAGGGTGATAATCTCAGTGCATGGCGCATTCGTGCATAAGGTCACGCTGTCGGGCAAGCAACCGACGACCGTCTCGTTCTTCATTCCGCGCGCAGCTTTTTCGAACGCTAGCACGTTCGAAATGACCTTTGACTATCTCGACGGGATCCTGCCCAGCAAGGCCGCCAGCAACATTTACGAACGCTCTATCAAATTGGTGTCGTTTCGACTGGACGCCGTTTAAGCATTATCGCCGCTGGCGGGAGCGGTTGCCGTGCCGACGGCGATCAGCAAAAACCCACCGGTCAAGGACGAAGAAATTGATGGCGGGGACAAGCAGGCACGTAATCAGGACGGGAATGACGAGCGGCAAGCCCAGCTTCACCGTCATAAGTGCCGGCGTGCCATAGGCAATGGCAAAGCCTGTTGCCGCCAGCAGGAGAAAACGTGGAGCCGCGGTTCGATGCGACCGACCCGACACAAATGTCAGGTATTTGTGCGCGAGATACGAAAACAAGGTGGCTGCGGCATATGCCCCAAGCGAAGCCTGGATGGGCGTGAAACCGAGCCGTTCCGATTTGGAAAAAGCGGCAGCCAAAGCGGCATACAGAATTGTGGCGGCTATGCCGACCAAGCCGAAGCGTGCCAGCTTGAGCGTGTCGTCGCCGGCAGACCGGTGCTCAGGCACGCGCACTAGACACGTGCTGTGCTCCCAGTGGCAGGCGAGCGAGCATACGCTCGACTTTTCGGGCAAACAGCCCGCCTGAGGGCAGCAGCAGGAAGTGCTCGGACCGAATGTCGGTGAAGCCTGTCATTTGCAAGAGTGACGCCGTTTTGGCTGCGCTGAGCAGCACGGCATCTCGGTCGAAGGGACACCGGAACACAGCCAGACGCGTCAGCGGGTTATAGGGATTGTGCTCGATGATGCAGGCGACACCGCCCGGGCGAACGACGCGCCGCATCTCGCGTACGAACTCAAGCCAGGAAGCTGGCGGTACATGATGGACGACGCAGCTGGCGAAGGCCAGATCGAAGACGCCGTTGTCGTATGGCAGGGTCAGGCTGGAGCAGGCCTTGTACACGACGCCCGGATTTTCCTCCCTGGCACGCAGGATCGAGTCCAGCGAGATGTCGCAGCCGTCCAGGGACGCGAAGGCGTCTTTGAGATGTGGATGGAGAACGCCTACGCCGCAGCCGACATCAAGCGCCCGCACACCCGAGCCATCAGGGCCAAGCCCTCGTTCAACCACGACGCGTCGCAGAAACTCGGCCTTGGCCTTGAGAAAGAAGTCGTGCTTAAGCCCTGAAAATCGGATCGATCCCTGGACAGTCTCGTCATAGCTGGATCTATAACTGTCGAAGAGTTCGGACATTGGCCGGCACTCCAATCCGGGATTTTCGAGGCGATCTTCGGTTCTTGACGCGAACGGAAGGCATCGCTCGGTCGAAGCCGGTGAGGCGATCGATCACGTAAAGCGGGCGCCGTTTCACTTCGGCGTGGATGCTTCCGACATACATCCCGACCACGCCGGTCATGAAAAGGTTGATGCCGCACAGGAGCGACACAATCATCACCGTTGAGGTCCAGCCGGCAACAATGCCGGCTTCAAAAGCCCAAGCATAAATTGCAAACGCACCAAAGGCGACGGCCAGCGCAGAAATGGCCAAGCCACCCCAGAGCGCCAGGCGCAGCGGCCGTTCCGAGAAGCTGACGATGGCGTGAGCAGCAAGATGCACCATCTTCCAGAATGGATATTTGGTCTGGCCATGGGCTCGTGCGGGACGTTCGAACGGCACCGCCGCCTGCTTGAATCCCATCCAGCCAAACATGCCCCTGACGAAGCGATCCTGTTCGGGCATCTGTCTGAAAGTTCTCAGCGCTTTGGGGCCGACCAACCTAAAATCTCCAACGTCGCGCGGAATGTCTACAGTCGTCATCTTTTCCAGCAAGCGATAAAAGAGACTTGCCGTGAAGCGCTTGAACCAGGATTCGCCTTCGCGTTTAACGCGCCGGGCATAAACAATCTCGAACCCTTCCTTCCACTTCGCCACCAGGTCGAGGACCACCTCGGGTGGGTCTTGGAGGTCGGCATCCATGACGATGACAGCATCCCCCTGGGCGGCGTCCATACCGGCTGTTATTGCTATCTGGTGCCCAAAATTGCGGGAAAGCTCGATCAGCCGAAAACGAGGCTCGGCGGCAACCACGCACCGAAGGTATCTGACACTGCCATCGCGGCTTCCATCATCGACGAAAATAGCCTCGGTCTCACCGTCCAGCTGGTCGATTAACAACCTGATGCGCTCGACCAGGCGAGGCAGCACTTGTTCTTCGTTGTATATCGGCAGAACCAGCGAGTAGCGCAGCGACACGTTCGCTCCGGTCCCGGTACCTTGGATTACAGTGGCCTCCATGCCGATGAAATGAAACGCCAGCCCCAAAGTTCCATAAGGCATTACTAATTTAAGTCGCTGTGCCGTAGATGTGATCCAGCTTTGCCGGGGCAACGCCTGCGCCTAGGACAACGATCCCGCGGTCGCAGATCCCGTTGGCATTATGCCGAGCTGTTGGGAGAGTGCTGAGTTGCTAAGCCCTAACCGCGGCGCCAGATCAGAGACGGATGTTTCTCCCTCAGCAAGAATCATTAGCGCGAGAAGGCGCTTTTCATTAGCCGGCCGCGAGCAGATCGGCGGACGGGACATAATGCTGGGCTTTTCAGATTCACGATGTTTCCCGCTGACCATCGCTCATGCGTCGAGCGGGGCCTTGCGCAGGCCGTCAAATGTAAAGACCCTCCGCCCCATACACGTCGAGGATGCAGGCCAAGAGCCTGTCCGAGATCGTCCGGCTGGCGTTGTTGGCCGACCGATCCTCTTAATAGCCCCATTGTCGGCCCAGGTTCTGCGTGTCTTTCAACTGCCAAGGGCGCGTAGCGACCGAAGCAACGTCTGCTGGATAGGAGCGCTGCATGAAAAAGCACGCTTCTGCTGATCCGGGGATCAAGGTCGGATTGAGCTTATGTGGAAAATTGGAAGCCGCATCCTTCGTATCGGCAAAGGTTCGCTGCGGTTTCGAAAAGGATTCGCGTGCGCCATTCGCGACGTTCGAGGGCACTTCTCCACCCCGGGCCTTGCGCGGGGTCTGAAGGCGGCGCGAACTCGCCGCTTTGCGGGGCCCGTTGGAAACGCAGTGGAGGCGAATTCTTTGTCGTCACTCCGACCTCCGAGGTCCAGGCCGGCCGCTCCGCGTTGACGGTTGCACCACCGTCTCGCAGAAGTGTATTTGGGGCGGGTGACGCGGACCCGCGAAGCTGCGCCGGACCCCAGTCGAGCGTCTCGATGACGCAGGCGGTCGCGCCGCGGTCAGTTCCCTTTCGGTTTCCTCTCGGGCCACCAAAGGCCGACGAGAATCGAAATCCGTATTTGCTATGATGCCGCATTCGCGGCCGCTGCCTCGAATGCGCAAAAGACCGTCTGGACCGCTCGCCGATCCAAATAGTGCAGAAAGCCACATTGATGCTCCGAGACGCCCAATCGGGCGCAGGCGGCCCTATCTGCCGAAACACTGGCGTCATTCCTCGCAGTTCAGAGCCCGAGGGTCTGGCCCGTTTCCATCTGAAGGAAATCTGCCGACGAATTCTGGAACACCGCGTCTTGGAACGCGTCGATGGCAGAGCCGTGGGTGACGTCGACCAGCACGGCCGCTGCGGCTTCAACCTTGTCGGCCGCTTCGTCAACCTTGTCGAAACGCATCAGCATTCGATCGTGGAGCATTGACAACCGCGTGGCGTGGTAAAGCACGCTGCGCTTGTGATAGTCCGAGTCCAGCGGCTCAAACAGTATTGTCATGACGGCAACTCCTCGCCATTTCATGTCCATGCGGGGGAATTCGGAGGCCGCCCGCGGATAGATATTGGTCTGGCGCTCCCGGGCCTCCATCACGGGAGTTGATCTGCCCGGATCCTGCAGCACAGGGCGATATTTTCCGCGATGCCATTTTCCCTGTCCGTTTCTTCCTTGCGCGCTTCAACGATTTCGAAACTTCCTTCCACTTCGCCACCAGGAGCTCGGCATCCATGACGATGACAGCATCCTCTGGGCGGCGTCCATACCGGCCGTCATTGCTATCTGGTGCCCAAAAATTGCGGGAAAGCTCGATCAGCCGAAAACGAGGCTCGGCGGCACCACCCACCGAAGACCTCTGACGCTGCCATCGGCAGAACCAGCGAGTAGCGTCACGTTCGCTCCGTCCCGGTACCTTGGATTACAGTGGCCTCCATGCCGATGAAATGAAACGCCAGCCCCAAAGTTCCATAAGGCGTTACTAATTTAAATTGTTGTTGTGGGCGGGTGGCGAGCTGTTCGTTCTGAACGGCTTCGGTCTGATTTGGGATGAGATATCGTTTCGCGCGCCGGCGGAGC
>NZ_JAMYSG010000046.1:0-38804 GCF_040321815.1 Mesorhizobium sp. M0239
GAACCACGTTCAGAGGGCAGTGGGCTGCCGCTAGAGTCCGCCGGTCGATTGGAGGGAACAGGTTTCTTAAGTGGCTTAGAGAGAGAATGTGGCACTGAGATCGCCAAGGACGGCGATTGAAGCTCGTTTCAAGCGAGGTGGATGAACGATTGGGCGCCAGTGGCGCGCCGCCGGGGTGACGACGGGGGTCGGCGCCTGTCCCAAAGGTTGTGACGGCTGTGCAGACGGGTGGGGCGCTCCTCGGTCCGGTTTATTCGCGGTGCGTTCCAGGCAAGGCTGCAATACCCCAGGGGCAGGATTTCTGGATTCCTGTTTGCGGCTAGCATCACCACGTAAAGACGTCGATCGTTCGACCATCTGCTGCGCTAACCTCGGCGGCGCCGCCTGGCCTGTATGGCAGCAAAAGTGACGGGGCGAAAATCCCAGGCGTCTACGCCGACGTCGTGCTGGCGCGTCATCGGCTTCAGCCGGCCATGAGAATGGCCGTGCAGGTTTATCGATTTCTTGCCGATCTGGTTCCAGGTGCGGAACGGGTAGTGGCAAAGAACCAAGAAACGGCCCTCGACAGTCAGCTCCTTGTAGTGTTGCACGCTAGCCCAAGCCGAAGCGCGGAGCGTTACCACGCCGTCGTTGTTGCCGATGATGAGGTGCTTGGTGCCGTGGAGGCAGGACAGCAGCGAAGACACTGTCTCGGCCGATCCCCTGGCAAAGTCGCCGAGGTGCCAAACCTCGTCGTTTGGAGCAACAGTCTCGTTCCAAAGTTCAGTCAGTGCCTGGTCATGCGCCGCCAATGAACTGAAGGGGCGGGGGTCGAGCCGCAAAATGCGGGGATCGTTGAAATGCGTGTCGGAGGTGAAGAAGATCATGCGCCGCCGCTGGCTGAGACGAGCGCTCGACGAACGCTTCTAAGTTCGCTTGCCGGAGTGCCTTTTGGGTCCATCATCGATCCTGATTTGGGCTTCCCTGAACATCTTGAGTGCCTCTTCCTTGGTGAGGCCGCACTTGCGCGCAAAGTAGAGCGCTTCGATCGCTTTTTCACGATCCGCCGTGGCTTCTGTGTGCTGTTTGGGCTTTTTACCCATCGTTCTCTATCACCTTTGATGCCACCGAACCATCACCGTGCCGGGTTGTTCCCTCCATCGGATCTGCTGACCTGCCGAGCGCGGCAGCCTGATGTCGCCGATAAAACGAGATCCCGAGACCTTAGCAGGCATCAGCTTGGTCGTTTCTATATGGCTCTATATGGCCCATCTGGGAGGCACAGTCGGAGCTCTAAAGTTGCCGAACGCCTTGCAGACGGTTGCTTTTGGCTAGAGCGGGACGCGGCTGGCATCTTCTGCCGAAGGCGGCTCGCGCTCGCGGAGGAACCATGTAACGCGCTTGTTGAATCGTAGTCTGAAGACCAAACCTCGATCACCTCGTGCACCCGACGGTAGTGCCATGGCGATCCGGAACCTCGAGGCATGTGGAGAGTTGTCCAGCAGCCCAGCGGAGATCCAAGCCATGGCGCCACCAGATGCCAATCCCGGCGCCGCCGCGCAGCCAAAACGCTCTGGCAAGCGACAACCCCATCACCGGCACGGCACAAGGCCTCCGGAGCAGGATTATCTATCGACGGGCTTCCAACGATATGAAGGACATGGCCCATGAACGTCGCCAACCTGCAATTGGAAGGTTTGCTCATGGCGGTCGCGGCCGTCAATAACGCCTTGGTCCGCAGAGGCCTTCTCTCGGTCGATGATATCGACACGGCGTTGAAAAACGCCGAAGCCTCGTTCACGGTTGATGAGCGCCTCTTCGAGGATATGTCGCCTGCTAACCGCGACGCAGTGTGTTTCCCTTTGCGTCTTTTGCGGCTGGCTAACACCAAGCAGTTCGAAGCGAGTGTGCCACCGTTTTCCGAGCTGGCCAGGCAGGTGGGGATCACCAAGCAGCCTAACAACGACCAGATGTGAGGGAGGAAGGTCGACCTGCGCGGGTGGCCTCAAAAGACTTGATGAACGATGACCCTGTAGATTCGCTCGCCAACGCAATTCGCCATCGCAGCGCAATTCTGTTTGTTGGGGCAGGGGTGTCGATCAGTGTTGGACTACCCTCCTGGGAGAAGCTGATAGAGCGAATGGCAAAGGAGCTCGGCGTCGACGACGAATTTTCCACGCGACGCGATCGTTTTCAAACCCTGGCCGAGTACTATCGGATCAAGCATGGCAGCATCGGGCCACTTCGCAGTTGGATGGACAGAAACTGGTCCGTCCCCAAGGACCGGATCGAGAAATCCGAGTTGCATCGTCTCATCGTGAGGCTCGACTTCCCTGTCATCTACACAACTAATTATGACCGGAACCTAGAACTGGCTTATGAGATATACGGCCGGGACTACGTGAAAGTGGCCAATGCACGCGATGTAGCGCAGGCCCGCCAAGGCGTTACCCACATCGTCAAGTTCCATGGTGATTTCGACGAGGATTCGTCCCTCGTCCTCACCGAAACGGACTACCTCGATCGCCTCTCCTTCAATTCTCCGCTGGACGTGCGTTTTCGCTCGGATGCACTCGGCAGCACGATCCTCTTCATTGGCTATAGCCTTTCCGACCCAAATATTCGGTTGCTGTTGCACCGTCTCTGGCAGACGTGGCATCGGTCCGGCTATGAGAAAGATCGCCCGCCCTCGTTCATCCTCATGACCAGCCGAAACCCTGTGGAGGAGGCCGTTCTTGGGCGTTGGGGCATTTCGGTCGTCGTCGGCGAAATCGACGAGCCGCAAGCTGCTTTGGTGGACTTCCTCAGCCGGCTGGCGGAGATGGTTGGGGATGGGGAACTGTCGCCAAAAAGTGGGCGATAGCAACATCCGTATGATGGGCAGTTCGGCGGGCTCTCAAGGAGCGGCACATGGCAGAGAATTCCGTCCGGAATTTCAAGTTCAATTGGCGTCAAGGATACTATCGCGGCACGGAGAGCTAATCGGAAAACTTACTCACGCGCTGCCTACTTTGAAGTGCCTTTCACAGCGGTAACGGCTCAACCTCGATGCGCCTTGCGCCGAGCTTCAGCGCAAGGCGCGAGCTTGTTTAGCAATGACGCTACCGGCTGATCAACGCTTGGCGTTCTCACTCTCCGAGTCGGCCCGCGCCAGGAACTGCTCGGTTGTCGCTGGAATATGGCTTTTCAACCAGTCCGCCATTGCGACTTCCTCACGCAGGTTCTCTTCGCAGACCTGGGCGACCTCTGCTTCACCCAGAGATTTGGCAGCGGCGATAAGGATTGTGTAGGAGGCGATTTCCATGTGCTCGAACGTGTAGCTTGCAAGCGATCCTTTCATCACTTCGTCACCGGCGAAGACCCCGCTGAGCGACTGCGCCATCGCCGTCAGCTTGCCGCCGGCATCCTTCAGTGTGGAAGATCCTTGTCCGATGCGGTCGAGACAGGTTTCCAGCCGAGCAGCCTGCTGCCTGGTCTCCTGGACGTGCTGGCGAATCCGTTCGCTGAGCTCAGGATAGTTCTCAATTCGGTTCAACTGCCCATTCAACATGGTCTCGGCCTGCTCTTCCATGGCGTGAGCATCCCTGAGCCATTGGACAAGCCATTCGCGCGATTCTGACATTTCATATCTCCTTCATGGGTCGGCCAGAACTTTCAAAGGGAGATATTGTTCCTCATCGGTTGACTGCGGCCTCGGCCTGTATCACGAGCCTTTTGCTGGTCGGCGCTGGATTCAGGCTCCTGGACCTCGGGCGATGGGCATTGCCGCGGCGCTGGAAACGCATTCTGCAGAATGACCGAAGCTGCTGCCGTCACCGCGTTCGGCGATGGGTATCTCTACGAGTTTCGTGTTGGCTCGTATTCTGCTGCCACGCTGCCATGTGTCAGGCTAAGCTCTGTCTTGCCCGAGCTGGCCGGCATTTACCGTTTGTCTTGCGAAACAGCCCGTTGGCTCAGCGAGGCCCCGGGTTCACCAGCGGAGTTCTTGTTTTCACGAACGAATTGCAATGGAACGTCACGGCGTTTCGCAGGTTGGTAATGGAATTTCGCAACCAAGGAAACGAGCCATGACTTCTTCAGACAATTCTTCAGTTGGCATATCACCCCGTCCCGAAAAATCGGGTGGCAGGAGCCCGCCAAAGCAGGCGACACCTTCACCGGCCGCAGAGAAAACCTCTGGAGCAGGTCCTGCGATGGCCGAGCATTCGAAAGACGCCAAGGCGCCCAAAGGCGGTCGTCAGCCTGGGGCTTATGTCAAGGATTAGACGGCCGAGCTGCGTTGAGTTTCGGCTGGCCGCCATAGTCGAAGCACGAGGAGGTTCTTATGCAGATGATGGAAATTGTCGTCAGCCGAGACCAGGCTCCGGTCGTGGAATTCCGCGGGGAGGGCGGCGAGTGGATTACAGTCACCCTGCAGGCCGGGCATAGTCTTCCCGACGACGAACTCATCGCAAAGGCCAAGGCTATGATGATTCAGGTCGCTCAGTTCGGGATGGACCAGACCAACAGTGCAGCGATGTCTGACCGGTTGTCGGCTGATGAGGTGATACAATCCGGAATGTCGGGATAGAATAGCGGGAAGGCGAACAACGACCGCCGGGGCAGCCTTGCGCAACGGAGCGGGCAATAGTTCCATGCAGACCGATCGAAGATGGGAGCATGCGGATCGACGAGCGCTCGGTGGGCGCAAACTGGCATCCGGCGGCCTTGCTCCGATACGCAGATGGGGATGGCTGGAGCCATTATCGCGATCATCAGCCAAGCCCACCATGAGCATATCCCCTTGCTGATTGGGAAAGTGACGACATTGCGGAACTTCGGATCGCCGCCGCGCTTAATCCGGCGGAGGAGTTATCCGATGAACGCGACCAAAGTGTTTTTTGAAACCTGGCTGCAGGAGAATGTCGGCACTCTTGCTGGCAAAGAGGAAGTGAGCTTCGCCGTGCTTGTCCAGCAATTCGAGCAGGATGCCGAAGCGGCCGGTTATGGTCGCGAGGTGCGTGAGGACGAGCTCGGTAACATTGAAGATGCGATCGAACAAGCGCTAAAGAACGCCCGAACTAGGGTGCATGGTGACGCCGATGGCGAACCCGCCGATGTGGCAGCCCTCATGGATGCGCTGGAGGTCGAAGATGCCAAAAGCGGGCCGTAGGCCTTACCAGATTAGCTCTATTCGTTTGTCGAAGTTGCCGGGGTAGCCCTATGGAGCAGTTTCGCAAGGACATGGCCGCCTTGGCAGAGCCGGCTTTCTGGGTGACGATTGGTTTGCTTCTGGTCCCGTATGCGCTTGGAACGGTGCTGCTCGTTTGGACCTGCGGCTGCCTGTAGTTTGCTACTGACACACCCGTAGCGGTTCAATGGCTCTAACGCCCGAATTCCCTACAATACCGAGCTGATGCGCTTGCGGGGGCCCTGTGCTGCAGCAAAGTCTGAACGATCTCGTCGCGAGAAAAGTTCTCGTCGACACTAGGCTCCTTTGCTCCCGGTAACAATATCGCGTTGACAGCTTTTTGCGAGAGGGGGGAAGGCCGCCGTTCAGTTCAGGCGCCGACGCTATCTGCGCTCTCATAGTTCCAGCTACGGCCCCCAACACCATGCTCCGATCACGCGCCTGAGCATCCGCGCGTGTCCCTACATCGAAAATAGCCCTGCAGCTTGCGAGTTGCCTTGGAACACTTGTGTCATAGGAGAACCAAGATGGCCATCGCACAAGCCGCCAACGACAACCACCAGCCGGGCGAGAAACCGGAACATGCAACCGAAATCTCACTCAAAGCGGCGATAGACCAGTTTAGGGCGGGACGCAGGTGCAAAATGGCACCACGGGCAACGAGAATCGGGGCGAGGCACTGAGATGCCGCGGATCAATGATGACGGTCGCAACGAGAATACCACATCGGCTGCAGCACTCATTGTCGACAAGGAACGTGCTGAGCGCGCCGCCAAGACGGCGCGGTTGAAGGAGGCTCGCCTCGCACAAGCCATCACGCCCGGTCCCAGCCAACGCAAGCCGCGTGTCACCAAAAGGTTCGCAGGATTTTTGTTGCTGGCTAGGAGGTGTCCGTGACTCGCAATCACGACAAGGAAAGATACGACCGCGCCAAACGTATCAGCCAAGAGATGCTGGACGCTGAACGAGCCGAACGCGCCGAGAAGACGGCGCGGCTGAGACAAGCAAGGCTTGCACAGCATCTGGTGGAGTCGTCGCCGGCGCAACCGCAAATTCATCGCAAATCCATTCAGGCTCTCAAAAAGAGAAGCCGTAAAGCGGCGCGGCGTTTAAATTCGACCGAGAACGTCTATCAATACCAATGGCGAGCAATCGCGGGGACTTTGCATCTCCGCACCTCGCCATTAAAGCTGCGAGCGAAGCCTGCTCGCAAAGTAGTCGGTGACCTTTTCGCTTAGCGGACGAGCTTGCCATTCTTCCACACTGACCTGCCTTGATCGTTTCAAGTCCTCGTTGAAAACGTCTATTTGCGTCCGCGCGAATTCCATGCCGTAGACATTCAGAGTGGCCTCATCGTTGAGGCGCAAGGAACGCTCATCCAAATTAGCCGAGCCAAAGCTCACCCAGACATCGTCGACGATCAAAAGCTTCGGATGGTACATTGTGGGTTGAAACTCAAAGATGCGCACACCGGCCTTGAGCAATTCGCCCCAGAAGTAACGTGAACCCTTTCGCACTATAGGCACGTCCGTCAGCCAATTGGGAACGATGACATCGACCGAGACGCCTCGCCTCCTTGCATCAAGAATCTGCTGCAGGGCTATGTCGTCCGGTACGAAGTAGGCCATGCCGATGCGCAGATGATCCTTGGCCGCGGCTATTGCCGCCAACATCATCAACTCCATGTTCTCCGAGCCGTTTGGCTGCGAAGAAAGTATTAGCTGGGCATCGAGCCCACCAGCGGGCGCAACTGCAGGGTAGAACTTCGCGCCCTGCAATGTCTCGCCGGTCGTCTCAAGCCAGTTTTCGGCGAACGCCGCTTGGAATGCGGCCACGGCGGGTCCTTCGATCCGGTAATGCGTGTCGCGCCATTCATTTGAGTTGCGTGCGTTCCCGCGCCAATCATCGGCAATGCCGACCCCGCCAGTGAAAGCGACCCGGCCATCGACGATCAGCAGCTTGCGATGAGTTCGGTTGTTTACACGGTCCAACGTATACCAGCGTAGCGGCCGATAGCGTTCGAACCTCACACCGGCCGTGGTCATGATGTGGATCAAGTCCTCGTCGAAGGGAAGGCTGCCAACCCCGTCGACGTTCACGCGGACTTCGACGCCTTCGCTGGCCTTGGTCGCCAATGCGATCGCGAACTCGTAGCCGATGGCTCCTGACCAATAAATATATGTCTCCATGTCGACGCTGGATCGAGCCGCCCCGATTGCTTGCAGCATTGACGGAAATATTTCGTCCCCGTTGATGAGAGTTTGGACCGCATTGGAACCGAACATCTGCCCTTGCGAATAGCTGCTCATCGTCTTGGAAAATTGGGGATCCGTAGCGTCAAACCGGTGGGGAACGATTGATCGTAAAACGCGCGGCTCTGGAGTGAGATTTATGATCAACACCGTGAGCAGGCTGGCGATAGCGGCAATGGCCAGATAGATGAGCACCTTTCGCCAGAACTCAATGCCGGGGGTCTTCTTGCGGGCGCCTGACGCAACGGAACCGAAAGGCTGCACGTCAATCGCCCCGCTGCTGGCGATGGCGATGTTTCTCGATCTCCTCGGGCTCTTCATCGTCGATCCGCGTGATGTTTGAAGCCGCGTGATCTGACCGCAGAATCTCGTCAAGCTTGGCGTGGATCGCTTGAGTGTCGCGGTGCTCCGCGCGCTGGATGAACAGCGTCATCGCCCAAGTAAACAATGTAGCGGCTCCATGCCAATCCAAGCTCTGTCGCTCGAAAATCATCCAAAGGATTGCATAGGCCAGCAACACCAGGAACGCTGCAGGACGGGAAGTCAATGTGCCGATTGAGGTAAGGGCGCTCGTGACCGGATGATTTGCCATTCCAAAGAACTCGGGGCAGTGCCCCTGGTTCCCGCGGTGCATTATATCGCCCCGCCATGAATCAACAAAAGGTACAGTTGAGCAGCGCGCGCTTTCCAGGTGTCCTGCGTCGGCCTCCACATGCCGTCCGGCATCGAGAACGGTCTCGATTTGGATAGTCTCGCCAAGCGTTCGGTTCAGCAAACGCTCATATCGGCGACGAGGCGATTTGGACAGCCGCTTCGGCACCTGCGGTTGCGCTTGGTAAATTCTCTGCACGTTGTGCCCCATCATCGCGCCGTGAAGAGTTATAGTCGCTGGAGTATAGCGCTTCGCCGTCTACACCTTGCGCGAAGGTTAAGCGATGAATGGGCCGTGGAGCATCTTCACGCATGAACAACGGCCGAGTGCATCATAGTTTAATGACAGCTGGTGGGCTGTCCCGCATAAAGCCGTGGTCAGCGGCTGTGTAACGGGTTTCGCTGCTTGGGAGCGACTGTCCCACTCTCGCCCATTTGGAGGAGCCTGATGCTTAACCGACCCATCCGCGTGAACACAGAAGCTCTCTACCCCAGTGACCTGAACATCCTTCGCGCGGCATTTGACGCGCTGTGCCAGGAATTTGCTATTTTGCCTGACACGGCGGCGGCCTATGCCGTCGCAAGAGAGCTGATCAGGCTGTTCCAAACAGGAATGACGGAAGCGGCCACGCTGATGATTGCCGTGCGCGCACGTTGGCGGGACGATTGGGAGATGGGACGCAGCAACGCTGCCTGACGTTGGATGGTCATGCGAACACCACCCGCTGCATCCTTTTCGACACCGCCGCGTTGACCGTCAAACCTGCCAGAAATGGCCGATCCGCTGGCACACCGACTGGAGCAACCGATGCCGAAATTTCGCTTCGAGTTTATCGAAGGCATGTCGCAGCCTGCAATCTTCGCCGATATGGCTGATCGAGATGAGGCTGTCAGGGAGGCGAAGCGCGTTGCCAAAGAGGCCATGCTCGACGGAATTGTCGACGGCGTGGACCCGACCAGTTGGGTGACGAAGGTTTACGATGAGGCAGGCTATCTCGTCGCCACTCTCGGATTCCAGGATCTGGTCGCCGCGCCCAAGGATACGGAAGAGTTCAAGGAAACAGAGGAGCCTGGCGTCTTACGGTCGGGTTGAAGTCTGGTGTCTACGCTGTTGCCATCGAGCCAGATGTCCCGAAGACCGCCCTTGGAACATCGTACGAGCCAAATCGTTGGCCGGTGATGCGCCGAACCATGCACGATAGCCACGTCAGTCGACCGGCCGCCGAGACCGAAGATGTCCTGATCGTCGGAGGCGGGCCGGCAGGACTCACCGCCGCTCAATATCTTGCCCGTTTTCGCCATCGCGTGCTGGTGATCGATGCCGGCGATCCTCGTGCCGCTTTGATTCCAACGAGCCATAACTGTCCTGGCTTTCCCGAAGGGATAAGTGGAGCCGATATTCTGGATCGCCTTCGACGTCACGCCACCTTGTATGGAGCCACTCTGGTTGGAGGGCAGGTCTATTCCCTCGCCCCTGCCCATGGGGGGTTCGTCACTGAGACCTCGATTGGCGCAATCCGGACACGCAAGGTGTTTTTGGCGACAGGGATCACCGACACGACACCCGTCATTCCGCGTCTACGCGAGGCAATTGCCGCAGGTGTCGTTCGACTCTGCCCGGTATGCGATGGGTATGAGGCGATCGACCAGAAGATTGCGGTCGTCGGGCACGACGTGAGAGCCTTGAAAGAAGCCATTTTCCTCAGTCGGTTTACACCGCTCATAACGATGCTTGGGAGCGACGCATCCGACTTTTCGCCCAGCACTCGTCGTGCGGCGAGGGCAAGAGGCATAGTCGTCGGTGACGCTCTCGACACGCTCTGCCCGGCAGCAGACGGCTGCGAGGCGATTTTGAAAGATGGGACGTCAGACCGCTTCGATGCCATTTATCTGGCACTGGGATGCAAGGTTCGTTCTCAACTCGCCGAGGCCGTTGGCGCAAGATGTTGTAAAGACGGCTATGTCACAGTCGACGAGCATCAGCAGAGTTCCATCCACGGCATGTACGCCATCGGTGACGTTGTCAAAGCGTTGAACCAGATAGCCGTCGCTTTTGGACAGGCTGCCATTGCCGCGTCGCATGCCCATAGAGAGCTGGAGAGCGCCGAGCGGACTGGATTTGCAGATCAGCCTTCTCAACGAACATGAAACCACGCGGCTGATCGAGATGTCGGCCGCTTGACGGCGCGTCGGAACGTCTCGACCCCGGCCGACAAGAAGTTGCCGCGCCCTGCAATCGCAGCAGATGATCCCGCCAATAGTTACAGCCGCGGAACATTCACTGCGGCACGAGGTTTGGCTGCAGGCCTACAATCCTCCCTCATTGTCTGGGCCTTGAGGCTGCCGAAGCAGCTTCGGCCCGTCTCGGCTTTGTCCGGGGCGGGCTTTCCATCTAAGAAAACACGTGGAACATTCTTTCTCGTCCAGCGTTAGCGCGCGCCGGACGACCTGTTCTGCGATCTCTTGCTGGCCGGCATCAGAGGTTGCAACCACAGCTTCAGCCCGCCTCGGCCCCTCTCGAGACGGGCGGCGCGCGGAGTTGAGATGCGATGCATAGAGACGCCTTCACGCCATCAGAACTTGCCCTACTCAGTCGCGTATTCGCACGCAGCAAAATCAAAAACGAAACCGCAACCGAGAGGGAACGCCGGGCATCACGTATTCTGGCCTACTACCAGGCGGGGATCACGGACGAGGATGAGCTAGAACAGCTTTCTCGCCAACCGCTGGGAAGGTGACGATTAGTCTTCCTTCTTCAGAGCTTCCGCCTCGTCTTTGAGCTTCGGCCAATCGGCGCCGTGCTTGCGAAGCAGCGTTCGGGCCTGCTTGGGGTCAATGTCCGTGAGCTCGACCAGATGTTCGACCTCAAGTTCCTGGCCTTTCGCTACCCGGCTTGCTTCGTTCGCTTTTCGTTGCACTTCGACACCCACTGCTGAGACAACATGAACGAGCGCCGAAAGTGCGCGTTCCAGAACTTCATCAAAAAATACGCGACACCGATTAAAATCAGTCGGGTTGGGCCAAGTATCGGACGGGCCATGGCCTTCTGCTGTGCCTTGCCGATTTCTTCCCTGCGGGGAACCGAAGCTTGCCTGTAGGTCGCAAATGCGGCGACATCTTCGTGCGACTGTCCGATCACGCGGCGTTCGGGTTTATGTGCCGTCGCTCGGCAGCCTTCTGACGCAGCAAGTCCGGTGCGCACGTCACCTCATCAACTTGATCTGAAGCGAGATGCTCAGCCTCAGAATCCTGTCGCCGTTTTCGTTCCGCACTTCAACAAACACTTGCTGCCCGTCCACCTCAGTGAGTGCATCTCTCGTAAGGTCGATAAGACCCTCGAAGCCCACGCGGCGCACCTCCTCCAAACCGGCACATTCGATGCCGATTTGGTCCTCGAAGACCAGATCGTGATCGCCACTATCAAAGAAAAATCGTGCCATGCGAGAGCTTCCGTCACCACTAAACTGCAGGGTTCCTTTGGTGCAGGTAGGTCGTGTCGAAATCACCTGCATGAGTGAGGCCAAGCCAATCCAGAACATGCACTCTTGATCCTGTGGTGGCGATGAGGCCTCTACGTCGAAGTTCCTGAAGCATTCGGTTGACGTGGACTGTGGACAAGCCCAATGCATCGCCAAGGGCTGCCTGGGTAATGGGAAGATCCGCGACGTGATCCTGGATGCGTCCAACCGAGCGCAAGCGAAAAATCAATTCGCACAATATGTGCGCCATGCGCGTGTATGCCTCGCGTCTTCCCACATTAGTGACCCATTCCCTGTAAATAGCTGCATCGATCAGGGTCGACCGCCAAAAAGCCGTCGCGATTCGAGGATGCTGTTCGCAAACGGCGCGAAGAGCGTCATGTCGTATGAAGCCCAGTCTAGCTGCTGTGAGGGTCGTAAAATTGCAATCCATGACCGACAGATGCAGTCCGTGCAGATCCGGAATATCCCCAGCCACAAAGAAGGATGTAATCTGCCGTTTGCCGTCGCCGGTAAGTTTGGTGGAACCGAGCAGGCCATCCAAAACGACAAACGAACTGACAGGACGGTCCCCCTCACGCACTAGGTCGTAGTTGGGCAAAAAATCCTTCTCCTGGATCGGGATGCTCTTCAAAACGTCGATGTCGGTCTGTCGAACATCCGAGATTCTCAGGAGTTTGCGGATAAGTACATCCGAGGATGAGGTGGGAGACAAATTGGCTACCTAGCTTATGTTATTTATCGAACTTGCAATCGCGCTGAAAGTTCCGTGACATTACAGAGCGGCGGCGGAGAACGGGCCCGGTTCGGCGGGTGATTGGACCGCCGCACAATCGAACCCGCAGTTATGCCGCCCATAGGGGAGCCTGCGGAGCCACGCATTAACCTATGACATGGGCTGTGTTCGAAATTGTCGCTGAGATAACCATTGGCGCCAATTCGGCAAGGCTTTGACGTCCGCAACGGAACATATGCCCCAACTGGCGCTACGAGGTTGTTCCGCCGAGACAATCTGCAAGCACCTTGGAGCGGCAATACAGCTCCTGGCGCTCCGCTAAGCTCCGCTATTTGAAACAGTGGCTGGCTCACGCACGAACTTCATCCGCGGCGGCACGGCGAATGCCGTGAACCGCTCAGCCAGTCTGTCGAGGGCTTGGCGCATGCCAACTCCCGCAGCTGGCGCTCCGTGTCCGCTGATCACCATCTGCGGCTTCAGCGCAGCCAGTTGTTTCACGGATTTTTCCGCCGCATCCCAATCCGGTGTGAAGTAGCGCGGTGGACCATGCATCTCCAAGTCCTGAACGGCGACTTCATAGACCGACTCCTGACCCGTGGTGATGAAGGCGTCCCCAGCGATCAGCGAGCGGTCTTCTTCGCGCCAGAGAGAGACATGCCCCGGCGCATGCCCGGGCGTGTGCAGCCAGCGCCATCCGGGCATGCCGGGGACCGATCCGTCGGCCGGCAAGAGTTGCAGGCGATCTCCGAGATCGATTGGGCCACGAGGAAAGAGTGGCGAAAGCAGCGCTATCAGGCCGCCCCCCACCCAAGGATCAGGCGGTGGATAGGACCCGGTTCCGTCCAAATAGGGACGCTCGAGCGGGTGCGCGAAAACGGGCGCATCCCATGTGCCGGCCAGATCCACAACCGCTCCCACATGGTCGAAATGGCCATGGGTCAAGATGATCGCGGCGGGCCGCGCGCCGGCTCCAAAGCGCTTTTCCGCGACCGCCAGGATGCTGCTTCGCGACGTCGGCAAACCCGTATCGATCAGGACCCAGTTTCGATCTCCGCTGCCGGGAGCGCCGAAGAACACGACATTCACAATTGTCAGCCGCAAATAGGCCAAATCCGGCGCGATGCTCCAGACGCCGTCGCCACGATCCTCGCGCCTGGCATGGTCGATGTCGGAAAGTCGAATCTGAACGGTCATGCTGTTCCCTGCCTCCGTTGTAACCGCTGGACAATCGATGACGGCTCGGTCCCGAACTTGCCTCGGCGCACCTTGTTCCCTGGCTCCTGTCTGCTCCACCGGCTCGGTGGGCTCGATCGGGGAACAAAGGCTCGACCATCCGGGTTTGGCCCTGAGTAATACACTGGACGATGGTGCAGCATGGCAAATGAGAAGGGGTTGCCGCATGAGCGAAGCAGCACAAAGCGATAGCGATGGCTTGACTTCGATTGCGGGCACGTCGGCGTTCGCCAGTTTTTTCATGGCTGGCTTTGAGTGCTCGTCGCACCGGCGCAAGGACGGCGTTCGCCTCGATCTTATCCGCGCGACGTCGCATTATTTGCATGCCCTGGGCGACTACCGCGGTTGCGCCGAACTCGGTCTTCGTACCATCCGCGACGGTTTGCGCTGGCACCTCATCGAAACCGCTCCTGGGACCTATGACTGGTCAAGCTGGACGCCGATGGTCGAAGCAGCGCAATCGGCAGGTGTCCAGGTCATCTGGGACATTTTCCACTACGGATCTCCAGACCACGTTGAACAGGGGTCGATGCATTTCATCGATGCCTATGCCTCGTTCGCTGCGGAAGCTGTGAGGGTCCATCGTTCAATCGCCGGTACAGCGCCTCTGTTGTGCCCAATCAACGAAATTTCGTTTTTCGCCTGGGCTGTTGAGGTCGGGTATTTCCCGCGCGTCGGCCCGAAGAAGCGGGGATGGTTCAAGCGGCACCTCGTGAAAGCTGCTATAGCTGGCGTTCGGGCAATGCGGGAGGTCGATCCCGCTTGCAGATTTGTCTGGGCCGAGCCGCTTATCCACATTGCTCCTCGCGACCGAACGCGGACCGAATGGCGCCGGGCCGAAAATGCCCGTCTCGGACAGTTCGAAGCTTACGACATGCTGCTGGGCCGGGCAGAACCAGAGTTGGGGGGCAGCGAAGATGTTGTCGATGTCGTTGGCCTGAATTTCTACCCACACAATCAGTGGTACCTAAACGGGCCGACGATTCCGATGGGGCATCACGAGTACCGTGCCCTATCGGAGATGCTGATTGAGGTCGCGCGTCGATACGGCAAGCCGATGTTCATCGCCGAGACCGGCTCCGAAGGATCGGGCGGGGCGGCTTGGCTCCATTATGTCTGCGACGAGGTGCGTGCCGCAATCGGTCTCGAAGCGCCGATCGAAGGTATTTGCCTATACCCGATAACCGCCTATCCGGGCTGGGACAATTCGCGGCATGCGGAAGTGGGATTGTTTTCGGTCATCCAGGCGAACGGCAGCCGACATGTCCGCACGCCCATCGCGGATGAATTGGCCCGCCAGCAAACTTTGTTCGCGGCGAACCCGACGCGTTAAATACATGAGCGGCACAAGGGACTGTTGCGAGCGCTGTTGGCGCCGCGTTGCCAAGCCCGATGCTCCCAAGTACGTCTAGGTGGGGGAGCTACAGCGCCCCTTCGGCCAACGACGCCTTCCTCGCGCTCGCCCATTCCGGGACGCTCTTTTGGATGCGGGCGAAAGTAGCCAGAGCCTGCCCGACCACTTGATCCATATTGTAGTAGCGGTAGGTTGCCAGGCGGCCGACAAACCACACGTCGGGACAGGTTGCGCCGAGCGCTTCGTAACGCTTGTAGAGCTCTTCGTTTTCGGCCCGCGGCACCGGATAGTACGGGTCCCCGATATCGGTGGGATATTCGTAGGTCAGGCTGGTCCGCGCGTTCTGCTGGCCGGTCAGATGTTTGTACTCGGTGATGCGGGTGTAATTTTCCGTCTGGGGGTAGTTGACGACGGCAACCGGCTGAAACTGCTCTTGGTCGAGGGTGACGTGCTCGAAACGGAGCGAGCGATAAGGAAGACGCCCGAGCTGCCAGCCGAAGTATTCGTCGATCGGGCCGGTATAGATCAGGTGGTTGAATGGTATCTCGTCACGAATTTCGCGGAAGTCGGTCTGCAACATGACCTTGATGTTCGGATGGTCGAGCATGCGTTCGAACATTCTCGTGTACCCGCCGGCCGGCATCTTCTGGAAGCTGTCGCTAAAATAGCGGTCATCGCGGTTGGTTCTGGTCGGCACTCGTGCCGTCACTGATTTGCTCAGTTGGCTAGGATCGACGCCCCATTGCTTCCTGGTGTAGCCACGGAAGAATTTCTCATAGAGTTCGCGTCCCACCGTGCTGACGACGACGTCCTCGGCCGTTCGTACGTCCTCTACGGTTTCGCGCCGCGACGCGAAGAACTCCTCCAACTGTGTGGAATTCAGGTCGAGGCCGTAAAGGCGATTTACCGTGTCGAGATTGATCGGGATGGGAAGCAGTTTCTCATCCACGGCCGCCAGCACCCTATGCTCGTATGTGCGCCATTCCGTGAACTGCGAGAGGTAGTCCACGATCGACTGGCTGTTGGTGTGAAAAATATGTGGCCCATAACGATGGATGAGGATGCCGGCTTCATTATAGCAATCATAGGCGTTGCCGCCGACATGGCTGCGGCGGTCGACCAGGAGAACACTTTCGTGGCGCTGGGAGGCTATCCTTTCAGCAAGCACGCTGCCGGCAAATCCCGCGCCGACGATCAGCCAATCGAACATGGCTATGCACTCCTGCGGAGAGGGATGACCTTCTTACCTCGATAGGCACGCTCGATGTGAGCGGTCATGCCACTCCATGTCTTTTGCCAAGACATGTCCGCAAGATAGGCGTCGACTTGCGGCAGGAACGTCTCACGAGGTCGCAATAGAATGGAGCGCAGCTTGATTTCCAGATCGTCACTGTCGGCGATTTCCACCAGTCCAGCAGCGCCGTAGCTGCGCACAACGTCAACGATTGCCGTCGAGATCACCGGGAGACCGGCCGCTAGGAACTCTGGCGTCTTGGTCGGACTGATGAAGCGGGTCGCTTCGT
The DNA here is from genome assembly GCF_040321815.1 of Mesorhizobium sp. M0239. Classification (NCBI taxonomy): domain Bacteria; kingdom Pseudomonadati; phylum Pseudomonadota; class Alphaproteobacteria; order Hyphomicrobiales; family Phyllobacteriaceae; genus Mesorhizobium; species Mesorhizobium sp. M0239. Next base: position 16,378 of record NZ_JAMYSG010000046.1, read on the forward strand.
TGAGTGCAAACGGCATCCAACCGGCATCCCAATGGCGCATATAGTGGGGCAGGTCGCAGTAGGCCTTCGCGCCCAACCAATGCAGGTTTTCGGCTCTGGGCAGGGTTGCGGGGTCGATCTTGACGACCGGGCCAAGCATCACGAAATGCACGTCCGACATAGTCTCCGCCGCCTGCGCTACGAGCTCGACGTCCAGCCGCTCGTCGATAACTCCGAAATATCCGACCCTCGGATGAGGAATGCCGGCCTGGTCGGTTGGCTCCTTTCCTGGGCGTCTCGCAGTGTGAAAGTGCTTCACATCGATGCTGCTAGGAAAAGGGAAGATCGCGTGATGCAGGTGACGCTTGGTCTCGAACAGGCTTAGGCCTCCGGTGAAAACGAGATCGGCGCGGCGCAGCAGGGCCTTTTCCATCTGCCCCAGCTCGGGCGGCGCATTCTTGAATGCGGAGAGTTCGTCCATGCAGTCATAGATGCATATGTCTGGGTCGAGGTGCTCGGTGAAGCGCAGAGCCATCGGCGTGTAGTACCAAGCGATCAACCGGCTGTGCGACATTGAAGCTATGATCTGCTGGACAAATCTCCGCTGGACGGCATCTGCTTTCGCGGCCGACATGCCGAGCGGAAGCACTGGCGTCACAATTAGAATGCTTGGCGCTGCCTCGCTCGTCCGCATCAGCGGCTGTGGCAGGTCTTCGAAAACAGGCTCTTCGAAGTAGACCACTCTCTGCTGCATGGAGGCGAGACTGAGGATATGTTGCGGGCGTTGATGAACGAAATTCCACCGCAAATGGGAGAAGCAAACCAGTAGATTTTCCCTGCCAGCGCGGTTACTGGCGACTGCCCCACCCAAGGCTGCTTCCATTGAAGATTTCCTTCCTTTAGTCTGTCGTTTATGTTCCGACTAACATTTGTTAGTCGCGGACGGGAGAGAACTAAACTTCGTTCCCGTCTCCTAACTTTCAACGAGGTGAGTTGTTCCAAGGTGAAATGGAGCGCCTTCAGTCGCCGCTCGATAGACGAAAACGAGATCCGCTCGCTGAGTCGAGAACGGCTATCGTGTGTCGGCGGGCTTTGAGGCGCGGGGCGACTGGGGAATGCTGGTGGAGAACGGCATTGCCGTATTTGCGTTGAACTTGTCGGCTATAAAATGTGCAGAACATCATGTTGATTCGCCTGCACGACTGGCGATTCGGTTTTGGCAGGGCAAGATTCCGGGGCTGATATGAAGATCGACTTTGCGACCAATGTTTTTCCGCTGTTTCATCCGCAAAGCGTCGATGATCTCAAAGACCCGTGCCCTGTCTTCGATGGCAGTCTGTGGCACGTCTTCGGCTCAAGTGGCACGGTGACCACCGAGACGTGGAGGATCCTTCATGCCACGGCGCCCGATCTCTATGGACCGTGGACCGAGCATCCGCCGATCGAACTTCCTATCAACGGGAGTGGTGTTGCGGCTCCCGGCGTCATCCACGAAAGCGGCGTCTTTCATATGTTCATCCAGACCGAGTTCATGAAGTCTGGCGGCCGGTGCGAGCACGCGGTTTCCAATGACGGATTCCAGTGGGTGGTTCTCAGCCCGGCGATCCTTGCCATCCCGGACACCGAGGAGGACGGCATTTACGATCCGCATCCCGCAGTTATTGGCGGCAAGCGCTACCTCGTCTATTCCGCGATGCCAAAATTCACCAGGGTGCCGCAACCCGACATCTACCTCGCACGGAGCCAATCCGACTCGTGGTTCGGTCCCTGGAAGCGGATCGGCAAGATCCTCGACCATAATGATGTCCCTCACCATAATACGAGAGAGGATCCCGACTATGAATGGGGCATAGAAGGCGCACAGCTGGTCGAGTTGCCGGACGGTCGGGTGCTTCTCAATGCCACTTGTTTTCTGCCGAATGGACTTCGGGGGAACCGGCAACGCGTGTTCTTCGCTATCGCTGATGACGTTGCTGGACCTTACGTATCGATCGGCCCGGTGCTGGAGCCAGGCCAGCCGGGAGAGAACGGCCACTCCACGGTGATGATCGAAGGCAGCCAACTATCGTTGTTTTACCAAAGCCGGGTCGCCACGACCGATCATCGGTGGCGCTACGGCCTGGCCAGATGCGACGTCGCCCTGTTTTCCAAGGTCGCATGATCCCCGGTGCCAATGGGCACCCACGGCGTAGACCGACTGGACGGCTCGCATTGCGCAATGAGCTTCCGTAGCTCGAGACGTTCCGTCGGGAAGCCTGCCTGAATTAAACGTTCCTCCTACGGAACAATGCGTCCGAGCTGAGGTTCGGCTGACTTCAAACCATGAGTCAGCCATGTATTACACCGACAAGAAATTGCAGTACCCGGTTCGTGTGGAAACGCCGAATCCAGTCTTTGCCCGCGCGTTGCAGCAGGCCATAGGTGGAGTAGAAGGCGAGATCCGCGTCGCCTTGCAGTATTTCTTCCAGGCATGGGGATGCCGCGGACCGGCCAAATACCGCGACCTGTTGTTAAACACGGCGACCGAGGAACTCGGCCATATCGAAATGCTGGCGACTGCGGTCGCCCTCAATCTAGAGGGTGCACCACTTTCGCTGCAGGAGGACATCTCGTCGGACACGGTCGGCGGCTCGGTCCTCAACGGGATGAACTTCCGCCATATCTTGTCGACCGGCCTGGCCGCACTGCCTGAAAACGCCAACGGCGTTCCCTTCAATGCTTCGCATGTCTATGCCAGCGGCAATCTTGCCGCGGATATGGTCGCAAACGTCACCGCGGAAGGAAGCGGCCGCGTGCTTGCGACCCGCCTGTACAACATGACCAACGATCCCGGCATGAAGGACATGCTGTCCTTCCTTATTGCGCGCGACACCATGCACCAACAGCAGTGGCTCGCGGCCATCGAAGACATGGGCGGACTGAACGCGTCTCTGCCGGTCCCCAACTCCTTCCCGCAGGAGAAGGAGCATCAGGACGTATCCTATGCCTTCATCAATTGCTTCGTCGAAGGTGTCGAACCAGCGCGGGGACGTTGGAGCGATGGACCCTCGATGGACGGCAAGGGAGAGTTCTCCCTGGTCGCCGGTGCACCAATGGGCGAGGAGCCCATGCTTTCGCCGCCACGGCCAAGTTCCGGCGCCCAGAGCGAGCAGATGATCGACAGGCGGGCCGCCGAATAAGCAGAGATAGCAATACCGGAGACAGCCGGCACTCGGCTGTCTCCTGCTTGCGGCTCCCGCGCACCCGGTCGTACCGAGCGCTCCGTTCGAGGGACAGCGCAACTCATTGGCGACTGTTGCGTGCCTGACGAGCTCTCCGTTTCAGCCTGATCATAAATGCTTTCACCTAAGGGAACATCGCAGGTTCCTCGAAGTTGGGCAGCCACGGAGGACGTGCACATGAACAGTGTCATCTATCTTATCGGCCTTATCGTTGTCGTGCTCGCGGTCCTCTCCTTCTTCGGTTTTCACTAGGTGGCCCATGCAGCATGAGAACGATCAGGGCGGACAGCCCACCGATTTCGACAAGACGAAAAGCGAAGTTTCCGACAGGCTTCGCCAGGAAGAGGAACGTGCCAGCGAGTTGCTTCACGACGCGCGTGATGCGGTGACCCGCAAGGCTGGCGACTATGCATCTGAAGCCAGGGAGGTCATCGCCGACAAGGCGGAGGAGGCGCAACGCGACATCGGATCGAGCCTGGCGGCGTTGGGCGGTGCACTGCGCGCGGCCAGCGATCACCTGGCCAACAACGATGAAAGGAACGCATCGAAGTTCGCTTTGGATGCTGCCGGTGGGCTTGAGCGGCTTTCATCGTCCTTGAAACAGAAACCGTTCGGCCAGGTCCTTGAGGAGGTGCAGTCCTTTGGCCGGCAAAATCCCGGTGTCCTGCTTGCGGGATCCGTGTTGGCCGGTTTGGCGCTCGGGCGGTTCATCAAGGCTTCTCCGCCGGCAAGGCCGGAATCTCAGGCTGCTCTGGGAGACCTCAAATCACACACCGATCAGCCACAGGGTTGGTCCGCTGATCATTCGCAGGATTTTGGCCTCGTCGGCGATGACGGGACTATGCAGAAGGCGGAGCAGGAGAGATGAACACCCAGAACAATCCCAGCCTTGCCGGACTGATCACCGACTTGGCCCAGAATGTCACCACTCTGGTGCAGACCGAGGCGAGGCTGTTTCGGGCCGAGCTCTCTGAAAAGCTTACCAAAGCCGGAGCAGGTGCCGCGGAAGTGCTGGGCGGCGCGATTTGCCTTCTCGCCGCGCTATTGGTGTTGCTGCAGGCACTCGTTATCGCACTGACGCGGGCAGGGCTTGGCGCGGGGTGGTCTTCTCTGCTGGTCGGTGTGGTCGTGGCGGTCCTCGGCGTCATCCTGCTGCGGACCGGGATGGCCAGCATGGCGCCTTCGGAACTTACCCCCGACCGGACCCAGGAACAGCTCAAGCGCGACGCGAGCGTGATCAAGGAACAGGTGAGATGAAAGAGAAATCCGCAGCCGAACTTGAACGCGAGGCCGAGGCGGCTCGCGCCCGGGTGATGGAGACCGCCGAATCCATTCGAGGCAAGATGACGCCGGGACAATTGCTGGATGAGTTCACCGGGCTGTTCTCGGGAGGGGAGAGCTCGGCCATGCTCAGCAATCTCAGAACGCAGGTCCGAGACAATCCTTTGCCGGTCACCATGGTGGGCGCGGGTCTGGCTTGGCTGATGTTCGGCAGCGGCACATCAAACACGGCCCACGGTCCCGCTGGTTACCCATTGCCTTCAGCGCCGGCACGACATGATGAAGGTGAGCGCGGCGGCTTCAGCGGCACGCTCTCCGATGCCGCGGAATCGCTCTCATCGAGCGCTACCAGCGTCGGCGATACCATATCGAGCACCGCAAGAGCCGCTGCGGCGGGTCTGACGGGAAGCGCTGCCAATGCAAGCTCGACGACTGGTGACATGGCGAAAGCCAGCCGCTCCGCCCAATATCTGTTGGAGGACCAACCCTTGGCCGTAGCGGCCGTCGGTCTCGCCATCGGTGCCGCTATAGGTGCAATGCTGCCCCATACGGCAACGGAGGATGAGCAACTAGGCGCCTATGGGGACAAGCTTCGCGACACCGCCGAAACCATGCTCGACATGGGTCTCGATGAGGCCAAGCAGGTCGCCGCTGACGCCTATGAGACCATTAAGCAGGAAGCTGGCCGGCAACATATGGAAGCAGGCACGATGGCCGATCAGCTCGGCGAGATTGTGAAGTCCACAGCAGACAAGACCGAGCGTGCCGTGCGGGAACGGATTTCCGATCCGTCTCAGCGCCAAACCTAGCTTGGTAATCATAGATCAACGATAGTCGGTCTCTTCCAGAAAGGGGTCGGCGTTGTCCGTCGAACGGTGAACCGCTCGAGTCATTTCAGAGCGTAGAGGTAGGCCGCGATATCGCGCGCCTGCTGCTCCGTGATCCGTGTCGATGGCATGGCCGTGTGCGGATCGATTTCCCTGGCCGATCGTATCCAGCGGATCAGGTTCTCTGGATTGTTGGCCAGCCCGCCGCCGATAAAGACGCGGCCAGCAAGACTGGCATCCAGGCGAGGACCCACCTGCCCTTGCGCGCCCGGCACGCCCGTTATCGTATGGCAGCCGGAACAGCCATTCGCAGTCATGATCGGCAAGGCCCTCGCAGTGTCACCGCCCGTGGCCGCCTCCGCCTCGTGGCGGACGCGCGCGGCCCGATCGGACCACCAAGTCATTCCGGCCACGGCCGCGACGAGCAGCACCAGCGCGGCGATGACGGCGGCAAGCAGTTTAGACAAGCTCGTACGCATGCGCCGCCTCCCTCCTTCCGCTCGCCTTGATCCACAACGCGGCCAGCAGCAGCGCTGCGCCGCCATATATCAATCCAGCCGGAACCCACATCACCAGCCCGGCAAGTTGCTGGTCCTCCAGGGGGCTCAAATTCCACAGTGCCGCTCCCACGGCGTTCTCCGGGTACCAGAGGCGCGGCGAGAGCAACAGGAGGACGCCGAGCAGCCCGGTATGCAGCGAGGTGACAAAGAGGTGCATCACTGCGCTCCCATAGGCATGCTGGCGGCCGGGACGCGGCAAGAGGACCCACCAGAACAGCAGCCCTGTTCCGAAGAAGCTCGCGTGCTGTGCATAGTGCAGCACGCCGCGTTCGAGCGCGGCCTCGAACAACACCGGAATGTGCCAGATCCATATAGCAATGCCGTGGATAATGGTCGCGCTGATCGGCCGCGTTGCGAAGGCCCAGACCATCCTCAGCCAATTGGCGTGTCCTGCAATTCCCAGAATGCGCCGGAACCGGATGGGTAGGCCCCACATCAAGGCCGCAGCCGGGCAGGCAGAGACCAACAGCGGCGCCGCCACGGCCATCAGCAGTTCATGCTCGATCATATGCGCCGCAAAGACCTGCTCGCCGAGCATATGAATCGGGCTGACCAATGCGGCTGTCAACACGCCCCATCCGGCCGTGAACAGCAGAGCCTGGCGCAGCCGCAACGTCCTGCCGCGGCTGCTGCGCCGCCAAAGCCGGCTCGCGCCAACGACATATATCAAGGCAAGCACGGCGAGTGGCAGGGTGATGGGCAGCGCGAACGTCCACCCGGCCCCGGGCGCGCCGGCGCCGTAGCAGATGGAAGTAGGGAACAGCGCGTCCAGGTTCATCGCAGGCACTCATCCAGGATCAGCGCCGCGCTGCCTTGCATGAGGATCACAAGCGCAAACAGCAACGCCGACAACATCCCGAGATTGGCGACGAAGCGCTCTGTGCCGCGCGTACGCTCCGGTTTGAATCCGGCACCGCCTCGCCGCTTCGCCCGCCACGACAGCGCCCCGCCGAGCAGCGACAACAAGACGAGCAGCAGCGCCACGGGAAGCACGACCGGCACCTGGCGGTTGCATTGCCAAGGCACCAGCGCATAATTCAGCTGTGTCGAGACCGCCCAGGCCAGCGGACCTGACAGAAGACCACCCCAAGACGTTCCCAACCGCAACGCTCGCATCTCAGCCTAGCCTCGGCGCCCAATAGATGAGCACGTAGATCGGAATCCAGGTCAGGACCACGAAATCCCAGTAGAAGACATTGTCGCCGACATCGCCGAAGCGCCGGCCGCTATAGCCGTGGCGCGTGAACATCAGCACTGTCAGCACGATGGTGTCGCCGACATCTGTTATGAGGTGCGTGGTGTGCAGGCCAAGCAGCACCCAAAGCATCGATCCATAGGCGTTAGTGTCCCAATAGATGTTGAGGGCGGGGAATTCGAACCAGCGCACGACGAGCGGAGCGATGCCGAGCAGCGACATGACCACCAGGCCGATCCGCACCGGAATCATGGAGCATTGCTTGGCGTGGCGGTGGAGGACGTGGTTGGGCACAAGGCTGACGACAAACAAAATCATCACGATCGTTCCGGGCCAATGGTTCGGCTGCGGTGCGCTAAGCCGCCATGCTGGCCATGACAGCGCAAGGTAGAGATACGCGCCCGCCGCCAGCGCGAAACCGGTGCCTTCGAGCGCCATGAAGCCCAGCGTGCCCCACCAGGTCGGGCTATGCGGACCATGCCCGAAGGTCGGCAGTCCTGAAAGATCGGCGGCAACTCGATGCTTCATTCCTGGTCCTCCGGATCGCCCTTCGGCCAGAACCAACCGATCAACGTGATGGCGATCGGCGCGGCGCCCCAGACGATGGCCCAAGGCGTAAAAATCGAATAGAGAAACGTACCACCGACGGCGAGCGCCGCGAAAAGAGGCCAGATCGACGGTGTGGCCGATTTCTCACGAATGTCGGGATGAGCTTCCGCCACGGTGGAGATGAGGAGCTCGCGCGCATCGACGCGGAGCCCGGTCGCTACAGGGAGCGTCTCGCGCTCGGCCCAGAGCGGCTCGATATGGGTGACGATGGGAATGCGTGCGAAATTATAGCTCGGCGGCGGCGAGGATGTTGCCCACTCCAAGGTTCCTGCGTCCCACGGATTGTTGCCGGCCGAGGTGCCTTTCAACGCGCCATGCACAAGATTGAAAGTGAACAGGACAAAGCTCAGGAAGAAGAGCAGCGCCCCTGCCGAGATGAAAAGGTTGATGTTGCCCCAGCCAAGCTCGGCCGGATAGGTGTAGACCCGTCGTGGCATGCCCCATAGGCCGACGAGATGCATCGGGAAAAAGGCCGCATTGAACCCGATGAAGGCCAGCCAGAAATGGCACCGCCCAAGGCGTTCGCTCATCATGCGGCCGGTGATCTTCGGGAACCAGAAATAAGCCGCGCCAAGCAGCGGGAACACCGAGCCGCCGATCAGCACGTAATGGAAGTGCGCGACGACGAAATAGGTGTCGTGCACCTGAAGATCCAGTGGCACCGAGGCGAGCATGACGCCGGTTAGCCCGCCGATGACGAAGATGAAGAAGAAGCCGAAGACAAACAGCAGCGGGGTCCGGATCACCGGTCTGCCATCCCATAATGTTGCCAGCCAGCAGAAGATCTGCACGCCGTTCGGAATGGCGATCATCATGCTGGACGCGGTGAAGAAGCTTGCGCCGAGCTTCGGCAATCCGGTGGCGAACATGTGATGGACCCAGAGCCCGAACGACAGGAGGCCGACAGCGAAGAGTGACAGGACAAGCCCGAGATGGCCGAATGTCGGTCGCCTGGCGAAAGCCGGGATGATCGAAGAGACCATGCCCGTCGCCGGCAAGAAGATGATGTAAACTTCCGGATGGCCGAAGAACCAGAAGAGATGTTGGAACAGCAGAGCATCCCCACCTTCCGCCGGGTTGAAGATGTGCGTGCCGACCAGGCGGTCAAGGATCAGGAAAGTCGAGGTGATCATCACCGCCGGCATCGCGAAGACGACGACGAAGGAAGTGACCAGCATCGCCCAGACATAGAGTGGGATCTTGTCCAGCGACATGCCGGGGGCTCGCTGCTTGAACACGGTGACGATGGTCGCAACCGCGACGGCCAATGACGACACTTCGGTATAGGTGATCATCTGCGCCCAGACATCGGCGCGCTTGCCCGGTGCGAATTCGGGGCCGGACAGCGGCACGTAAGCGAACCAGCCCACATCAGGAGCCATGTTGAGGGCAAAGGACACCCAGGCGAAAGCGCCGCCCGAGACGTAGATCCAATAGCTGAACGCGTTCAGGCGCGGAAACGCGATGTTGCGGGTGCCCACCATCAGCGGCACCAGGTAGATCCCGGTCGCCTGCACGATGGGCACGGCGAACAGAAACATCATCGTAACGCCATGCATGGTGAACAGCTGGTTGTAGAGGTCGGGCCCGATCAGGCCGCGTTGCGGTCCCGAAAGCTGGATACGCATGGCGACAGCGTTGAGACCGCCAAGACCAAGGAAGACGAAAGCGGTGATCAAATAGCGTCGTGCGATTACCTTGTGATCGACGCTCGAGAGCGCTCCGACGATGCCGGACGGCGTCCGCCAGGTGCGCTCGAGCCAGCGATGCAGGCTGGCATCATCCATGCCCGTATCGCGGGGGCCGTCACGTTCGGGAGCAAGGTCGCCCTTGGCGGGGTCTGGTTCCGGGATGTGGCGGTCGCCTGTGACATCGGCGCTGCTCATTTCAGCCCCTCGAGATAAGCGACGATTGCGTTGAGCTCGTCGCCGTTGAGATCTGCCACTGGCATGTGGGAACCCGGTTTGATGCCTTGCGGGTCGGCTATCCAGGCGGCGAGATTGCCGCGGCTCATCGTCAGCGTTCCGGCCGCCAATGTTTTCCGGCTGGCGATGTGGGTGAGGTCGGGAGCCACCGTTCCGCCGGCCGGCGTTCCCCCGATCCTGTGGCACATCACGCAGGGGCGTTTGAGGAACAGGTCCGCGCCGGCCTTGGCTTCGCCGCTCGCCGGCGCGCCGGCCGGCTGCAACTGGTCGTTCAGCCAGGCATCGAATTTCGGACGCGGCTCAGCGATGATGAAGGTGCCCATATTGGCATGCTGCGCGCCGCAGAATTCAGCGCATTGACCACGGTAGACGCCCGGCTTGTCCGCCTTGATGTCCAGCACGTTCATGTGACCCGGTATAAGGTCGAGCTTACCGGCCAAGCTTGGAATCCAGAACGAATGGATCACATCCGTCGAGGTCAAAAGAAGCCTCACCGGCTCGCCGGCGGGGATGTGGACCTCATTCGCCGTCGTCAGGATGCGGCTCGGCGTAGCATTCTCGTAACGCACCTCCCACCACCACTGATGCCCGGTTACCCTGATTGTCAGCGCGGCGTCCGAGCCAATGGCGGCAAGCGTCCTGTTGGCGAAAAAGCTCAGCAGCGTAAGTCCGATCAGGATTATGGCGGTCAGCCCAACAGCGGTGACAACCACGCGCATCTTGCGGCGTTCGGCCCCTTCGTCGAGTAAGAGCGGCTCATCGCCGGGACGCGATCGCATGACCAGCGGTGCTGCGAGCGCGATCATCACCAGCACCCACACAACCGCGCAAAGCGCGGTGAAGAACCAGATCAGCCAGGCCAACTCGCCGGCCGCGGGGCCTTTCGGGTCCAGCGCCGACTGCCAGCCTGCGCATCCCTGCAGAAGCAGGACACACAAGGGGGCAAGCGCCATGAAGGCGAGCCGTTTCACGGCGACTTTCCCAGCGTCGCGGCATCCGGCAGGCGGTTTTCAGACGGGTGCACCATCATATCGTCGTTGCGCTGCGGCGCGGCGGAGGAGGGCGCGTTGCCGCTCAGTGCGCGTACGAAGGCCGCAAGTTCCCAGATTTGGTCGTCGGGTATCTTCTGGCGGAAGCTCGGCATCCCGTTTGGTCGCCCGTCGCGGATCGTGGCATGGATGCTTTCGATCGAGCTGCCGTAGAGCCACTTTTCGTCCATCAGCGCCGGGCCCATGCCGCCACCGCCATTGGCGTGACAGCCCGAGCAGTTGAACCAGCCGAACAGGCGCTTGCCCTCGCTAAGGTGAAAGGCGTTCGCCTCGAAGCTCGCCGCCTTGTTGTCACTGGCGGAAGGCCGCTGGCCGCCGGGCTCAAGCGCGGTCACCGGTGTCGGCTGTTCGCCTGAGCCGAGCGCCGATTGTGGCCGGGTATCGCGCTCCTCACGCTGGCAGGCGACCAGGGCCAGCGTCAAGGGCAGCAACATCGCCAGAGCCTGCCTCATCGCGCCGGACTCCCGGCCATGTCCAGACGCGGTACGCCGTATTGCGCCAGAACCGCGTCGATCTCCGCCTTGTGTCTGGCAAGCGCGCTATTCACATCGCCATGCAGCGCATCGTCCTCGCGCCGAACACCCATTGAGATGTCGTACATCAGCGGCAGTTGCGGTCCGTCGATGCGAGGCGTGACCGGCGTGATCCGGAGCGACACCTTTTGCCTCTGGGCGAAATAGCCGGCGAGCGGACCCCAGACCACGGCAAGATCAATCTCACCGTTCGCGACAGCTTCGACGATGCGCGCCGGAGGGTTGGGAGCGGAGTAGTCGCCATAGACGGGATAGCCGATCAGATGTCCGACGATGCCGCGGCGGCCAAGCGCTTGGACAGGCGGCGAGTTGGCGCCATCGTCGCCGATGAGCTGAACACCGATGCGCAATTCTCGCAACCGCGGGTCGTTGAATGAGGCCACGTCCGGGCCGTCCTGGCGGGTCACGAAGACATAGGACGAACGGTAGTAAGGCGTGGTGGTGCGCAGCATTTCGAGATTGGCAGGCGTGCCGGGCACGAGATCGCAAAGACCTGCCTTCAGCGTGTTGCGGATGAAGCCACGGCGCTGCGCCCACCAAGTATACGTCAGCTTGGCGCCGAGATCAGTGGCGATAATTTCCGCGATCCTGTTCTCGAAGCCTTGACCGGCCGCGTTGGAAAACGGCATGTTGTTCGGGTCGGCGCACACTCTCAACTCACGTGCATTGGCAATAGCCGGCAAGAGCAATAAGGCGAGCCCGGCCATGCCGATCGCCACCCGTTGGAACGCCTTGCGCGTCGGACGGACGGTCAAGTCCAATCCATCAAGGAAGCCGGAACACATAAAGCGTGCCTCCCGCCGTGGTAGCGTTCTTCAGATCCTTCATCGCGTTGACGAAGCCAAGTGCCGCGGTGGCATCGCGTGGGTCGAGGTCGCCCGAAACGATGGCGCCGGCCCAGCCACCGACGCCCGACAGAATTGCGACATATTGGTGCCCATCGGGGCCGCGATAGGTGATCGGCTGGCCGATGATGCCGGACGATGTCTTGAACTGCCAAAGCAGATCGCCAGTCCTGGCGCTGACGGCCTTGAACCAGCCTTCCATGGTGCCGTAAAAGACGACATCGCCGGCAGTGACGACGGTGCCACTCCACACCGGGAAGTTTTCTTTCAGGACCCAGGCCGGCTTGGCCGCGGCAACATCCCAAGCGGTAAAGGCACCCCGATTGCCCCCCGGCCCGGGGATCATGCGTACGTTCATGCCGACATAGGGTGTGCCTGCGATGTAGTTTACCTCGACGCCTTCTTCGTCCATGCAGAGATTGTTGTGGGGGATGTAGAGCAGGCCGGTCTTCGGCGAAAAGGCCGATGGTTGCCAGTCCTTGAGGCCGGACGCTGTCGGGCAAATATCTCGGACCACCTTGCCGGTGCCGGTTCTCTTGTCGGGGTTTGCAATCAGCCGGCCGGTCTTCAAATCGACACCCTTGCTGGAATTGACCGGGCCATAGGCTGTGGCAGACAGCACTTCGCCAGTGGTTCGATCGAGGATATAGAGGTAGCCATTGCGTTCCGGTCGGACCAGGACCTTGCGCGGCTTGCCTTGCCAGGTCATGTCCAGAAGGATCTGCTCGTTGATGCCGTCATAGTCATGGAGGTCATGCGGGCTCCACTGGTAGAACCACTTCGCCGCTCCGGTATCGGGATCACGCGCGAAAATACCGGACGTCCATTTGTTGTCGCCGGGCCGCAAATCCGGATTCCACGGTCCTGGATTGCCTGTGCCGTGGAAGATCAAGTTCAAGTCCGGATCGTAGGAGATCCAGCCCCACATATTGCCGCCGCCGATCTTCCAGGCTTCCGGCGGCCATGTCGTCACGCCAAGGTCTGTGCCCTTGTCCATGTCATAGTGGGGCTTGAAGTCCGGGCCGATCAGCACATCCTTGTCGGGTCCAGTGCCATAAGCCGTCCAGACAACATGCCCGTTTCCGGCATCCAGCGCCTTCACCCAGCCGCGGACGCCCATTTCGCCGCCGGAATTGCCGACCAGAACTTTTCCCTTCACCACCAGCGGCGCCATGGTGATTGTCTCGCCGATGTTGATGTTGCCGATATGAGCGTTCCAGATCGGCTTGCCCGTATCGGCATCGAGCGCGATCGTGTGGCCGTCCAGCGTGTTGAAGAAGATGCGCCCGTCGGCGAAGGCCGCGCCGCGGTTGACGACATCGCAGCAGGCCACCCCTTGTGCCGCCGGCTCGGGGTTGGGCTCGTACTTCCACTTCATCGGCGCGCCGGGCCTGGAAAGGTCGAGCGCGTAGACGATGTTGGGAAAGGGCGTGACGATGTACATGATGTTGCCGACAACCAGCGGCGCTGCTTCCTGGCCCTTGTTCACGCCGGTCGAGAAGGTAAAGGCGACCTGCAGGTTCTTGACATTGCCTTCGTTGATCTCGGTCAGGTCGCTGAAGCGGGTCGACGCGTAGTTCTTGGCTGGCATCGTCCATTGCCCGTCGTCGGGTGGCGCTGCGGCGGCGGGCGGCGCAATAGCCGCTGCCGATGGGGGCTCCGAGGCACCACTCAGGAATGGGCCGCATGCCAGCAGCATCACCGAGAATATGCAGGTGCGAAAAGAATTCCAGATCGCCAATGCGCGGGCGCCTCGTCCTGCGTCAACGCGCGCCGGTGCCGGGTGCAGCATGCCTTTCATTTGTGGATCGAGCCTCCCACGCCGGCGCCTAGCTCCGCCGCGATGTCAGCCTCGGTGCCGGCACAAAGCGGATGGCCCCAGCCCGATGCGCTTTTGCCCCCGGGATCGAGATCGTAGACGATGGCGTCCTTGCGATTGGGATTGACCCCGGCTGGAACCTTGTCGAGGCCGAGCGCCGCGCGAACACGCCAGGCGACATTGTGATCGGCGCATGAGGAATCTCCGGAGACTCCGATGCCTCCGACGATGCTCTTGCCGTCATAGAGGGCAAGCCCGCCGCCAAACACAACGACGCCTCCAATCGGCTTGCCGACGAGGGGATCGCTGGCGCTTCCGAACGTTTTGGGATCGCCCGCATAGGCCGCGGCCTGGTTGACCGGATTGGTCTCCTGCAAGCCGAAAAGCGGCCCGCCCGGCTGCGCCCCCGCGTAGAGATTGGCCGTCGATAGGGCCATCTGCGCCAGGCTGAGTCCATTGGCCGTGTTGGCCTTCTCTGCCGCGACGAGGCGACTGCCTGGCCATTGCGAATCGGCGGTGGGACCGCTGAAAGCGATCGCGCATACGGCGCCGTCGCGGGCGACGATAGCGGCCCATTCGTTGGTCTCAAAGCCACCGTTGGCAGGTCCGCCGCTTGCTTTCACATTGGCCTTGAGGACAGCGAGCAGCTTATCGTGGTCGGCCGGGCAGGGCGCCTGTGCCATGGCTTGGCCCTGTGGGAACAGGCCACCCGTCAACAACACCAGACCAAAGGCTGATAGCAAAAGCTGACAGCGATACATTGTCCTGCCCATTCGTTCGAGCATCAAAGAATCCCGGAGCACTCTGGCAGACTGGAAATGCGAGAATGAAGCCGTGATCCAATGCCGTCGGTATTTAACTTGGGCGATGCAGCTATGTTCCTGCTTCTGCAAAAAATTGCGCAGCCCCCTCGTACGCCGATGCAAGTTGCCGTCTGTCCGTGTCGCCGGCGGAATATCCGCGGCGAGATTGTGCTGCCTGCTGTGATACATATTGTGATACAAACAACACCCCGCAGGAAGGAAAAACGTGACAAAAACAGTTGGTTGATGGGCGAACTGATCCCAGCCAACGGTACCACCGGCTTTCCTCATAAAGCATTGGATTTAGTGGAAATGATCGCCCTCCGTTGCAGGAAGCGGTCGGGATCATGCTGCCCAGAGAGGTCAGGGATCACGGAAGGCGTGTGGTTCTCCGTATACCAGCCGTGACGGAGGAGAACGAACGGCAGACCCGAGGTCCGCAACGCAGCTTGACCTTTTGCAACGCTGCGCTGAAGCGCTTGAGGGGTTTTGAGCTATGGCGTTCCGGATGGGTGTCGCATCGGCCCGAACTGCGAGGTCGATCCTGGCTGCGTAAATTAAACTCGTTGACGATGTCCGCTTCTGGCTGTTGGGACGCTTGGTCTTATCGTCCAACTGGGGATCGTATGGAGAACGGCAGCTATCTCAAATGCCTGCCGAGACCTGACAGTCGGTTACAGCCGTTGCCGCCGGACTGCTTGCGCCCGCTTTTGGTCAGGCGAAATGCGTCAAAAGATGTTCGATGACGCGCTGTGTAGCATCGATGTCTGCCATGCTCAGCCCTCGGCGATGATCGCTAGTGCCTTTGCAAAGCTAGCATCAAGGGAGGTCAGCGCCTCAATCGCTCCGTCATATACGCTGTCGAGTGTCGCTCCCCAGCCGTCTGCTGCGCCACGAGTATCGATGCCAAAGCGGGCGAGCGCCTCCTCGATGCCGGCGTCGATGCGCCCAGCCAATTTTACGCCAGATTCGTTCCAACTTTGTGCGGCGTCTCAGTTGGGCGAACGCCGATAGATACTCGTTTGACAGGAAGAACAATGACCGTTCTCACTTGGTCCCGAGCGTCTGTTGGTAGAAGGATCGTTGACAGAGGCGCTCTGGGGCCATAGCGTATTGGTATAACAGGTATGCCAATGATCGGAGTTCTGATCAAGCCGCGGAAGCTTTCGGACGAGGTTGCAGCGCACCTTGAGCGGATGATCCGCGAGGGAGAGCTGGCCGAAGCCGACCGGCTCCCATCCGAACGGGAACTCATGCGGCAGTTTGGGGTCGGGCGCCCTTCAATCCGCGAAGCCCTGCTGCATCTGAGCAAGATGGGCCTTGTCGAGGTGAAATCCGGCGAGCGCGCCCGCGTCACTCGGCCAACGCCCCAATTCGTGATCGACGCCCTCTCGGGGCCGGCGCGTCACATGATTTCGGCCCCCGGCGGGGTTCATGACTTCCAGAGCGCGCGTTTGTTTTTCGAAGTCGGTCTTGCCCGCAACGCCGCCATCAATGCCACCCCAGAAGATATTGAAAGTCTCAAAGAGGCGCTTGAAATCAACCGACAGTCGATCGGGGACCTGACGCGCTTCGAGCGCACCGACGTGGACTTCCACTACGTGCTGGCGGTGATCACCCGCAATCGAATCTTCACAGCTATCCACGCGGCGTTGGCCGAATGGCTGCTCGAACAGCGGCGCACGACTTTGGCCAAAGGTGAAGACCGCAAGGCCTATGAGGCTCATCGCGAAATCTTTGATGCCGTCGCCGCGCGCGATCCAGACGCCTCCGAAGCGGCTATGCGCAGGCATCTGGAATATGTGTCCAGGCGCTATCTGGAAATTGCAGGTGCCAAGTGATGAGGGGCTTCGTGGTCTGGGTCGATTTCCGCCTCAAGCCGGGTGCCCGGGGCAGATTCCGCGAACTTGTGGACGCCAATGCAACCGCGTCGATGCGCAGCGAGGCCGGCTGCCGCCGCTTTGACGTGACGGAGGCGCGCGGCGAACCGGACCGGGTCCTGCTCTATGAGATTTACGATAGCGAGGCCGCATTCGAGGAGCACTGCCGCACCGCTCACTTCGACGAATTCAATACGCAGAGCGCGCCGCTCGTCGTGACCAAGTTGGTGATGACCTGCGACCTCGTTCTTGAGGCCACACATTGACGAGAACTAGGCGGATTGGCCCTTTTGGGCGAACGGGAGGAAGTGCATGTCAGAGCCAAGTCTCAGGGCGTTAACTTCTCACAGGCGGGTCAAACTTGGTACGCTCGTCGCCGAGTTCGCGACGCCGGGTATAGGTCACATCCTGAAGTCCGCTGGCTGTGACTTCGTCTTTTTCGATATGGAGCATTCGGGCTTCAGCCTGGAAACGGTGAAGAGTGCGATCCGCTATTTCGAAGCGGCCGACCTGCCGGTTATGGTGCGTGTGCCATCGCAGGACTACCATTTCCTTGCCCGCGCCATGGACATGGGGGCCGAAGGCCTGATCGCCCCGATGGTGAGTACCGTCGAGCAGGCGCAGCACATCATCAATTCCATGAAATATCACCCTGCCGGCGTCCGCGGCGTGGCGCTGCAGATCGCTCATGACCGCTACCGTCCGGGCTCGGTCGCTGATAAATTCTCAGCCGCCAACAAGCGCTCGACATTCATCTGCCTGATCGAGACCGCCGACGGCGTCAAGAACATTGACGGCATCGCGGGACTGGACGGGGTCGATTGTCTGTGGGTCGGACATTTCGACCTGTCCGTCTCGCTCGGCATTCCTGGCGACTTCGCCCACCCCACTTTCTCTGCTGCAATGGCCAAAATCGTTGCCGCCGCCAAGAAGCACAACAAATCGCTTGGACGCTTGGTTCCCAACGTCGCGCAGGGACACGACTTCTACGCACAAGGCTTTGATTTTATTTGTTATTCAGGCGACGTTTGGATTCTGCACGACGCGATCGCCGACGCGGTTTCCAAGATCCGCGCCGGGTGCGAATAGGAGCGGAGGAGACGATGGACAGCGTAAAATTCAGGGTGGCGCTTTCCGGTGATTTCCGCAAGCCGGACTGCTCGCCGACCTACCCAGATTTCGATCTGGTGCCACTGCGCAATGCGACGGGCGTCGAGATGGTGTTCCTGGAGTCAAACAGTCCGCTTCGCGCCGACCAACTTGAGGATTTCGATGCGCTGATCCTCCTCGCCCATCGCTTCGATGCCACGAGTGTCCCCAGGAGCGGACGCCTGGCCGTCGTTGCCCGCTTCGGGGTCGGCTACGACACTGTCGACGTTGAGGCCTGCACCGCAGCCGGCATTGCCTTGGTCATCACGCCCGATGGCGTGCGACGCCCCGTCGCCGTATCCGTCATCACCTTCATGCTGGCACTGACCGGCAAACTGCTGACAAAGGACGCGCTCACCCGCAAAGGGTCTGTTGGTTTCGAGAAGCGCTCCGATCACATGGGGGTCGGCCTCGTCGGGCGTTCGCTTGGGTCACTGGGCATCGGCAACATCGGTGCCGAGGTCTTCCGCTTGGCGAAGCCCTTTGACATGCAATTCATTGCCCATGACCCGTTTGCCGACAAGAGGGTTGCTGCCGACCTGGGCGTCGAGCTGGTCGGGCTGGAGGATCTGTTTCGCCGCGCCGACGTGCTGTCGGTCAGTTGCCCCCTGTCGCCTCAGACCCACCACATAGTCAACGCTGAGCGGATCGCCCTGATGAAGCCGACAGCTTACCTGATCAACACCGCGCGCGGCCCGATCGTCGACCAGAAAGCGCTGACGCAAGCGCTGCAGGAGCGCCGCATCGCCGGCGCCGGTCTCGACGTGCTGGAACAAGAGCCTCCCGACGCAGACGATGCGATCCTCAAACTCGACAATGTGATCCTGGCGCCGCACGCACTTTGCTGGACCGACCAGTGCTTTGCCGGCAACGGTGCCGCCGACGTCAAAGCGGTAATGGAGGTGCAGCGCGGTCGGGAGCCGCGCGGCGTGGTCAATCGCGAGGTTCTTTCGAGCGAGCTGTGGAAGACCAGGCTGTCGGGGCTCGCCGCCCGCTTCGGAACCTAGGAGGACACTGATTTTTGGGCGCGCCGCCGCGGCCCCTTTGCGGCGACCTTACGGGAGGAAATGCTTGACCGCAGCGCCGGCGGACGAGTGAAGCAAATGGAAATGGGAGGACCAAGCACTATGAACGATCGTGAAAAACGTGACTTTCAGGCAGGTCTCGAAGCAGAGGTCGACGCCTTCATGAGCGGCGAAACCACCCGCCGAACTTTCATCACCCGCTTCGGTCAGATGACCGGCATGTTGGCCGTGTCCGGCCCGATGCTGGGGATGATGACGGATTGGGCGATGGCGCAGCAAACATTGGAATTGGCGGACGCCACGTCGCCGCTCGGCCAGGCGCAGGCCGCAGCCCTAAAAGCATCGAAGGAAGGGCCGGCGGACGGTTCCGCCTTTCGCGCGGCGGAGGCGGCCAAGGCGCATTCGGGCGTCACCCTCAACATGACCTACGAGGCTGGCCTGCAGGCACTCGATCCGCGCAATTTCAGTGGGCCGATGTGGGAGCAGCTTACCGGGATGAAGTCGAATGTCGTCGAACTGTCGAACCCTGACCAGTACTCCAAGGCAGTCGCCGAGCACATCGCCGGCTCGGGTGCCTATGACGTTCTCGACATCTCGCCGGCCTGGACACCGTCGCTTGCCGATGGCGGCGTCATTGCCCCTCTAGACGACTACATCGCCAAATACATGAACCCGGCAGACCTCGAGGACTATCATCCCCTGTACAAGGCGCTGCCGACCTACAAGGGAAAGATCTGGGGGTTCTTCGACGACGGCGACATGTTCGCTCTCTACTACCGCAAGGACATCTTCGAGGATCCGAAAATGGTGGAGGCTTACCAGGCGAAGTTCAACGCCAAGCTTGGACCGCCGAAGACCTGGGAAGAATATGCCCAGATCGCCCAGTTCATTACCGACCAGATGGCGCCAAAGGTTTATGGCGCGGGACATTTCCGCAAGGCGGGCAGCCCTGGCAATCAGTTCGACTTTCTGCAGCAGTACCGCGCCAACGGCGGAAAACTGTTCGGAGACGACATGAAGGCCGGCTTGGTGTCGGATGCCGGCGTCAAGACGCTGACAAACATGCTCGCCGCAAACAAGGCCTCGATCCCCGGCAACAACGAGCTCGACGCCGTTTCCTTGTGGGCGGCTTTCCTGACCGGCAAAGTCGCGATGATCTATTCCTGGCCTCCTAGCGGCCGTATGGCGGCGAACTATTCGCAGTCCGCCACGGCAATCAACTTCATTCCGCAGTCGCAGATCGCTGGCAAGGTCGGCTATGC
The DNA here is from genome assembly GCF_040321815.1 of Mesorhizobium sp. M0239. Lineage (NCBI taxonomy): Bacteria > Pseudomonadati > Pseudomonadota > Alphaproteobacteria > Hyphomicrobiales > Phyllobacteriaceae > Mesorhizobium > Mesorhizobium sp. M0239. The sequence continues at coordinate 36,340 of NZ_JAMYSG010000046.1, forward strand.
CGTCGTTCCGGGAAATCCGGAACATGCGACCGGCTACAACAAGGCACTGTCCGCGGATTCGCCCAACCCAGAGGCGGCGTATCTGTTCATGCAATGGGTATGCTCGCCACCCGTCTCGCTGGCACGTTGCATGCTGCCCTATGCGCTACGCGACCCATACCGCATCTCGCACTTCAAGTCCGAGCTCTACGGCGCGCTCTTCCCCAGTGCCAAGGAGTACCTTGCCAACCTCAACAACTCGGCAAATGTCGGTCTGCTCGATCCGATCATGCCAGGCGCGCAGGACTACTTCTTGAGCATCGACCGCATGTGCACCGCGGTGTGGGCTGGGGCGGATGCGAAGGCGTCGCTTGAAACGGCCGCCGCCGAGTGGAACGAGACGACCGACCGACTGGGTGTGGATTCGCAGAAAGGCTTCTACACCGAGTTCTTGAAACTGCCTGGCGCCACTGCCGACAACACGGTGGAAAAACTTGGCATGGCGGTCACCCTCTGAGGGGAGGCATGCTGTCTGGAGCAATTGGTGTTGCGGGCGCTTGGCTCGCAACACCTCCCCGCTAAGCGGCGATTTTTGGATACGCCTATGCAGCCCACCGCCACGATCCGTCGCTTGAAGGCCGCCGGCGCACCGCCCCGGCTGTCTGCCTTTGCCCAATGGGCAGACCGTCACTTCAAGTGGCTGCTGGTGGCGCCCGCGGTGCTGCTGATATTGGCGCTCTCGATCTATCCGCTTCTGTTCTCGCTGGTGGTATCTTTCATCAACTACGACTTCCAGGTGCCGGGCCACGCCTTTGTCGGATTGAAGAACTTTGAGCGGGTCGTGTTCGATCCAGTAGCACGTTGGTCGCTGTTGCTGACAGCATGGCTGTCGGGCATCAGCGTCGCTATCGAATTCGTGCTCGGTCTCCTGGTGGCGCTGACAATGGTGCGCAGCTTTCCGGGCCGCGGTGTGATCATGTCGATCCTGATCGTGCCGCTGTTCATCAGCCCGGTCATCGTCGGCCAGGCCTGGACGCTGCTTTTACAGCGGCCTTTCGGACCGACCAACTATATCCTGACGCAACTATTGGGGCAGGAGGTTACGATAGGATGGATGACGGAGCGCCCGTGGCTCTATATCTCGCTGATCATCGCCGATGTCTGGCAGTGGACGCCGTTCATGTTCGTCATCCTGCTCGCTGGGCTGACCGCAATCCCACCCAATCTCTATGAGGCGGCAGAACTTGACGGCGTCAACGCCTGGCAGGCTTTTTGGGCGATCACGCTCCCGCATCTCGGGCCGATGATGCTGCTGGCCCTGACCTTCCGTCTGCTCGACGCAATCCGTATGTTCGATACCATTTTCATCATGACAGGCGGTGGCCCGGGAACACAAACTTACACGGCCTCCTATTATCTCTATACCGTCGGCTTCACGCAGTTTCATCTATCGCAAGCAACAGCAGGAAGTTGGCTGTTCCTGATCTTTACGGCGCTCATCGTGACGTTGCTGGTGCGTCGGCTCTTGAAGGTAGAACCGGTCTAATGGCCGCCGTCGCGCCCGCCCGCCGCAGGAAACGCCGGTCGTTGCCGATCGGCCGAATTCTGCTGCTGGGGTTCTTCCTGGTGTTTGTGCTGTGGCCGCTCTACTGGATGTTCAACACCTCCATCAAGCCCAGCGACGACTACCTCACCGTACCGCCTGTCTGGTTCCCTGCCGCACCGACGCTTGTCCACTACGAAGCTGCGCTGTTCACCTATCGCGGTCTCGACGGGCTTATCAACAGCCTGATTATTTCGCTTTCGGCGACGGTGCTTTCGGCACTGATCGGCACGCTGATGGCTTATAGTCTGGCGCGCTACAACACGGGCGGCCGGCATCTGTCCTTCTGGGTCCTGTCGCAGCGCTTCCTGCCACCGATAGGCATCGTCCTGCCGGTATTCCTTATCTATCGTGGCGTCGGGCTGTACGACACCCATATCGGGCTGATCCTAGCTTACACGGTCTTCACGCTACCGGTGTCGGTTTGGATGATGTTTGCCTATTTCCGCGGCATGCCGAAGTCGATGGAGGAGGCGGCCCTCGTCGATGGCTGCACGAGATGGGAGGCGTTCTGGCGCGTTGCCGTGCCGCTCGCAGCACCAGGCATCGTCGCGGCGGCTGTCTTCGCCTTCATTGCCTGCTGGACGGAGTTCTTCTTCGCTCTGATTTTGACCAGCCGAACTGCCTTTACGCTGCCAACGGTCTTCCGAGCCTTCATCGGCTTCCAGGGCGCACAATATGGTGAAGCCGCAGCCCTTGCCATTGTCTCCCTTGTGCCATCGATCGCCCTTGGAGTGCTTGCTCAACGACATCTCGTGCGCGGGCTGACGCTCGGCGCCGTTCGCGGATAGGAAGGGAAGGCATGGCCGAAGTCAGAATCACCGGCTTGCACAAGCGCTACGGCGCCTTCCATGCGGTGCGCGGCATTGACCTCCACATCCCC
>NZ_JAMYSG010000047.1:0-36020 GCF_040321815.1 Mesorhizobium sp. M0239
TTCCTGCGCGGCTGCTGTTCCTCGGCTGGAGCGGCCTGTTCGGCCGGCGCCTGCTCGGTCTGCTGCTGCTGGTCGCGCTTCTTCCGGCGTGGCTGCTGCTCCTCGGCGGGCTGCTCGCTCTGGGCAGGCGCGGCCTGCTGTTCAGGCTCGGCCTTCTTGCGTTCGCGCTTCTGTTCGGGTTCCGCCTGCTGCTTTTGTGCGCAGGCTTCGGCCGCTTCGCCTTCGGCGCATGCTGCTTGCGCCAGGATGAATGGGGCTGCCGTGCGCTGGGCAAGGCCGGACGCGACACTTCCCTGAAGCGGGAACGCGCCCAACGGCGCGGATGCCATCAACAGGCCAAGTGCCGTGCCTGCCAGAATCCGTGGTTGGCGTTTCATCGAAATTCTCCTTGTGGGGTCCCATCCTTGCCGAAACCGATCTTGTGCCGATTGGTTCCAGTCTGGCACGGATAGAGGCCGTACGGGGCGATTGACCGACCTTTTGAAGGCAACTTCATGTCATTCACCTGGCGATAGCCGCATTGCGACCATTGCCGCGCTTGACCTTGCCCGCGGCTGGGGCCACATCCCGGAAATGGAAACGCCATTCTGGAAAACCAAGGCGCTGGAGGCGATGAGCCCGGCCGAGTGGGAATCACTGTGCGACGGCTGCGGCAAATGCTGCCTGTCAAAGCTTGAGGACGAGGACACTGGCGAGATCTACTGGACCAGCGTCGGCTGTCGGCTGTTCGACGCCGAGACCTGCCGCTGTTCGGACTATGCCAATCGGCTGGCGCGCGTTCCCGACTGCGTCGGGCTGACGCCGCAGAATGTGCGAACCATCAGCTGGCTGCCCAGCACCTGTGCCTATCGGCTGGTGGCCGAAGGCCGCGACCTCTACTGGTGGCACCGGCTGGTGTCGGGCAGCGCCGAGACCGTGCATGAAGCCGGCATCTCGATGCGCGGCCGGGTCAAGGCGAGCGAAACCGATCTTGCCGAGCCGGAAGACTATTTTGACTATGTGCTGGACGAGGAGCCGTAGGACCAGCGACGGTGAGCAGGAGCCTCCCGTTCGAATGCATTCGGCCAATCAGCGGGGTTGGAACCGGGGCGTCGAGTCAGACGTTCTGGCCTTCACCAAGGGCTGGGGACGACGGCAAATGGCCGGAACTTTCCTTCTTCCCGCCATATGAACCGGAGATGAACGGCAGGTTCGTAAAGAGTTCAGACAGGCAAGCGCATTCTCCCCCTCATCGGTTCACAAGGGGCGAAGGCCCGCAAAAGGAGAGAAGACGATGTTCAACACGATCAAGACGGCAGCCCTTTCGGCCCTGGTCGGTCTCGGCACGCTGGCGGCTGTTCCCGCTCACGCCGACAGCCTTTACCTCGGCTTCGGCAACAACAACGACCCGCGTTTCGGCGTCTATACCGGTGACGACGGTTATCGCCATCGCCGTGACGAGCGCCGTGGCGACTGGCGCCGTGGCTGCTCGCCGGACCGCGCCCTCGACAAGGCCGAACGCATGGGTCTGCGCCGTGCCCGCATCGTCGACGTCAGCCGTCGTACGGTGAAGGTGATGGGCCGCCAGGACGGCGACCGCGTCGTCGTCGTGTTCGCCAATGAGCGCGGCTGCCCCGTCATCTATCGCTAAGGCCGGCTTTGGCGGATCATAGAGGCATGATCGTCTGCGAGGATCAGCCGGGAGACACGACCTTCAGTGAAGGTCGGTCTGGCAGCATGATCTCCTACGAAGATCAGCCGGGACTAGCCGAGCCCCTTTCCGTTTGAAGGGTGTGGCTCGAAAAAACCCCGCGGGAGCAATCCTGCGGGGTTTTTCATGCACGCTATTGGCTGATGATTGCCGTGGCTAGGCTCAGCTACGGACCGTCAGAGCCGATTATTTCAGTTCGAAGGTGACGGTGACCTGCACATTGTAGGCGTTCTCACCGGCTTGTACCGGAGCCGCGCCGGCCGCGGCATCGAAGGCTTTGGCATTGATCGGCATCGGCGCCGGCCTGATGTTCTGGTCTGTGATCTCGAGCACCCGGCCGAGGCTGACGCCGGCGGCTTCGGCCAGCGTCTTGGCCTTGGCCATGGCGTCGGCGACCGCCTTCTTTCGCGCCTCGGTGACCGTGGCTGCCGGGTTGTCGTTGGTGAAGGCAATGCCGCCGCCCTGGTTGACGCCCAGCGACACCGCCTTGTCGAGGACCTCGCCTGTCTTGTCGACGTCGCGCACCCGCACCGAAAGCGTGTTGGTCACCTGATAGGCGACGAGTTCGGCTTCCTGGCTGCCGTCCGGCTTGTTGGTGTAGTTGTAGCGCGGGTTGATCTGGATGCCAGCGGTCTGCAGATCGCGGTCCTTGATGCCGGCGGACTTCATCGCCGCGATCACGGCGGCCATGGCGTCATTGTTGGCATCGAGCGCGGCGCGCGCGGTCTTGGCCTCGCGCATGACGCTCAGCGTCAGGACCGCCAGATCGGGGGCTACGGTTGCTTCGCCTTCGCCCGACACGATGATGCGGGGCGGCGTCGGCAGATCGGCGGCTCCAGCCATCGCCGGAAAAACGATTGCAGCGGCGAGCGCGAGAGGCAAAAGATGTCTGGTCATGAAAATCTCCTTGGTCTGCGATCAAGTCGCAAGGGGTCGCGTAGAGCGCGATTATGGGTTGATTTGGGCGATCTGCGGAAGCCCGTAGGGAAAGCCTTGTGCCGCGATGCGAAAAACATTAATCCAGCCCGCGTGGGGCCTGTAGCTCAATGGTTAGAGCCGGCGGCTCATAACCGCTTGGTTGGGGGTTCGAGTCCCTCCGGGCCCACCATCCAGTCCCCTCGTTTTTCGGGGTTTCGACCGTCTCAGAATACCTCCGACATTTCCGTGGGTTAGCGCCGAGTAGTGGGCAACACTTGGCTGAGACGCCGCGGTAAACGCAAAACACCCGACTTTTAGTCGTCCGTCTCTGTCGGGCGAATTCCGTAGCCAAGTGTTTGCCAAAGCGATGGTCGACTGGTCAGCGAGATGCTCGCCGGATGGTTAGAAGCCCAGGAGTGCAGCCTGGTCAGTCCAAGTAAGGGGGAGGTCCGACAATCGGGACAGCCGGTGCGCCGTTAGTTCAACAGGTTGATCACCTGCAACGATGTTGGCCGCAATTTTTGGAACGAGGAAAGCGAAGGGCAATAGGCGGCTGACCTCGGATGTATCGGTGCCGTTGAGCATGGCAACGTCGGTAAGGCTGCGACCGACTCCGTCTGTAAGTTGGCCGAGATATAGGTGGGCGCGGCGCAGAAGGTTGATCAAGGCGGCATCGGGTGCCCGGTTGATATTGGATCCGTTGGTAAGCACGATCCGCGTTTCGACGCCGCGACGCTTCATTCCGATTGGACATTCGATGGAAGTTACTTGGGCGCTATCGTTGGGTGGCAGCTTTCGGTCGAGAAGCAATTCCGATAGCGAGCGGCGATCCAGTTCGATGGTCAATAAACCAAGCTTGAGGGTGATCCTGTGAACGATCTTTTGGAGGAGAGATCGCTTCGCATCCGTAGTGCCTGAAGCCCAACACGACCGCATCTCGTCAACTCGCCGCATCGCTGCCTGGATTTCGCCAGAGTCTGCCCATTGCCGAATCCAATCAGACAGTTGGGCTTGATCACTGAGAATCCGATTGAGGCGATGCTCAACAACTGACTCAAGTGCGGGTGCCGGAAGACGCCAGCCCTCGGAACCTTTCCTGCGCTCATCGACGAACTGCTTTGAGACATAGTATCGGTAGCGAACACCTTGCTTATTGGCATGAACCGATCGCAATTTCTCGCCCGCTTCATCAAAGAGCAGACCGGTGAGCAAATGGGCTTGCGTGACATTGGACTCGCTTCGCCGCCGCGGCGCCTGAGAGGCAAGTAGTGCCTGGGCCTCGTCGAACGTGGCAGACGTGACAATTGGCTTGTGCTCTCCATCGTAGACCTGATCCTTGTGCCTGATCTTGCCGACGTAGACCGGGTTCGAAAGCAGGTGGTAGAGGTTGCCGCGACCAAACGGCATGGTAACTGCAACTGATCCGTCTATGAGGTGTCGCGATCGTGTGGAAACCCCGTCGCTCGCAGCCTCATCGACAAGGTCGCGCACTGACCTCAGGGTGAGATAGCGGGCGAACAGGTGTCTGACTGTTTGTGCCTCGGTTTCGTCAATCACCAGCTTGCGGTACTCGACACGATAGCCCAGGGGCACCACGCCACCCATCCACATGCCTTTCTTCTTCGAGGCCGCGATCTTGTCGCGGATACGCTCTGCTGTAACCTCTCGCTCGAACTGGGCGAAGGACAAGAGCACGTTGAGCGTGAGCCTGCCCATTGAGGTTGTGGTGTTGAACTGCTGCGTGACCGAGACAAACGAGACGGAGCTGGCATCGAAGATCTCGACGATCTTGCAAAAATCCATCAGCGAACGGGTGAGGCGGTCGATCTTGTAGACGACCACCACATCGACCTCTTTGTCCCGGATGTCCTGTAGGAGACGCTGCAGGGCAGGGCGCTCCATCGTGCCGCCCGAAATCCCGCCGTCATCGTAGTGGCTTGGCATCAACTTCCAGCCAAGACCGACCTGCGATGCGATGAAGGCCGCGCACGCTTCGCGCTGGGCATCGAGCGAATTGAATTCCTGCTCCAATCCCTCTTCGGTCGATTTGCGAGTGTAGATCGCGCAGTTGAGGCGAGGGATTGCTGTCATAGGCCAAAGAACCTCGGGCCAGACCAATGGGCGCCGGTAATGCGGCGGGCGACAGCCGACAGCGATCCGTACGTCTTGCCATCGAGCACGAAGCCGTCATAGACCACTTCGATAACGTGCATCCGGCCATTCCATTCCCGCACCAGACGGGAGCCGATTCTTGGCGGAAGGGATCGTGGCGGCGACGTTAGTGCCTTATCCGATGACGCTGCTCGGACCGACGGAACACCGTCCTCGCGATCCGGTCCAGTATTGCTCGGTTGGACAGCCTTTACGTTGGACTGGCGCGCGTTGCCTGCTCCGAGTGTTTTCTTGACGGTCGAAGGTAAACCACCCAATCGCTTGGCCTGGAGATGCCAGGCGGCCGACCGTTCAAGCAACCCACGTTTGACCCCTTTGGGCGGCGGGCAGCCATAGGCCTTTTTCCATGCTGCCGTGAGTTCATCACGCGTGAGACCGCCAATCCCGGCGATCTCACTATCCAGATCCTGTCTTTTGCGCATCTAGGTCAACCGGCGGTCTTCGCCTCGGCAATGCGGTACCGCCTTTGTCCGTCCTTGCCGGTGTCGCTGAGCAGTTCGTGGCCAAGCTTCTTCTTGACGGTACCGGAGAGGAAACCCCGCACCGAATGCGCCTGCCATCCCGTCGCATCCATCAGGGTTTGGATTGTAGCGCCTTTGGCCGACTTCAGCTTCTTGAGGACGATGTCGGTTTTGGTAGGCGCTGCGGGCGCTTCGTCCTTTGCCTTCTTGACCGTCACCGCGACGGTCACCACGGACTTCTCGCGCGGCTTCCGGGTTGGGGTGCTGTCGTCGACGCTGGGTGCCGTATCGGCGGCTTCCGCATTGTCGGCCTTCATAGTGGTGTTGTTAAAGATAGACATTTCAAATCTCCATCAGTTAGAAGCCCGGACCATTCCGGCGCTTGTACTGACCGAAGCCCGCTGTCTTGGCGGGCTGGAGATTCTGCTCGTTGTTAATCCATTGTTCTTCTGCTGCGCTGGCAACACCAATGCTTCGTTGCCGTATGAAGTCCAGTCGAATATCGCTGCCTTCGAGGGCTTAGACCACACCAGTGGACCTTCCCACGACGTGTCGATGCTCCCAAGTCCATCTGGCATTTGAAAAGTTAGGAAATCGCGATGAAATGACAGCGATCCGCAATGAACCGCAGATCTTCAATTCTTCGGAAATAAGTCAAATATAGAAAGGGCATTGCCTAGGCTGTCTTAATATCGGAGGAAGGGCAAATGGAAATCGCGGAAGCCTCTCTTACAGCCGAAGATGACAAGGGGAATGGCGATCCAGGGTCTACGCTAAGGGCCAGCCCTCTCCGCATCGGAATCTCTACGCGCGCTCTTTTTGATCTGGAGGAGGAACATCGCGTATTCGAGAACTACGGCGTCAAGTCGTATGCGGCCATGCAACTCGAACGCGAGGACGTGATCCTCCGCAGGGGTGCTGGCTTTGAGGTAGTCGAGCGGTTACTCGCGCTGAACGATCCTGAGGCTGCTCCGTATGTTGAAGTGATCCTTCTGTCCCAGAACTCGCCCGACCTCTCTCTCCGAGCGTTCAAGTCGATCGATCATTATGGGCTTGTCGTCAAGACAGGCAGTTTTACTAGCGGGCGGTCACTCGCTCCTTTTGTTCCTGCTTGGGGCATTGACCTATTTCTCTCAAACGCGGACACGGATGTAAAAGGAGCGGTGGACGGCGGAGCAGCCGCTGCTCGGCTTGGCTTGGCGCCCAAGGATCGTGCCGAAACACCCCAGGGCGAGGTCCGGGTCGCGTTCGACGGCGATGCTGTAGTGTTTGGCCCCGAGTCCGACGCAATCTACAAAGAAAAGGGCCTGGAGGCTTTCCTTGCGCATGAGACCGCGAACGCGAGCAATCCGATGGCGCGCGGCCCGTTTGGCAATTTTCTTCACAAGTTATCGGCATTGCGCCGAGTTTTCCTTAATGAGGGCAACGTGAGTAAGGTCCGCATCGCACTTGTCACTGCCCGGAACGCCCCTGCGCATGAGCGCGTAATTCGGACGCTGAGAGCGTGGGGAACACCAGCTGACGAGGCGCACTTCGTAGGCAGCCGTGAGAAAGCACCCATCCTGAAGGCGCTCGGGGCCCACATTTTCTTTGATGATCAAGAGAAGCACGTTTTAGGCGCGGCGGCAGTGGTTCCTGCCGGCCATGTTCCCGGACCTCACGATCCGGCTGCGCCGGTAATCCCGGCCGGCTGATTCTTCAGGATTAGATCTCGTTCGCTTTGACTGAGCGTCCGAACGTGACGGCATGCGATCTGGGCATAGTGGAAGCCGAACGGCGGCTTGGGGCGGAAGTATAGGTGAGCATTCCGTGCCGGCGAGCGCCGCCAACTGCGTGCGACTGCCCTGTAAGCCGGAGGTCAGAGCGTCTTGCTCATAAGCAGGATAGGAACCGGAGCCCCGCCACGCTCGTCGAAGAATTTCTTGACGGATTGGTACCCGCAGGCGCGATACAGTGGCTCTCCGGCCGCGGTAGCTGCCAGCTCAGCACGGGCGAAGCCCTCGGCCTTGGCGGCACGCTCACAAAGCGCAAGGATCAAGTGGCCGACCCCCCGCCGGACAAAGTCCGGATGGGTGTACATGGCTCTGATGCGTGCTGCGTCCTTGGCAGGATCAAGCAGCGCTGCATCACGTCCAGGCGACTGATCTCCACCATACATCGTTGCGCGCCGGCTCCAACCGCCGCAACCTGCCAAAACGCCGTTGTGCTCCACGAGGAAGTAAGTGCCGTCGTCGACAAGTTGTGTATCCAGCCCCATGATGGCCCGGCTGGATTGGATCTGAGCGTCATCTAGAAAGGGCTTCTGGAGTTCAGAGATCGCCGCGTCCATGAGCGTAATCAGGGCCGGGAGATCCTCCCGTTGTGCTTTCCGGTGCCGAAAGTCTTCACTTGCCATGTTCAAGTCTCGATTTGACGAATTTCGTTCCGGCAGAAGAGACCAAATATTCGCTGCTGCGGCAGCCTCGAGACGCTATCCACTGCGGCCCCGACGGCATAGCCGTGACAGTCATTCTGGCAGCCCCGCCATGCGATAGCCTTCCACGATATGCCGTCGGACGTCCTCGGCCGGGAAAGGCTGCGAAGCTGACCAATGCCTGATTGTGAAGTGCGGATTGCTTATCATGAACATTTCCGCCTCCCAGCGCGCCTCCTCCAAACGGCCAAGTTGCGCAAGGCTTGCTGCAAGCAGGCGTCGTGAAGTCGTGCGATAAGTTTCGGGTCTCCGCAACGTTTGAACCGCGGATTCGTAGTCGCCGATGGCATACTGAGCCTGGCCCAACATCCAGTAGTACCAACCGGGCGGGTGAGGGTTGAGCCGCAGCGCCTTGCGCACCTGCTCTATGGCTTCGGCAGGCCGGCCGTTTTCCGTCGTCAGTTCAGCTTGCATTGCCCATGCGTCGGCGTGGTTGGGATCCAGCTTGTGGGCGGCGGCGAATTCGGCATCCGATTCCGCCCAGCGACCCTCATGTCCTAGTATAACGCCCAATACCCATCGGTTCCCAGCGTCATTCGGGTCGAGTTCGACCGCCTGCTGTGCTTCGGCAACCGCACTTGTGCGATTGGGGTCCATCGGTTCGTCCCAGAACTCCCAGCCCAGCCAGAGGTTGAGTGCCAGCCAACGATGCGCCTCCGCATATTCCGGATCGAGCGCAATTGCCCGGTTCAGCAGGAAAATGGCTTCTTTCGCGGTGAGTGCCGTTTGCAGGCCCAAGGCCCGTGCACGCACACATAAATCATAGGCCTCCAGGTTCTTCGGTCTGTTGCGCCCCGGCGCGGCGGTCAGACGGCCCACCAGAGCCTCGACAATCTTGCCGGTCACCTCGTCCTGAACAGCGAAGATATCTTCAAGGCTTCGGTCGAATCTTTCGGCCCAAAGGTGGTCGCCCCCGATCGCATCGATCAATTGAGCGTTGATACGCACCCGTCCAGCTGCCCGCCGTGCACTACCCTCAAGAAGATGGCGCACTCCCAGTTCTCGCGCGATGCGACGCACATCCATATGCCTGCCCTTGTATGCAAAAGCCGAGTTGCTGGCGATGACAAACAACTCGCTGTTCCTCGACAGATCCGTGATCAGGTCTTCGGTGAGGCCGTCGACAAAAGCCTCCTGCTCCGGATCGTTGCTCATGTTCGTAAAGGGAAGGACGGCGATGGAGGGCTTGCCGGGGAGCGGCAGCGGCGCTTTCTCTGCCGGTCCGCCACTTTCAGATGAGGCCGATAACCGAATCCGGTAAACGGATACCGGTTCGGCAACGTTCTTGATCGCTTGCGGACCGAGTTCGTCGAAGTCGCATTCAAGCTTTCGCTTGACTTGATCGTAGACGCTGCCGGAGACGCAGATATCTCCGGCCCCGGCCATTGCCTGAAGCCGCACTGCGACAACAACGCCATCGCCGAACAGATCGCCGTCCTCGACAACGACATCGCCCAGATTGATGCCGATATGCAGGTTGATTTGTCGGTCGAACGCCAAACCCTCGTTCGCGGCCATCATCCGCTTCTGGAGTTCGACGGCGCATGACACCGCGTTCACTGCGCTTCCGAACTCGACTAGGACGCCATCACCCATCACTTTTACGACACGGCCGTGACGGTCGCGGACCAGTGGTTCCAGGATCTCCTTCCGCCTCCTCTTTAACGCGTTCAATGTTCCTTGCTCGTCCAGGTCCAGAAGTCGGCTGTAGCCCACCACGTCGGCGGCCAATATGGCGGCAAGACGGCGTTGGGCGCGTTCTTCGGCCATTTCGCTTTGCTTTCATTGAAAGCAGAAAAATGGGATTGTATGACGTCTATTTCAAAAGTCTATCAGGCTGACTTTGAAGCTCGATCGGCAAGCCGCTACATGGGGTGATCGCGTCACGTCGGTCGATCATTCACTTTCTTGTTTACGCGGTCGCGAGGACGATACCTCAAAGACGGAGGGGCCTCAGCCGAGCCCGCATTGTGTCGTTTCGGAACCGGGTGGACCAATCAATTTAGGGTCATGTTGAATAAAATGCAGAGTGGAACTCAACGCCGACCTGTGCCAGGGTCCCGCCTCATCACAACCAGTCCAAAGAGAAGATCGCCCCCTTTCACCACTCTTTCCTTCGCGGCGCCCAACGGCAGGCCGTGGCCCGCCGTTCAGTCATGCGCTCCGGATTGCGGCGCGGCCAATTTAACGGTCGATGTAATCCCCCGTTTACCGCTCTGGAGTGCGTGGCGGCACCTGATCTAGGAGTGCGATCTCATCGGTCGCTGCTGGCAGTTCGCCCCTTGGCGTCAGCTTGTCGACCGCCTCGGGCAAGTCTTTAGTGATCCGGGCAATCAACTCATCGCGCGACAGACCAGTTTGCATCGAAAGCGCAGTGAGAGTGTCCTCGTCAATTGCCGTCTCCACGTCCTTCGGGTCGATCGGTTCGTTGGGTCCGGTACTAACCCACGAATCGACCTTCGATCCCGCTCCTGCATTTCTGAAGCGGTCGAGGATGTCTCCAAACGCGGTCCCGGAGACGCCCTTGGACAGCTGATCCAAGAGCCCGCCTTGTGTGTTGTTTGGATCTCGATTTCCCGCGCCGCGGATCAAGTCACCGATCTTATCGCGATTTTGGTAAGCAAGAATGCCAAGCATCGCGACAGCCAGTCTTCCCAGATTTGCCATTGGTTTCCTCCTTAGCTAACAGGAAGAAGGCTTCGAGGCTCGCAAGGTTCCGCCTGCTGGAGTTAATAGACCTCTGGAACACGCTCAGCCTTCTCCTCCCGGAATTCTGCAGCGAAGCGCGCCGCAAGTTTTCCTCGCCGCGCCAGTGCTTCACACGGCAATCAACCCTGGGGTTTTAAGCGGCGCAATGATAAGGAGGAGGGAGCGGAACCTGGCCAGCTCGCTGTCGCTGTCATTCCCAACGTTTGCCCAACCAGTCTTCAAGCCCGTTGTCCGGCTCCTATCTTCAACCGAGTGCCGCTCTCACGCCCCATCTTAGCCTCAAATTACACACCCGCTCTTCGGAGGTGCATTGAGCTTCTCTAGCTGCGGGACATATGAAGCGCAACACGATCTCGTCCTTCCGATTTGGCACGAAACAGAGCCAAATCGGCGGCATTGACGAAATCGTTTGGCGTCTCGTTCTCGGTGGGTACCGCTGTTGCGGCGCCAACGCTGATGGTCACGCGATCCGGGCCGTGGGGTATGTTCAATTCCCGCACGCTCTGGACGAGCCGCTCTGCGATCGCGCTGGATTGTTCCAGTAAAGTGTCGACCAGCACGATGACGAACTCTTCGCCTCCGTACCGCGCAGCGAGATCGGTGGAGCGGCCGGAACCACTCTGGATTACGCGGGCGATTTGCTTGAGCACCTCGTCGCCGGCCATATGGCCATAGGTATCGTTGTATCGTTTGAAGTTGTCTGCATCGATCATCAACAGCGACAATGGGGACTGTGCGCGAAAAGCGCGCTTCCATTCAGCCGCCAGATATTCGTCAAAATAGCGCCTGTTGCCTAGACCCGTCAGGCCATCGATCCGCGTCAGACGTTCAAGCTCGAGATTTGCACTGATCAGCTGTCGCTGGCTTTCCCTTAGCGCTCGGTACGCCGCGTCTCGCTGGACGTGATCCAGATAGGCCCGCGTGTGATATCGAATACGTGCAATCAGCTCGATACGGTCCGGCAGTTTGACGAGATAGTCGTTCGCTCCCGCAGCGAACGCCTCGCCCTTGGTGGCTGGATCTTCCTTGCTCGACAGCACAATGACTGGGACCGCGCGTGTCGACCCATGCTTCCTGTATTCTCGCACCAGATGCAGCCCATCGACCCCGGGCATGACGAGATCCTGCAGAATAACCGTTGGCTTTACCTCATCCGCGACCGCCATCGCTCTCAATGGGTCGGTGCAGAAGTGTAAGGAAATATCGGGCGCGGTGGCTAGAGCGCGCCTGACCGCCTCGCAAACCATGATCTGATCATCGATGAGCAGAACCATGGATGAATAATTATCTGCGAGTGGCGGGACCAGCTCTGGTTCTTGCGTCATCGGACGGGCCCTTTCACGTGGAGCGCTCGCAGGCTTCGATTATACGTGAGCCGATAGCACTCAAAGGAAGAATATCAACAGCCGCGCCGATGTCGGCGGCGGCCTTCGGCATGCCATAGACGGCACTGGTTGCTTTATCCTGCGCGATTGTGAGATGCCCCTTGTCGCGGAGCTGTCTCAGCCCGCGCGCACCATCCCTGCCCATGCCTGTGAGCAGAACACCAGTCACCGAGCCGGGCCACCATTGCGCCGCACTTTCGAAGAACACATCTACGGACGGCCGATAAACATTGTCCTTGGGGCTGGGCGTATAGCCAAGTTGCCGAGCTGACTTGAAAACCAGATGATCCGCAGAACTGGCAACGAGAACGGTGCCGGCTTGAGGACTATCCCTTTCCCGCGCCGGACTGATCGGGAGAGGCGTATGCTGCCCCAGCCAATCAACGAGGCCTGGAACGAACTGAGCATCGAGATGCTGGACGAGTACAATCGCGCCGCCAAAGTCAACGGGAAACGAACTCAGGACTGCGGCAACGGCAGCCGGCCCGCCCGCGGAGGCACCGATTGCAATCAGGCGTCGAGGTGTCGGCTCAGCCGCACGTGACATCCGCCTTTTTGCCTGGGTCGGCGCATCACCAATCAGCTTGCCGATCGTCCCTATCTTGTTCGTCAAAAGCCGGGCGGATTGCGAGGACGCGTTACCTTCGATGCCCACTGAGGGAATATCGACTGCGTCAAGCGCGCCATGACCCATTGCTTCGTAGACGCCGGCGAGGTTGGCTTCGATACTAGCGGTCACCAGCAAGATTGAGCACGGGGTTTCCGCCATGATTCTGCGGGTCGCTTCCACGCCGTCCATCTCTGGCATCGCTAGATCCATGAGTATGAGATCCGGCAGATCACGTCTGCAGACCTCGACCGCCTCTCGCCCATTGGTCGCGATCCACGCGACCTGATGTTCGCCGGTCGACAGGACCAGTCGACGCAGAAGTTCAACCGCCATGGGCATGTCGTTGACCACGCCGATTCTCATTCGCTGGCTTCCCATCTCGTTCTCATTCAACCGCCTCGCCAATCATGTCCACGACGGCATGGATCAGCGCCTCGTCCTGAAAGCTACTCTTGGTCAGATAATAGTCCGCACCTGCGTCGAGCCCGCGCGCGCGATCTTCTTCCCGATCCTTGTATGAAACGATCATGATGGGTGTGTTCTTAAGATGAGCGTCCTTTCTGATCGAACTCACCAGCTCGATGCCATCCATACGAGGCATGTCGATGTCGGTGACGACGAGATCGAAAGGACCAGACCGGACGGCATTCCACCCGTCCATACCGTCGACCGCAACTTCGACCTCATAACCGTAATTGCCCAGCATCTTGCGCTGGAGTTCGCGAACCGTCAGTGAATCGTCAATCACGAGCACGCGCTTGCGCCTGCTCGCTTCGGGACCGCCCGCGGCGCGCCGAAGAGTTCGAAGTCCGCTGGATGATGCAAGCTTCTCCACCGATCGGATCAGATCGTCGACG
The DNA here is from genome assembly GCF_040321815.1 of Mesorhizobium sp. M0239. Lineage (NCBI taxonomy): Bacteria > Pseudomonadati > Pseudomonadota > Alphaproteobacteria > Hyphomicrobiales > Phyllobacteriaceae > Mesorhizobium > Mesorhizobium sp. M0239. The sequence continues at coordinate 13,276 of NZ_JAMYSG010000047.1, forward strand.
TCGAAGATCAGAACAGGCGAACCGTCTTCCATCAGGGCTGCTGCGCTGATGTCCTTGATCTTGGCAAACCGTGGGTCCAGAGGTCTGATCACCAACTCGCGTTCCCCGAGAAAACGGTCGACGATCAGGCCGTACGCATCGCCCCGACCCGCATCCACGACGACGACCGAGAGTTCGTTCGGTTCCGATCCGGGCTCACCTCGATCCAGCACCTCGCGCGCGGTGACCAGCCCGATCTGTCGATCATTCAATCGAAAATGTGGCCGGCCCTGCAGGAGATTGATCTGCGTCCGCTGCAGTTTCAAAGTCTTGGAAATGGCAGCGAGTGGAAAAGCATAGGGCTCCCCATCAACATCGACGAGCAGCGTGCGCAGGACCGACAACGTCAGCGGCAATTGCAGTTGAAATCGGGTTCCGTGCCCAAATTCTGAGGAGACGCTTGCGACTCCCCGGACTTCCTTCGTCATGGCTTGCACTGCATCAAGCCCCACACCGCGACCGGAGACGTCGGTAAGGCCCGCTTTCATCGAAAAGCCTGGCAGAAACAGGAATGCGAGCAATTCGGTTTCGCTGAGTGTGTCAGCACTTTCCCTGGTTGCAAGTTGCCGGGCGACGACGGTCTCGCGCAGCTTCGAGAGCTCGACCCCCCTGCCGTCGTCCACCACGGCTATCTGCAGCAGCCCGGCATTATGCCTCGCTTCGAGCCTGATGAGCCCCTCTTCGGGTTTCCCCATCGCGATGCGCTCCTCAGGCGGTTCAAGCCCATGGTCTACAGCGTTGCGCAGGAGATGCCCCAAAGGGGCATCAAGCTGCTCGAGAATATCGCGGTCGATGCCGGTCGAGCCGCCTACAATCTCCAGTCGCACCCGCTTGCCAAGGGTACGACCGAGGTCGCGGATCGTTCTCGCATAGTGTCGCACGCCGTCCTCAAAAGGCCGCATCCGGCTCGCCAACGTTTCGTCGTACAACCTGTTGGCAAGATCGGTCGCTTTCCGATCAACTGAATCCAATTCATCGAGACGCTCCGCCAGGAACGCTTGGTTTAACCGAAGCTTTCGCTGCGCCTCAGCCAGCGCCTCCATCACCGCCGCATGGTTTAAAACCGGCGGCAGCACTGCATGAAGATTGTCGAACGCACTTGCGAGGTCCGATTGAAGTCGCTTCAGCCGTAGCAGCCCATCAGCGAATGGCCTGAGCCGCCGAGCTTCCATCAGCGACTCGCCAGCCAACCCGAGCAATCGGTTCAGGCTGTCTGCCGTCACCCGGACCATTCTATCAGAGCCGATGCTGCCGTGCGCTTGCGGTACCGCCGCAACTAGGACGTTCGCTGAAGAGGTCGTCGCCAGTTGCTCCTGGGCATGGTCTGGAGTTGCGAAATCAGCTGCAGAATCTTGGGTCCCGGGCTTTGCCTCGGGGAGGGACAATTCCTCGAACTTCGCGAGAAAGCTTTCTACTTCTGAGTTGGCACTCTCGCTCGATGATCCCGATGCGATCAATTTCAAAAGGTCAGAGCCCTGCAGAAGCGCATCTATATGCTCCCGTCGCACCCTCAGATGCCCACGTTGCGCTGCGACCAGACAGTCTTCCATCGCATTTGCAACTTTGACCGCAGGCATCAAGTCGATGATGCGGGCAGCTCCTTTCAGGGAATGCGCGGCACGCATGCATGCTTCCAGGGCGTCGGGGGCGATAGGATCGCGTTCGAGTGCCAGAAGCCCAGAGGTTAGAGCCTGTGACTGCGTCTCCAGTTCGGCCTGGAAGAGGGTGAGCATCGAAACCTGGCTGAAGTCTCCATCTGTCATGCGATGCTCCGGTCAAGCATCGTGAGCAGTTGTCGTGGATCGAGACAGCCAACGGCTCGTCCCTGCCACGGCAGCACGGCAACTGTAGCGGCCGACACTGCCTTGCCAATCGTGGCCGGAACATCGAGAGTGTCGCGTTCTTGGTACCGATGTAAGCCGTGGATCTCGTCAACCGTAAAAGCAACCCGCTTGTCGTGCTCGCCTACCACGACTAGGCGGCGAAATACCTTGGTGCGTGTGCCTTGTTCCCCCTCCTTGCGCTCGTCTATCCCGAGCAATTCGGCCAGGGACAGGCAAATGAGCAATTCACCACGGACATTCGCAATACCGAGCAGTGCACTGTTCCTGCGGTGTGGAAGTGAATGAACGCGACGAGATTCAGCCACTTCATGAAAAATACCGACCGGCAGTGCAAGCCATTCGTCCCCCAAACGGAAGAGAACGGCCGTCTGCAGCGCGTCGCTGTCTGTCGAATGGATCCCTGCACGATCAGCGTTATCATGCCATTCGTCGCGGTATGCCGAGGGCGCTGCACGGTCAAGAAGGCGTCGTGCAATCTTCTTGTAGGTCGGGCAATTCCGGCAGTGGAGATGCTGCTCCAGTAGCGGACATGACTTGTCGCCCCGTACGCCTATTTGCCGCCAGCAGTCGTCGATTGCAATCTCCTCCACCGGCTGAGCGATCTTTGTCGAAGCCGCCATCAGCCGCCGCTCCTTTTCTGGACCCGACCCAGCCGGCCGGCCAGCGCCTCGGCGCCGTTATGGTCGCCTTGCTTGCTAAGCAGCAAGGCCAGATGGACGAGAGCTTCTCGATGATTTGGTGCGAGATAGAGCGCCTTGCGATAACTTCGCGCGGCTTCGGGTGCAGAACCATCCGCATCTTGGACGAGGCCCAGCAGGTAGAAGATTTCCGCGGAAGGACCGAATTCCTTGAGATGCGCCAGGGCGACCTCCTGTGCCTCCTTTACCCGTCCTGCATTGGCGATCCGTTCAACCGCGATGAGGCTTTCCGAGGCCTGTGCAAGCGGCTTGGTCGGAGCCTGCCTACGGCCTTCATTGCCAATTGTCGGTCGGAACGGAAGAAGAGGCTCGCTCTTGTTGACCTTCGGGCTTGGCGCCCGCACCGGGACGGCGGCCGGAACTTTCGGCGCCGTGGTCTTGACGGCCTCCGATTTCAGAAAGGCAAAGGCCAATGGCCATTCAGCGGAAATAAAGCCATGCAACCTTGGAAGAGCTGCTTCCGCCGGACCGACCAGAAGAAGTCCGTCCTTGGCCAGCAGGTCCTTCAGGCAGCTCAATGCGCGATCCTGCAGCTCTCGATTGAAGTAGATCAGCAAATTGCGGCAAAGCAGGATGTCATAGACCTCTTGCCCGAAAGCGCGAGAGCCGAACAGGTTTCCTACCCTGAACCGAACCTGTTTCAGCACCCCAGCAATAGGCCGCAACCCGCCCTCAGCCGCTTCGAAATAGCGATCTTTAAATTCGAGATGGCTCCCGCGAAACGAATTGCGCCCATAGATGGCGCGTTCAGCCGTGGCGATATTGCGACTGCTGACGTCCACGCCATCGATCTTGAACTCGTGCGCCTCAAAGCCGGCATCGAACATCGCCATGGCGACCGAATAAGCCTCTTCGCCGGTTGAACATGGCAGGCTCAGGACTCTTATCGGCTGAGCAGGCTTGTGCACGCGCGCATGCCGCGCCAGCATCGTGAACGCTTCTCGGTCGCGAAAGAACCAGGTCTCTGGGATCACCACCGCATTGATCAGCTCCTGCAGCTCCTGCGAGGAAACGGTCAAGTGTTCCCTATAGGCCTGAGGGTTGGTTATCCGGCATGCTTCCATCCGGTCTCTGACCGCCTGACGAACCACTGTCGGACCAACACTGGCACTGTCCAGTCCGATGGTTTCCATCAGGAGCTTTTCTATTGCGCCGGTCATTGATCACCTATTGCGGCCTGGCGGAGCAAAGCGGTACGAATCTCTTCCGAAAGCAGCGCTTCCACTTTGACCCACTGAATGATCTCCGAACCATCGGAAGCCACCGGCCCAAGATAGGGCGGGGTTCCTTGTTCAAGTCCGAACGGCGCGAAATCGGCAGGGTGTCGCTCGAGCGTATCCGTCACCCGTTCCGCGATCAGCCCCAGCAGGCGTTGCTCGCCATCATGCGCCGGATAGCGCGTCACAACGATCCGGGTGCTCAATAGGCGCTCCGATGGCCGGCCAAGCGCAAGATGGGTAACATCGATCAGAGGGATGGGTATTCCGTTATAGCTGACCAAACCCACCACACCAGTTGGCGCACCCGGAAGAACTTTCACATCGAAATAGGGCAGCACCTCTTCAATTTGGTGGACATCGATCAAGTAGCGATCCGGACCCATGCTGAAGGCGAGGAATAGCATTGTCACCTCCTACTGCCGACTCGCTATGCTCGCAGCTTGAACCTCGAAATGCTACTTCGCATGCCGCCTGAGACTTGATTGAGCTCGTCGATCGCGAGCGTCGATTGTTGAAGGGATTCGACTGTTTGCTGAGCTGCCTCGCTTAGCTGGGTTAGCGTGTCGCTGATCTGCCCCGCGCCGGTCGCCTGTGCTTGCATGCCTTCATTGGCGACTTCGAAACGTGGCACCAGCCCCTGAACCTGCTGAATGATATCGAAGAGTTGCCCGCCGACCTGCTGGATTTCCTGCATACCCCGGCGGACCTGCTCGGAAAACTTGTCCATGCCCATCACCCCGGCCGCGACTGCCGACTGGATGTCCTTGACCATCTGCTCAATATCGTAGGTGGAGACAGCCGTCTGGTCCGCGAGCCTTCGGATTTCCGTCGCTACAACTGCAAAACCCCGGCCATATTGGCCTGCCTTCTCAGCCTCGATGGAAGCGTTGAGCGACAACAGATTCGTCTGATCGGCGACTTTTGTGATGGTCGTCACCACCTGATTGATGCTGCCGGCTTTCTCACTCAAGATCGCGAGTTTGGAATTGATCGCGCCGGCCGCTTCCATGACTTGCTGCATGGTTTCTTCCATACGGGTCAGCCCGGCTTGACCTCCGCCGGCGACGGCAGCCGTTTGTTCGGCAACTGTGGAGACCTCGTTCATCGTGCGGACCAGCTCGTTTGATGTGGCGGAGATTTCCTTGGCTGTCGCGCGGATTTCTGTTGTGGTCGCTGCGATTTCAGTCGCAGTTGCCTGCTGTTGCTTGGAGGTGGCGGCGATCTCAGTTATCGACGTGCCGACCTGTATGCTGGACCTTTGAACCTGACCAATGAGGGTTGTGAGATCGTCCGCCATTGCGTTGAAGCCGTCGGCAAGCACACTGAATTCGTCTCGGCGCATCAGATCGAGGCGTTCGCTGAAGTCGCCTTGCCGCATCAATTGAACCGCGTTGACCAAACGGGTGAGCGGACCTGTAATGGCGCGAAACAGCTGGTAACCCAAAAGAAGGGCTAGCCCGAGGGCTACCAACAAGCCAACACTCAAACCGACTTCGGCCGTTCTAACGATCGAGCTGATCCGCTGGGTCGCACTGTTTGCCTCGCCTCTATGATCCTCAACCATGGCCTGCAGAGCGGACTGCAATTTTACAAAAATCGGCTCTACGGTGTTCTTGAGGGCCGGGCTTTCATTGGGAGTTTCACCTTTCGACAAGGCAGCCCGGCTTGTGTCCAGCACAGCAGTTTCAGCCAGACGGAATTGGTTGGCGAGTTCTTTGACGAGTGCATAATTCTGCTTGTCGATGTCCGAGACGATTGTTGCCTCATAGTCGTCCATCGATCGCTGCACTTGGTCGCGATTGGTCGTGATCGCGCTTTCAAGCGTGCTTCTGTCCGACGGGTTTTCCTGAAGGGCAAATTCCTGAAGCAGACTATGGGCCGCCATCTGGCCCGTCATGATCTCGGTGCTGTGATAAAGGTCCGGTAGGATGCCCTTCTCGACCTCAGTCGCCTCCTGGCCCGCCTGAAGAAACCAGGCGTACGCCATGACAGCTATCACGGACATGACCACCAGAACGGCAGCGAAACTGACGAGGATGCGGTGGCGTATTGTCAGACTCTTCATGGAACCGGTTCACCAATGGGGGCATCGTGGGCTGCGCGACAAGCGCTCGTTCCGACGTATTCGAAAAGGTGCGTCGAAAAGCGGCAGTCTGATGCTGAATGGTTTCTTTTCCGTTCCATCGCAAATGATGGAGAGGCGGCTCGCCAATGGGCGGCGCCAGAAGCGGTGGTCAAGGACGTCCTGCCGTCCACGCACATCAGCCCGACATCGGCTAGGGTGGCACGCCGCGTCAAGAGGAGCGTGTATGAGCTACTTGTGGCCATGAGTTGAATGACTGCTTAGGTCAGCTCGATGCCCGAAAGCCGACCTCCCGCTTGCGGCCCAGAGTCGCCAGTCTGCAATGCGCCTCATTTCGGCCAGAAGGTCGACATTTGCCGCGTCCAAAAGCGTACATCGTGATGATCGGCGTTCTGACGGTCTGTCTGCGCCAGCGACCGTCAGAACGCTGCTTGAGAAGAGGTACAGAATCACATCAAATATCCGTGCCTTCAGTCCGATCTCCCGGCTCTGCTGGATCAGCAAATGCCCTGCAGATCGCTCTGGGCGGCCTCGAATATTCCCGCGCTTTGCCTCCAGACAGGCCGCCGGAGGTAATGATCCTCGGCCCCGCGCTTTTGGCTAGTATTTGATAACGAAAAACCCGCTTCGGCGGCTTTTTTACTCAATATCTTTTTTTTAGTCCAGCGCGTTTCGTGTACTCAGCAAATTTCACTGTTTCGTTTCGGGTGGCGTCTTAGCTGGTCTAAATGAGCGGTAAATCGCGCCGAAAATAATCCCCACTGCTATCCCAACAAAAATGATTAGCAACGCTCCACCAGTGGTGTTTGGCGCAATGATCGTCATCGCAATGAGCCCAAGCACCAATCCCACCACTCCGGACACACCGAACCCGGCTATGAAATCTAGGAAGGGCGTCACTTTACACCGACGACTGAAAAGATCAGGGACCCGTAGTGATCCGCCCACTCGCGAGCTGTTGCGATCAAGCTTCTATCGAACGTTCCCGATCTCCAAAGCTCGGGCCTGTTTTCAATTTCCACTACCCACCGGTGCATGATGTCACTTGCCATCTTGTATTCGGTCACTGTTGAAAGGTCGGCTTTAAGAACCACAGCACCAGGCTTTCCGATTTGCGTCGGCGGTGCCCACGCAATCAGAAAAGGCCCGTCGCCGTCGACAGCAACGCCGCTTGCAACTGCATCGCGGACTGCCTTTTGCGAAACAGCCAGTCCATAATCCTGAAGGGCTTCGTCGCAGGTCCTGGTTATGTTCGCCTTGGTTGCGGCCTTTGCATGCTCGGCGCTGTCCATCGGCCATACCGTTACCATTTGGGCCGCTGTAGGGACGACGAGCGACGACGACGGCAGGACGGCATTCACAAACGCCTCGCACAGCATCTTTTGCCGTTCCTGGTCGTAGATGGTAACTTTCGATTTGAATGCCAGAATCCCATAAGCCGCGAAATTAGTGGGTGGATATTCGTTCGGTCCGGCAAAGATCCTAGAGGCGTGAATTTCGTGAGAGGTGTCTGGAGCGCCGGGCGAAAGTACTTTGTCGACCGCGTAGACCAAGCCGTTCGTCTGTTTCACGTCGCTGGCAACGAGACTGGCAATGTCGCCAAATTGGTCCGTTACAGAAATATTGCTTCCTGCCGCCCGAAAAGTGAGAGAGCATCCCCCGATTGTGTCGACCGAGTAGGCTCCGTTGTTCGCGGCTATCTCAGCGAGGATCGCGTCGGTACTCAGATCTCCGGAAATCACATGACACTTTAGGATTTTGGAGAGTTCGTTTTTAGCTTCGGGCGCAAGAAGAACCTGCACTGCACCTTGCTGCAATCTTGCAAATGCGGCGTCTGTCGGCGCGAGAACAGTGAACGGGCCTTTACCCTCCAACGTCTCAACCAGCCCGGCCGCTTTCACAGCTGCTATAAGGGTGGTGTAGTCCTTGGAAAGAGCGGCATTCTGGATGATATTGTTGTCGGAAGTCGTCTGGGCGCGTGCTACCGCCGTCTCAACCGTCTGGGCGTTTCCGACCGCCACCTGACTTATCAGGATGCACACTGCAAAAATCAGTCGACGCTTCATGCCAAACTCCGCCCAGAGAGAGCGAATTTATCATAACCATCAGTTTTGATAAGTGACCTTGGCTATTTGCCCAAGGCGCAGTTCTTTGGACGTTTGGCCTTACGATTGCGCCACCAATGAAACTGCGGGAGGCGGTGACATCACTACTGCAATGGCGCGCCAAGGATTTTCAACGCGAGTTTAGGGGCCGCGAACGGCCCCGTCTGAGGATCATCATACCGTAAGCTGCCTGTTCGCTCTCTGCCAGACAGGACGTTCGGCACGCCGACTCTTGATGTCGGCTTCGAGGCGCATTTCAGACATTCAGTCAGTCGAGGGCCGCATCGCACCTGCCTGAGAGTTTCGCTCGAGTTCGGCCGGACTCATCCTATCGCTGTCATCTTGAACTTTCCCCACGCTCGGCGGTTAAAAGGAGCCGAGAGGATCAACGATGTCGAAATCTGATGGCAGAGGGTCCGACGGCATGCGGTCTTCCTGTGCAGCGTAGTGAGGGATCAACTGCTGAGCCATTCACCTTGATACCGCGTGAAGAGTTTTGGAGAGAGCTCCTGATGACCCGCATCGCAACATTCAACGTCAACGGTGTGAACGGCCGCCTGCCTGTGCTCATCAAGTGGCTGGGTCAGACCGACTATGACGTCGTGTGCCTTCAGGAATTGAAGACCTCGGATGAGAAATTCCCCGCCGAAGCCATCAGGGACGCCGGCTACGGCGTAATCTGGCACGGGCAAAAGTCCTACAACGGCGTAGCCATACTCGCTCGTGGAAAAGAGCCGTTGGAGCGCCGTCGTGGGCTCCCGGGCGATCCTGACGACACGCACAGCCGATATATTGAGGCTGAGGTGGATGGGATCGTCGTCGGCTGCCTCTACCTGCCCAACGGCAATCCCGCTCCTGGCCCGAAATTCGAGTATAAGCTGCGCTGGTTCGACCGCCTGATCAGCTACGGCAAGCTGCTGCTCAGGGAAGGCGTCCCAAGCATTCTCTGCGGCGACTACAATGTCGTGCCCACCCCGATCGATGCCGTGGTGCCGCAACGTTGGTTAGGCGATGCAGTCTACTTTCCGGAGAGCCGGCAAGCCTATGCCGAAATGCTTGATGGCGGCTGGACCGATGGCGTCCGCCGCATCCACCCGGAGAAAGGCGTCTACACCTATTGGAACTTCTCCTACCAGGGTCGCTATGATCGAAGTTCCGGCCTGAGGATGGATCATCTTCTGGTCAGCCCATCCCTTTCGGACAGGTTGTGTGACGCCGGCGTTGACGCTGACGTGCGCGGTTGGGAAAAGCCGAGTGATCATGCGCCAGCCTGGATAGAACTCGGCCGGTCCGGCAAAGACACGACGTGATCTCATTCGGGATGTCTCCGGCGAGCACTCTTCATTTCCGGCGTTTGCGCTCACGCAGCTTTTCTGAGGGCCGCCCTGAACGGACGGTCGATCGTGAAGGCATCTGGACGGATGGCTGCCTCAACCTGGCTCCAGGTCACCGGATGGGCGATTGGAAAACCGCGGCGCGCCCGTGGCGAGAAGGCGCCCACCGCAGTGCTGCCCCGACCATTGCGGAGGTAATCAATGAAGATGCGGCCTGTTCGAGCCGACGGCGAGGCCGAAAGTAGATAGCGGTCCGGATGCGCTTCAGCGAGCCGATTGGCGAAGGACTGGCCAAGAGGCGGCCGCTGTCGTGCGTGATCTTGCTCTCCAGCGGGACCATCAGGTGAATGCCTTTGCCGCCAGTAACCTTCGGCCAGCTCTCCAGCCCTTCCGCTTCCAGGATGTCGCGGAGCGCCAGTGCGGCCTCGATGACTTGCTCCCACTCCACGCCCTCGCCGGGGTCAAGGTCCAGAACAATACGGTCGGCATGTTCGATATCGTCGACGGTGGCGTTCCAGGGATGCAGCTCTACCGCATCCATCTCGACCAGTCCCAGCAAACCGGCAAGGTCGTCCACCCACACGCGCACACCTTCGCCACCCTCGCGCTTCTGCAGCCGCAATTGATGCACTGCCGCCGGGATCTGCGGCAGTGCGCCTTTGTGATAGAAGGTCGCGCCATGAGCATGGCGGACCAGCTTCAGCGGTCTGTGGCCGAGATGAACCAGGGCATGATCCGCAACCCTCTCCCAGTAACGCGCAAGCTCGTCCTTGGAGGGCGAGACAGCGTCTGGCAGCAGTTGCAGGATGTTTTCACTGGGAACGCCATGTTTCCGGGTTGGCCCGCGTCGCTTTGATGGCGCTTGAGGCTTGGCCGGGATTGGCACGAGGTCTTCGCGCAAACCCTTGAACACTGCCTCGCGCAGCACCCCGCGATCGGTGACGCCGCTGAACTGGACCTCGGCCAGCACGTGTGGTTTCACCCAAGTCGCTTTCGGCTTCACAATCGGCTCTGACAAAGGCGACTTGCTGATGATCAGCGGGTCAAGCCGCTCTCGCACAAGTTTCGCAGCGCTCAAGGTGTACCCGCTGCGAGCCTTCCCGGCATAGAGCAGTCGGTTGCCCTCGCGGCGCCCGATATAAAGCGATGCAATGCGGCGCGGGTGAGCACCGAGTTTCTCTACGAAAGCCACGATAGGGAAGGTGTCGCTCTTGATGCACTTTACCTTCAACCAACTGGTCTGAACCCCCGAGCCGTAGGTCGCATCGACGCGCTTGGATACGATCCCCTCCAACCCCATCCGGCAGGCATGTTGAAACACATCCTTGCCGCTTACCTCCAGATGTTCGGCATAGGTCAGTGTCGGCGCGGTGTTCTCCAGTAGCCTCTCCAGGGCTGCCTTGCGCTTCACCAATGGCAGTTGCCGAAGATCGCGCCCGTTAAGGTGCAGCAGGTCGAACGCATAAAAGATGAGTCTCGCGGAATCTGGATTGCCCAACTCTCTTTCCAGGGCTTGGTAATCCGGAAGGCCGGTGTCGCCGAGAACGACAGCCTCCCCATCGATGATCGCGGTCCTCACCGGCAAGCCCGCCGCTGCTTCAACTATCCGGCGGTATCGATGCGACCAGTCGTAGCCACGGCGCGTGAAGGCCCGTGCTTTGCCACGCTGCATGATCAGCTCAGTGCGGTAGCCATCGTACTTGATCTCGTGAATCCATTCGCTGCCCTCGGGCGCCGTTGCGACCAGAGTCGGCGACTGAAACTCGACGAAAGAGAGCCCGTTTGCTGCCTTACTCATGCACCCTCCGAACCGCGACTCAAGGCTCAGTGCACCAATAGGTTCCAGGTTTTAGCGAAATAGCATGTTCGACTGCTTGCACCGGCAATCCTGGGCCAGCCGGCTGCAAGGGAGATCAACGACAGGAGAAATCGCACTTTCTTCGTCGGTCAGCGGGCCTAGCGGGTCTTCGTTGCAGGAAAATTGGGCTATCACTCGCCTACTAAGGGCCAACTGAGGCTAGCTCGGCTTTTGGGCCGGGAGCGGATCGGCAGCTTGCGGAGCCACGCAGCCGAAGAGCGGTCATTCCATGAAGTTGTTTACAGCCCCAGGAGGAGTGTCACTCCTCCCGGAATAACAACCTGCCATTCGTCAACGCCATCCTTCCAACCTGGGGAGAACCGCCGGAAATCAGGCTATCAGATTGCACACCGTCGCGTTGGAGTCATTCATCGCGCCAGTATGGGTGGGAACAGCTGAATTGGCGCGAGCCAACCAGACGGCGTTTGGTCCTCGATATCGTTCTTTGGACCTGCGGATCATTCGCGGTCATGTCGGGTACGACAGTGTAACCCTGATCGACAAGCTGCAGTTTCAGCTCCGCCAGGTGGCGCCTGAATCCGTTTTCAATGTAGCTGCGCGGATACCGCCATCCGTTCCTGCATGCTCGCACGAGAATGTCGGAATACAGTTCAGCGCTGGCAGCTTTCACCGTTTCTTCCGAAGTCAGTTTGCTGTCGGTTTTGGTACCTTCGGACAAGCATGGCCCCGCCGACACCAAAAGCACCAGTAGTACGGTCAAGACAGGCAACTTTGTCATGGAGCCCTCCGTGTTCTAAATCGACCAGGCCTGCCAAGCAACCTAACCTGCCCACCTGCAGAGACTAGGATGCTGACCCGTCGCATGGAATCGTGCAAATGCAGTGTTTTCGATATCGCATCTGTAGTATTTTCATCCTGATGTAAGGCCATCGGGTTCTGGCCACAGGTCGGCAGCAAGGAAAATGGAACGATGCTTCGCCCCGTAGGCAATCCTCTCGCCGGCTTATCGGATCGGGAGTTGATGGTCGCGGCAAAGTTTGCGGAGGGAATGACTTATCGCGAAATTGGCGAAACACTCTTCATAGCGCCTACCACCGTTCGGACCCATCTTTCGGCCATTTATCGGAAGCTCGATGTTCGCAGTAAAGTGGCGCTTGCTGGGTTACTTGCCGATCACCGCCAGCAGGACCGCAGCCATGCACCACCCGGAAGTCTTTCGACCGACGAGCCGGGTCCGCCGGTCCTCGCAGTTCTCCCGTTCGACAATCTAAGCGGAGAAGAACGCTGGACTCGTATCGCTGATGGTTTGTCGGCGGACCTCATAGTTGATCTCTCTCGCTACCGGGACCTTGCGGTGATCGCCCGCCAAACAATGCTTTCCTACAAGGGACGGCGTGTTGACGTGCGAGCTCTCGGACGAGAGTTGAATGCCGACTATGTGATCGAGGGAAGTTTTCAAGTGGACGGGCAGCGGGTGCGCATCCGCGTCCAACTCGTCGACGCCCACACAGGGGTCGATGTCTGGACGATGCGTTACGATCGTTCCGCGAACAACCTGTTTGCGATGCTGGACAGCGTGACCGAAAACGTCATCAATGTCCTTGCAACTTGCCACGGTCAGCTCGCCAATCTGCGACGCGATGCTGCTCGTCGGAAGGCTCCAGCAAGTTTGCAGGCCTATGACTGCTATCTGCTTGGGCTTGAGCAGAAGCACCTTTTCACCCGTGAGTCGAACAAGGAGGCGATACGGCTACTGGCGCGTGCGATCGAACTCGACCCGGGTCTAGCAAGAGCTTGGACCGCGCTGGCACTTGCGCATGCTGTGGAAGCCATCAACGGGTTTACCGACAACCTTTCCGGCTCGATCGAGAGCTGGAGCAAATGTGTCAAGCAAGCGCTGGCGCTCGATCCGGCCGACATTTACGCCCGCATAATGCTTGCCGATCTTCGGGCATTGCAGGGCGATGTCGAAGCTGCTGTCGAAGAACATGACCGAGTGTCGGTGGCTGCTCCAAATGACGCGGACTCACTTGCCTTTCTTGCGGGTAGCCTTGCTCTTGTTGGTAGCGACCCGAAGCGTGGCTACGAACTGGCCAAGCGAGCGGTCCGGCTAAATCCTTATGTTCCTTGGTATTATGGAATGCTTGCGCGATGCAGCTACGTTCTAGGCTTTTACCGTGAATCCCTGGTCGCGCTACGTCAATCTGCGCCAGATTCGCCCGCCACACTTCTGTTTGTGGCAATGGCTCATGCGATGCTCAATGAAACGCCTCAGGTCGCCAGGATCAATTCGCGACTGAAGGACGAGTTCCCGAATTTCACGGCTGAGGTGTTCATCAGAACCTATCCGGTTACCAATCCTGTCGCCACTGCTGCAATCAGAGAAGGCGCCCGTCGTGCGGGTTTGGCATAGCTTCTTCACTCCTGGTCACCTCAGAGGCGCATTGCTCCTCGGCAGCATTGGGGCCGGAAGCTGAATGGCAGCTTCAGCTCTGCAACTCCAAACAGCCGACGCTCAACGATGATCTACATCAGCTTGTAAGAGCCAAGCAACTCACCACTTGACGCGCAAGCCGAGCGAGCCGGTCAGTACATGACTGTCACCGAAGTCTTTGAGGCCCGTCCGGGCGATGGCTTCGCCGAAAGCCGAGAACCTGTCGTCGGCCCAGTTGATCGTGCCGCCAAAACCGAGGCCGCCCCAGAGTTGCTTCCTTCCCGGTGCACATCAAGCCGGCTCGTTGGCCGCTATCGCAAATTGTTGGATTCGTACGAAGCAGAGTTCTGTACGATTCCAACCCTTTAAATTTGTACACCCTGTTTTGTAATTCCGCGGCTGAGGGGACGCCGTGCATCAGTTTGCATTTCACTGTCAATCGCGCGCCAGAGGGCGTAAGTTCGCCAAATCGTCTGCACGTGTTTACGGGCGCGGACGGCAAGGAGATTGGAAAGCTCTTGCCCCAAGTGGGATTGAGCTATGACCAATCCACAGAACGATTCCTATAAAAACGAATTGCTGCGTCGGCTTAACCCTGGTGACCTGGCGCTTTTGCAGCCACATCTTGAGCCGTGTGCCCTCAAGCTGAAGATGACCTTAGAGAAAGCCGATTCAGAGATCGAGACGGTTTACTTCCTGGAGGACGGCATCGCTTCTGTGGTCGCGACGGCTTCAGGCAAGGAGGCCGAGGTTGGACTTGTCGGTTTTGAGGGAATGACCGGTGCCGCGCTCGTGATGGGCGCTGACTATGCCCCGCATGAATGTTACGTTCAGTCGCCCGGTAGCGCTTTCCGGATCGGAACCGAGCCCTTCAAGGATGCTCTTGCGAACAGCCCAACATTGCGCCTGTTCCTGTTACGCTATGTCCACTACTTCCACATTCAGACCAGCTATACGGCCCTGATCAACGCCAAATCAAACCTTGAAGAGCGTTTGGCGCGTTGGCTTCTGATGTGTGACGATCGGATCCACGGCGAACGCCTTGCGATCACCCATGAGTTTCTCGCCGTCATGCTTGGAGCAAGACGGCCAGGAGTTACCGTTGGGCTTCAAATGCTGGAAGGACGCGGGCTCATCTATTCTCGGCGGGGCGAAGTGCGTATTAGGGACCGCAGCGGCCTTGCGGCCTGCTCAAATGGCACCTACGGCAAGCCAGAGGCCGAATACGTACTGCTCGTTAAGACCATCGCATGCCGGACGTAAACCACTAAATAGCCATGACGAAGCTATCCGACCAGCACAGCGGCTAGCCTGCCGACGAGTCGCCGTAACACGCCTTATCCTCGAAGCCTCACGTAAGCTCTTGGAGAAAATTGCCAAGCACAATGACTCTACCCAACCGTAGGGAATGGCCGACGGACGCACACACAGGCCTTGGCTTCCGGGACCACACCTTAACTGCGCCTGGAAGAATGGCCATGTGTGTGTTAGGCGGCGGACCTGATGTCTGCTTGGCCAGCGCCGCACAGCCCAACAACTCCACATGCTGCCGGTACGCTCCCATGCCCTGCCGCGCGGCTACCTGTTACTCACCATCGAAAGTCGGCTCCCATTCGCGATTGCGCTTCCGTTGCTGACCCTCGTAATCGGGAATACATGTGAAGAACACCGGTCGATGGTCGCGACCCGCAGCCTTGCAATCCGAGCAGCCAAAAAGCCCGACCAGGTCCCAGTGCATCGATCCGTGATCTGGCCCGAGGCGATCTATCAGCGCATGGATGTCGAGCTTGATGGACTTGCAGCACATAGCATGCCCGCAATTTACATAGAGGCATTCGCGCGCGGCCAACGTATCGGCGAGGGTCTTCGTCATCCTTTGAAGCGCTCGGTATGCCAGGTGATCTTGCCGTCGATCTTCATCGGTTTGTGGATCAGCAGACGCTTCGGCAAGTGCTCTGGATGCACCTCCAGCAGCGTGATCTTGATCTGAGGTTGGCACCGGCTGCAATTGAACTTCAGCGTCTGCGGATCGACGCCGCCGCCGTAGACCATCATCAGGTCGGCCGATCGGCAGTAGCGGACATTGCCGCAGCTGCATTCCGCTTTCACAAGCATGTTGTGCCGGGTCGCTTTGCCCAGCGTGTCGATCGGTTCGTGTGCCATGAGAACAGAAAAGGAACATTTTCCTTGCCCGTCAAGTCTGACTGTGGAATCTTTCTGCCATGAGCGACGAACCAGCGAGACTAGCCGAAGGCATGACGCCGGCACAGCGCGACCACGTGAAGGTGCTTGGCCACACATGTGAGCGTAACGGTTGTGGCAAGGTCGCCGGCTGGGGCTTTGCCCGGCCGCGCAGGGAATCACATTGGTTCTGCTATGAGCACCGCGGCGACGGCGATCAGTATCTCTAGACGTCGAACAAATCGGTCGGCCCCAAACCGATCTCGTCGATGATGTCGGGCGTGTTGTTGCTTGGTTTCCCGACCTTGCTGTCGATCGGCCACATCTTCATGAGGTCGGATGGATAGGGCTTCATGAGGTCGCGAGGATCTGTTTCCGGCCCGAGCCAGCGCATGTAATCGGCCGGCGCCAGAATAACCGGCATGCGATCATGGATCGTCGCCATCAACGTATTTGGCTCGCAGGTGGCGACAGCGAAGGTCCGGATCAACTCGCCGGTCGCCTTGTCGGCATATTCTTCCCAGATTCCAGCCATGGCAAAAGGATCGTCATCCTTCATGGCGATAGCGTAAGCCTGTTTTTTCTTGCCCGAAGGGTCGAGCTTTTGCCATTCGAAATAGCCGTCGACAGGCACCAGGCAGCGGCGCGCGGCATATGCCTTTCGGAACATGCCATTGCTGGCAATGGTCTCGTAGCGCGCATTGACAGGCGGCGGACGGCCGCCGCCATCGCGCGCCCAGCCGGGAACAAGTCCCCACTTCGCAGAAACGAAACCGGCCATGCTCGTGGAAAGCTCTTCGCGGATAATGATTGGATAGGTCAGGCTGGGCGCACCGTTCCAGATCGGGAACCCGTTGCCCAAGCGCTCGATGTCGCCGGGGTGCGCGAACTCGAAGCGCCGCACCATGTCCGGGATTGTCGATTTTACGAAAACGCGTCCACACATTTTAGGGTCGTCTCATTGACAAGGATCGAGGCCTGCCCAAAATGGGAACAGAGTGAGAACGAGTCAAGGCTGTCGTAGTGATGCCTAAGAAGCAAAAGGACGTGATGCTGCCAGGGGTATCGGGCGTCACAATCGATATCGACGACCGCGACAATCCCAAGGTCTGCCTGGTCGGGCTGTTGACTGATGAGGGGAAGCGATCCTTCACATTAAACGAAAACGGTGCGCGGATGATGGTGAAGGCGATGCACTCGTTTCTCGATCTTCTCGACGGAACTACGTCCGAGACGATGCCCAAAGGCCCCGCCAACTGAGAATGCAGCGCATGATCAATCCACCCAGGAGACAGGACGAATATCAGGACCGGGCAATTGACTGCCAGGAGGCAATGGAGCCCGGATTTCAGGCGATTGTCGATTGCATGATAGAGGCGGGATGGACGCGGGGCGAGATATTGCGGGCATTGAAACGGCTCATCGCCGCCGACAACATGACGCAGAAAGAGAACGCCAGGACGGAAACGCAGCTCGCGATTGCGCGGGCCATGATGCGCGCCGGCAAGCCGCTCTAATGCTCGCTGACGCCGGCCTCATCGACTTCCGCTTCCATCTGCTCACTGACAGGCTTGACCTTGCCGGCGTCGGCCAAAGGATGGTCATCAAAACCCTGCAGCCAAGCGTCGGCCTGTTCTTCCCAATACTCCGGCACTGAGCGCTCCTTACCGTCCTTGCGCGCTTGGGAGCCATACATCCAGGCATAGGTGATGCGCTCCTGATCTTTCTTGGCGACCGCCATTATTCCTCCTCCCGGTAATCGAGCAGCTTCGCGTGGCGTAGTTGCTCCTCACCTTTCAGGAACTTCACGCGGCCGACAAGACCCGGCTTCAGCCATTCCGCCTTGTCTCTCTTCAGGCCTTTCGGCACAGGGCCGCCCACCTTGCCCTGCACGCGGTCCCAGAGGCGCTTGCGTTTGTCGAATTTGAAATTGACGTTGGCGGTGCCGAGATAGCGGCCGTTGTCAGCCATAAGAACCCTTGCCGCCTGGCCCGGATCACGCTGAACGCCGATGATGTCCATCTCCTTTTCATCGTAGGACTTGATTTTGCGCCAGTTCATCGTCGGGCCGCTGCGATAGAGACTGTCCCGGCGCTTCGAGACGATGCCTTCTTGTCCAGTCTGGTCGGCAAGGTAGTAAACCGCGTCGCCCGTGCCGGGCATCGCCTCGCTGAATTGGATGCGGCCGCCGGCCTCGATCATTCCCTGCAGGATCTCGCGCCGATCCTCGAGCGGCATGCTGCGGAGGTCGTGGCCGTTTAGGTGCAGCAAATCGAAGGCGACGAGATAATAGTCCTGATAGGTCTCGCGGCTGCTGACCGCCGACTGCAGCGCATGGAAATCGGAGCGTCCAGCCTCATCAACCACGATGGCTTCACCCTCAATGATGAAGTCGTCGGCTTCAATCGCGGCGGCTTGGTCGGCAAGGATCTGGTAGCGTGCAGTCCAGTCGTACCCTCTCCTCGTCAGCACTCGGATGCCGTCTTCGTCCTTGATGATCTGCGTGCGATAGCCGTCGAACTTTATCTCGTGAATCCAGTCGTCACCCTCTGGCGGGTTATCGACAAGCTCCGGCTCCATCGGCTTGATGAACTTCAAACGCATCAACTGACCCACACCCGCGATTCAATCAGCTTTAGCTAAAATAGTTCCAAGAAGGATGAACAATGCGACCCGGTGCGCGTTGCGGATCAACAACCTCTAGGAGCAACACCAATGGCCGACGACAAGAGCAAGCGTGATTTCCGCGACCGCGACCGGGTATCAGGCGACGAAGAATATGAGGTCGGTTATCTCGCCAGCAAGTTTCAGCTTACGATCCCCGAGGTGCGTGAACTTATCAAAAAGCACGGCAACGACCGTGAGACGCTAGAACGAGAAGCAAAAGCGCTGGGCAGTAGATGACCAAGCTATCCGACCTTGGACCACCCATCCCCGGCAGGCAGCACGGCGGCGAGCCAGCCGACGAGCGGGAGAATTTCTACACCTGCCCCACGTGCGGCCAGCAGGTCGACATGCGCGACCTACGCCAAGTCGCTTGGCATGAATTGCCAGGGCACCAGCCCTTGGAACCGGCTCTTTCCACCGGCAGTAGCAGACGTCGGCAGTAGTCGGCACGATCAAGCAGCCGAAGGATCGAGTGAGTGACCGTGCCGACCATGCTGGGCACGAGGGTGGGCCTAAGGACCAGGCCCCATATGATACTAGACAATGGCGTCGCTACAATTACGCCTGATGGCCTATGCCGGATAAAGCGGAAGTCGCATGCTCTTGCCGCTGTGCAATTACATGGAACTGGCCTCCAAGTGGCACATTAACCCTACGAGCGGTCGATTCCCAAGGATGTAGCCGCTTAACAGGTCCGCCGCCGGCGCCCCAATAGGCGGCGGACTTCTAATGACGCTCCTTCAAGAATCGGGCTTCACGAAGCAGCGAATTCCAGTCCGTGCCGATAAGCTTGATCAGAGCGCGCGCCTCAGGTTCTGAAATGCCGACTTCTTCAGACAAACGACGGGCAAGCAGTTGCTGATTGCCTTTGTCTACACGCCCATCGCCTTCCTTTTTCATCGGCTCCTCCTTTGGGAAGCCAACTCACGGCATGACCGTTCGTTTCATCGAATAAGAAAAAAGCCCGCCGCCCCATTCACGGCAGCGGCAGGCCGTCCCAGGGATAACGGGACTCGCTGGGGTGTTGGTTTTCCCCTGCTGTCGCGGGCGATGCAAAACAGGTGCCACTAGGGTGAACCAACATGGCACAGCTTGCAGGCGGCGATAACATATATGTCGACTAACTAATGTAATGGAACGGCCGTTGGACAAGCAGAGAACCAACTGGCACAGCTTGGACCTTCGCTGCGAAATGCAAGACTATAGTCCTGCTATCAACCCGCCGTGCCGGCCTAGCACGACGGGTTTTTCCAATGCGGCGACATCCTGAGAATCGACCGCTATGCATCAACCTGGGACAGTCCAAGGCAGGTCAGCAGCCTTCCGTGGTCTTCTTCACCTGGCCAGGAGCAGCCGAGTTAGCATCGGTATCCTGTTGACCTGGCGCGGCCTGCTTGGCGCTACCAGTTTGTTGACCCGGAGCGCAGTCCTTGGCGGAGTTCGAGTTCGTTCCACTCGTGGTGGTCGAATCCGTCCCCTGATCGGTCGTAGTGCTCGGCATTGTCTTGGTTGTCGAGCTCGACGATCCGCCTGTGGTCGTGGTGGTCGATTGCGCAAAGGCGAGGCCAGTTGACAGTGCCATAATGGCTGAAGCGAAAAGAACCTGTTTCATGATCAACTCCATCTCGGAACGTCCCTTCGGTACCGAACTTCGCTGCGAAACGACGGTTCCCAGAAAAATGACTAATCAAGGCGCCCGCCCCGCTTGCGGAGCGATGAGGGGAGGCCAAGCGCGTCGCTGTCATAGAACGAGCGTCCTGAACATCGTCGAGTGAATGGGCTAAACAGCGCGGATCCACACAATTGCGCCGCTGCTATCGGTCTTTCGGGGGAGAGTTCACAGTGCACTGCCTGCGGATTATGGTGGATCTCTCACGCGAAGAAGCGAAGCTTGCCTAAAATTCTAAGCTCGGAGGCACCTCGCGTGTCCTGAATAGCCCGTACCTCGGTGCCGTAGTGGCGCTATGCCCGATGCGTTTTGGTGGGCAGCTCAAATTTCTGCAGAGTCCAGTAAACGACTATCATAGTTAATTGTGGCTGCCGGTGACCCTATGTAATCAGAAGCTCAATGTAGCTTTCCCAGGGAGGACGGTATGTTATATCCAGGTCGGTTTTTGGAGCCGAGCGATATTATGGTGCTTGCCCATGTTTGTCGGACGGTCTGCAAAGAGCGCGGTGTACGTGTTGCTTCGCAGGACGGTGAGCGCATAGCTGCACACGTACTCAGACTGTTTATGAACGGCTTGA
The DNA here is from genome assembly GCF_040321815.1 of Mesorhizobium sp. M0239. Lineage (NCBI taxonomy): Bacteria > Pseudomonadati > Pseudomonadota > Alphaproteobacteria > Hyphomicrobiales > Phyllobacteriaceae > Mesorhizobium > Mesorhizobium sp. M0239. Next base: position 33,947 of record NZ_JAMYSG010000047.1, read on the forward strand.
CTGGTGAGAATGAACTCCTCGATGTTGAGCGGAATTGGGCTCGACGGAGTGGCCTGTCTTTCCAGGAGTTTCCCGTCAACGACGCAGAAATGAGAGATGCCGCCTGATTCAGTTGATTGTTGCAGCCGAAGGCGCCCCACCTGCGATAGGTCGGGTGATCGGGAGCAAACCTTGCCTTTGAGAGTTGGTAGAGCCGTTTCAACGGGCGACTAATCGAATGCTTCTTTCCGCGAATAATGCGATCTCGACGGCCGTTTTGGCTGGCAGAGGCGTCAATGCGGAAGTGTTTGGTGTGGTCGACCTCTCCACTAAAACTGAGGCCAAAATCGGTCCCATCACCTTGGGTATGGCCATTCAGTTGGTGGCCAACGCTTCGGTGCTTGGATACGATGTTCGCGGAGCCATGATCTTCTATGGCGAACCGGGCACCCCGAGTCTAGGGCAAGAGAGTGCGAACGCTTGTGGGCGCAGTTTGGCGGCGCGCTTTGCGACCGTAACCCGACGATCTTTCGGATTACACATCTCGAAGGGGAGCATTCTCCGTCCGGGTAAATGTTTGGCAGATCACCGGCACGACCCTCAATCCGACCAGTGGCCCAGGCTCTCACAGGGCCGAACAAACCGCTAGGAGATACGAAATGCCGACCCTCCGCACGTGTGCTGGCACGATCAAGAGCGCCCAGCAATGCCCTCAAGCGCAAGGCGCAGATCTAAGGGATTGGCGCCCTTCAGAACCTGCTTTGTACGTTTCCGGCCCTTGCCTTTTTCGGAAAGTGCACCACAGAATGGGTCATTGAGGTTCTGTCTCTCTGGGAGGATGGGATGGACATTCAAGCACCTGTTTGGCCTGCGCAGCTAGCGGCCAAGGAGCTGGTTCGCGAGGCCCTGTTGGGCTATCTACCGGGCGACATAATTTCCGTGAAGGCGACCATTGCATTGGTGCGCGAGCGCGGCCGTGACCTTCGTGAAACCGACTGCCAACTAGTCGAAATGATCGTCAATACAGCCTCCATTTGGCAGCTATTCGTCGCGTTCGACGTGCGCGAACCCTGATGCCCCATCGTTGGTTCAACCCGCCTGTCTACGTCAAAACCGACCGACCGGGATTCCGCCTTGGGATCAGCCGTATCGGCACTGCCGCCGAGGAACTATTGAAGTGGTCCAACCGTGGCCCAAAGTGGCGGTCGGCGGCGGAGGCATGTCTGTCTGCGATGGATGGCAAAATGCCGATTGGTGACTTCCGGCTACTGTTCGAGGCTGCGGCCGACCAAGAGGAGATGCTGCTGCCGGATTAACAACGTTATGCGGGTCTGGTAGCTATGGCGGCGGCGAATTGACCAGCGCCTTTAAGGCTTCGGGTTCGCCCTTAGCACGGCCCGCTCAGCCTCTCCACCATGTCAGGTGGCGCCCGCAGAACGGTGACTTTGCGGAATTTCGACGCTATCAGGCGCTCCTAGGCAGTCGTACTTAGAGGTTACCTGGGGCGGCCCTTCGCTTCAGGTCGACAAGATTCAGAACGCTGACGAGATCGCGGGAATACTCCTCGTCAAGATACTCCGCCGGAGCGCCCCACGCGTCTGCTGGCTGCCCAGTGAACACGTCAAACACCGTCCAGGTTTCGTCGGGCTCCTTCCTGAGGTCGTATCTTTGAGAAGTCATGCCGTCGCTATTTTATGTCTGCGGTCGGGTTCGTCAAGCTGTGACCGGCGGATCGCGAAGGGCTTGGCTGAACGGATTATGAGCGAGCCAGCAGGCTCAGAAATCGGCACCTGTTTGCGCAGCCCTTTGGTGCAGATAGGTAGAGTCAAAATCTGCAGCGCGGACGAGCCCTGCCCAGTCGGTCGCATGAAAACGCGAGCCAACGGTGGATATCAGACCGTCGCGTCTAAGTTCCTGAAGCACCCGGTTCACGTGCACGGTGGAAAGCCCAAGTGCGTCGCCAAGTGCAGCCTGCGTGATCGGAAGGTGGGCCACACGATCCTCAATGCGGCCCACGGAGTGCAGGCGGACTATCAGTTCGCAAAGAAGGTGAGCCATACGAGCATAGGCGTCGCGTCTCCCGACGTTGGTGACC
>NZ_JAMYSG010000048.1:0-31764 GCF_040321815.1 Mesorhizobium sp. M0239
GGTCCGGGCGGCCGCCCGGACCTTGGCTCAATCGCTCTAATCCCACGAAATCTCTCTCGTGTAGATACAAGGTGGCTCGGCGAAGAGGGGGAATGGCTCGACCTTGCCTTGCTTCGGCGACAACTCGCCAGCGTCGCAGGCCTCTCTCCGACCGCTTCGCGGCCACCTCTCCCCGCTTTGCGGGGCGAGGAACCCAAGCTTTGCTACCGCTCTTCCCGCCGAAACGGCTTGAGCAGCGCCGACGGTGCCACCGCGTTGCGCGACATCACCGCCATGGCGACGATGGTGAAGATGAACGGCAGCATCAGGAACGCCTCGTAGGGGATGTGTCCGAGCCCGCTGGCCTGCATGCGCAGCTGCAGCGCATCGACGAAGGCGAACAGCAGTGCCGCACCCGCCGAGCGCCACGGATCCCAGCGGCCGAACACGACCAGCGCGATCGCCACCCAGCCGCGCCCCGACACCACGCCGAAGGTGAAAGCGTTGAACTGCGCCATCGACAGGAAGGCGCCGGCCAGCCCCATCAGCGCCCCGCCGAGGATGACCGCCTGGAAGCGCGTGGCGGTGACACTGACCCCCGCCGAATCCGCGGCGCGCGGGTTTTCGCCGACCATGCGCACCGACAGGCCCCATGGCGTGCGGTAGAGCACGAAGGCGGCGAGCGGAATGGCGAGAATCGCCATGTAGACCAGCGCGAACTGGTTGAACACCGCCGTCCCGAGCACCGGGATGTCAGACAGGAGAGGGATCGGCAGCGTCTGAAAACCCTTGATGCTGGGCGGCACTGATTGCTGGCCGAAGATCAGCCGGTAGAGGAAATAGGCGAGGCCCGACGAGAACAGCGTCACGCCGATGCCGCAGACGTGCTGGCTGAGGCCGAGCAGCACCGTGAACAGCGCATGCAGCGCGCCCATCAGCATGCCGGTGAGCACCGCCGCCAGCACGCCAAGCCACAGGCTGCCGGTGAGGCTGGCGGCGGTGAAGCCCGTCATCGCCGACAACAGCATGATGCCTTCGATGCCGAGATTGAGCACGCCGGCCCGCTCGGAAAACATTTCGCCGAGCGTCGCGAAAGCCAGCGGCGTGGCAATGCGGATGATCGCGGCCAGGAAGCCGACCTGGAATATCTGTTCGAACACCGCGCTCATCGGGCAACTCCGACGCGACGGATGCGATAGGCGGTGAACAGCAGCGCCACAAGCATGGCAAGCAATGCGGTGCCCTGGATGACGTCGCTGAGGAAGGCCGGCACGCCGGTCGCCCGCGACATCGCCTCGGCGCCGGTCATCACGGCGGCAAGGAAGATCGCCGCCGGCACGACGCCGAGCGGATTGAGCCGCGCCAGCATCGCAACGACGATGCCGGAATAACCGTAGCCCGGCGAGATGTCGCTCATCACCTGGAAATGCACGCCGCCGACCTCGCCGACGCCGGCCAATCCGGCCAGCGCGCCGGACAGCAGCGCCGTCGAGATCAGCACCCGCTCGACGTGGATGCCGCCATATCTGGCGGCTTCCGGGTTTTCGCCGGTGACCCTGATCCTGAAGCCGAGCGTCGTGCGCACGATCAGGAACCAGATCAGCGGCGCCGCGATCAGTGCCGCGACGACGCCGAGATGCAGCCGCGTGCCTTCGAGCAGCACCGGGAAATTGGCCGAATCCTCGATCGGCGGCGAGATCGGATAGCCGCTGAAACTGTCCTTCCACGGCCCCTCGATCAGCGCCATCAAGGCGTAATAGATGACCGAGTTGAGCAACAGCGAACTGACGACATCATCGACCTTGAATTTTACTCTGAGCGTCGCCGGCACCAACGCGACTGCGGCTCCCGCTGCGGCGCCCGCCACCGCCATCAAGACCATGGCGAGCGGCCCCGGCATTGGAATGGCGCCGACAAAGCAGCTGGCCACCGCGCCGGCAAGCAATTGCCCTTCGGCGCCGATGTTCCAGAATTTTGCTCGGAAGGCGACCGCGACCGCCAGTCCGGTGAAGATCATGGGTGTTGCACGCACCATCGTTTCGGTGATCGCATAGCTGTCGCCCAGCGACGCCGTGAACATCACGCCATAAGCTTCGAGCACGCCGGCGCCGGCCAGCGCAATAAGGCCGCTGCACAAGATGAGCGTTGCTCCGATCGCGAGCAATGGCAGAGCGAGGTTGAACCAGGTCGGCGTCGAGCTGCGGACCTCCAGGCGAAACATCAGCTGTGGCCCTCCGCCCCGGTCATCATCAGGCCGAGCCGTGCGATCGTTGCATCGGCGCTGTCGAGCGTGCTGACGATGCGGCCCTCATACATCACCGCGATGCGGTCGCAGAGCACCAGCAGTTCTTCGAGATCCTCGCCAATGACGACGATGCCGCAGCCCTTGGCGCGCATGTCGAGGAATTTTTCGTGGATGAAGCGGGCGGCTCCGATGTCAAGGCCGCGCGTCGGCTGCGAGACAACAAGCACCTTCGGATCGAAGGCAAGCTCGCGTGCCAACAACGCCTTCTGCAGATTGCCGCCGGACAGCGCCCCGGCGCGGGTCATCGGCCCGGGGCACCTGATATCATAGGCCTTGATCTGCGCCTCAGTGAAGGCGCGGATCGCATCGGGCTTGAGCAGGCCCCTGCTGCTGAACGCTGTGGTGCCGATGCGCGGCAGCACCATCGAATCGGCCAGCGGCAGATTGGTCACCAGTCCGGTCGTCATGCGGTCTTCCGGGATACGGCCAAGTCCGAGCGCCTGCACCTCGCGCGGCGAGAACCGCGAGACCTTTTGGCCGGCAATCGTCATCCGGCCGGCATCGGGCGCCCGCACGCCGGAGATCACCTCCGCCAGCGCCCGCTGGCCATTGCCCGACACCCCGGCAATGCCGAGGATTTCGCCGGCACGGACGGCAAGCGATACGTCGCGCAGCGCCGTGCCCGAATGATGCGAGGTTGAGATACCGTCGAGCGTCAGCACATCAGCACCCGGCGCCGATGGTCCCCGCGCCGGCGGCACGATCTCATGGCCGCACATCAGTGTTGCCATCTCCGAGGATGTCGTGTTGGCCGGGTCATCGACGCGGCCGGCAACGCGGCCATGCCGCAGCACCGTGCAGCGATGCGTCAGCGCCCGCACCTCGTTGAGCTTGTGCGAGATGAAGATGATGCCGAGACCTTGCGCCGCCATAGAACGCAACGCCGAAAACAGCCCGTCGACCTCGCTTGGCGCCAGCACCGCCGTCGGCTCATCGAGGATCAGCAGCCTGGCGCCACGAAACAGCGCCTTGACGATTTCGAGCCGCTGCTGCTCGCCGACCGACAGCGCCGAGACCGGCAGGTCCGGGTCAAGCACCAGCCCATGCTGGCGGCCGATCTCGGCCAGCCGCGCCAGCCCGCCGGCGCGGTCGATCCGTCCTGTCTTGCCGGGAATGCCGATGAGCAGGTTTTCCAGCACCGTCAGCCGCGGCGCGAGGTGAAAATGCTGGTGCACCATGCCGATGCCGGCGGCCAGCGCATCGGCGGAACTGGTGATCCGCACCGTCTGGCCCTGGATGAGAATCTCGCCGGCGTCGGGCGCATAGGCGCCGAACAGCACATTCATCAGCGTCGTCTTGCCGGCGCCGTTTTCGCCCAGTAGCCCGAGGATCTCGCCGGGCGCGACGCTGAGATCGACGGCCTCGTTCGCCTTGACGGCGCCAAAGCTCTTGGTGATGCCGCGCATTTCGATGAGTGGGGCGGACAAGGATGCTCCTGCGGAGAGAGGCTCTGCTTCACCCTCCCCCTTGTGGGGAGGGTCGGCTCGCAGTCGGAGCGAAGCGGAGATTGCGAGACGGGGTGGGGATGCGCCCTACGAGGACCCCCACCCCGCTCCGCTTCGCGGATCGACCCTCCCCACAAGGGGGAGGGTAAAGAAATCAATCCGAAACCGGCGTATTCTCGTCCACATCCACCCGGAAATTGCCTTCCAGAATCTCCGCCTTCTTCTTTTCGACCAGCTCCTTGACGTCCGCCGGCAGCGTCTTGTCGAACTTGTGGTAGGGCGCCAGATGCGAGCCGCCCTTGGCCATGCGCGAGAAATCGCCATAGTCCTGCGCGGTGAAGACGCCGGCCCTGACCAGTTTGATCGCCTGCTCGACCGTCGGATACATGTCCCAGACCGGACCGGTGATGACCGTGTCGGGGCCGAGACTCGACTGGTCGGACATGTTGGAGATGGCGAGGATCTTCTTGTCCACCGCGGCTTCGATGACACCGAAGCGCTCGGCGTAGATGACGTCGACGCCGGCGTCGATCTGCGCGACCGCCGCTTCCTTGGCCTTGGGCGGATCGAAGAACGAGCCGATGAAGGCGACCTTCTTCTTGATGTTGGGATTGACCTCCCTGGCGCCGGCGAAGAAGGCGTTGACCAGCCGGTTCACCTCCGGAATGCCCATCGCCGCGACGGCGCCGATCGTACCCGACTTCGACATCTTGCCAGCGATCATGCCCGAGAGATAGGCGGGCTCGTGGATCCAGTTGTCGAACACCCCGAAATTGGGTTCCGCCGGGCCGGCGCCGGAGCCGAACAGCCAGGCGGTCTTCGGGAACTGCTTGGCGGTGCGGCGCGATTCGCGCTCGGCGGCGAAGGCGTCGCCCAGCACCAGTTGGTAGCCGCCTTGCGCATATTCGCGCATGACGCGGCTGAAATCGGCGGTCTGCACCTTCTCGGACCATTTGTATTCGATGCCGAGTTCCTTCTCGGCCCTCTGCAAGGCGACATGGATCTGGTTGTCCCACGGCTCCTCGATCGGCGTGGCGAAGATCGCCGCCACCTTCAGCTTCTTGTCCGCCGCGAAGGCGGCGCCCGGCAGCATCGTTGCCGCCAAACCAAGCGCGCCCAGCTCCAGCACATTGCGTCGCGAAAGCCCTTCGCGTTTTGTCTGCGATTTATTGTTCCGGTTTTCCATTGCATTCCCCTCTGTTCGACAGCCGTGTCGAGCCGGCTGTTCGTGAAAATGTCAGACGGGGAAGTATGGAACGACGCCAGACTTTTGTCCACGTGGTCAAATTTGAACCGCGCACCGGATTCTTGATCTTAGCCGGCCAAGCAAGGGCCGCCGATCAAACCCGTTCCAGCGCGACCGCGATGCCCTGGCCGACACCGATGCACATCGTGGCAAGCGCATAACGGCCGCCACGTTCGCGAAGCTCCAGCGCCGCCGTGCCGGAGATGCGGGCACCCGACATGCCCAGGGGATGGCCAAGCGCGATGGCTCCGCCATTCGGGTTGAGGTGCGGTGCATCCTCGGCAATGCCGAGCTGGCGCAGCACGGCGATGCCTTGCGAGGCAAAGGCTTCGTTGAGCTCGATGACATCGAACTGTTTTGGTGTCAGGCCAAGCCGCGCGCAGAGTTTTTGCGTCGCCGGCACCGGGCCGATGCCCATGATGCGCGGCGCAATACCGGCGGCAGCGCCGCCGAGGATGCGGGCGATCGGCGTCAGGCCATACTTTTTCACGGCTGCCTCGGAGGCAACGATCAGGGCCGCCGCCCCGTCATTGACGCCGGAGGCATTGCCGGCCGTCACCGTGCCGCCCTGGCGGAACGGTGTCGGCAGCTTGGCCAGCGCCTCGACCGTTGAGCCCGCGCGCGGATGCTCGTCCTTCGCGACGACGATCGGATCGCCCTTGCGCTGCGGGAAGGTCACCTCTGTGATTTCCTTCGCCAGCCGGCCATTGGCTTGTGCAGCGATCGCCTTGTCCTGGCTGCGCACGGCAAAGGCGTCCTGGTCGGCCCGCGACACGGCAAAATCCTCGGCGACGTTCTCGCCAGTTTCCGGCATCGAATCGACGCCATACTGCTTCTTCATCAGCGGGTTGACGAAGCGCCAGCCGATGGTGGTGTCGTAGATCTCGGCATTGCGGGAGAACGCCGTGTCGGCCTTGGGCATGACGAAGGGTGCCCGGCTCATCGATTCCACGCCGCCCGCGATCATCAGCTCCGCTTCGCCGGCCTTGACAGCTCTGGCTGCGATGATCAGCGCATCCATGCCGGAGCCGCAAAGGCGATTGACGGTCGAGCCCGTAATCTCCTTCGGCAAGCCTGCCAGCAGCAGCGCCATGCGCGCCACGTTGCGGTTGTCCTCGCCGGCCTGGTTGGCACAGCCATAGACGACATCGTCGACAGCCTGCCAGTCGATGCCGGGATTGCGCTCGACCAATGCCCTCAGCGGTATCGCGCCGAGATCGTCTGATCGTACCGAAGACAGCGAGCCGCCAAAACGGCCGATCGGCGTGCGGATGTAGTCACAGATGTAGGCCTCGGCCATGTCATGCAGCCTTTGCTTTTCCGGTTCCCTCATGCGCCGCCTTGGTGCGGGCCTGCAGGTCGCGCAATGTCTTCAATTCGAGTTCGCCTGGCGCCGGCGTTTCGTCAAGAGTATCAGTGAACTTAACCACCCAGCCACAGCTCTCCTGCACCTGCTGGCGGGTGACGCCTGGATGCAGCGACACGACGGTGAATTCCTTGCTCACCGGGTCCGGCTTCCAGATGGCGAGATCGGTGATCAGCAGCGTCGGGCCGGCGGTGTCTATGCCAAGCCGTTTGCGATGGTCACCACCCTCGCCATGGCCGAAGGAAGTGAAGAAATCGATCTTCTCGACCATGCCGCGCTTGGTCTGCGCCATGGTGATGTAGATCTCCTTCGACGACGTCGCGATCTCCGGCGCGCCGCCGCCGCCGGGCAGCCTGGTCTTTGGGTGAAAATAATCGCCGATGACCGTGGTGTTGATGTTGCCAAACTTGTCGAGCTGCGCCGCACCGAGGAAGCCGATCGAGATGCGCCCACCCTGCAGCCAGTAGCGGAACATCTCCGGCACCGCGACGGTGGTGACGGCGGTTTCGCACAATTCGCCATCGCCGATTGACAGTGGCAGCACGTCGGGCGCGGTGCCGATCGTGCCGCTCTCGTAAATCAAGGTGATGTCGGGCGCATGCGTCAGCCGCGCCACATTGCAAGCGGCGGATGGCGCGCCGATGCCGACGAAACAGACATCGTCATTGCGCAGCGCGCGGCTGGCGGCGATCGTCATCATCTCGTTGGGGGTGAAGCCCTGATTGTCGCTCATGCCGCTTTCCTCAGATGCTCGACCCGGGCCTCGAAATCGCCGGCACTCTTCTCGATGACGTTGGCCCGCATCCACGCCTGGAATTTCTCGCGGTCGGCGGCGATTTCGTCCCATTCGAGATAGGCGGCATTGTCGCGCGCATAATAGCCATGCGCGTAGGACGGATGCGAGCCTCCGGGCACGACCGATATCGCGGCAATCGTCCAGCGCGGCAGCACGGTCAGGTTGGGGTGCAGATCGTCGAAATTGTCGACCACTTCCTCGACCGTCACCACCGCGCGTTTGGCCGCCAGCACCGCTTCCTTCTGGATGCCGATGATGCCTTCGACCAGCACATTGCCTTTCTTGTCGGCCTTCTGCGCATGGATGAAGGTGACGTCAGGCCGGATCGAAGGAACAGCGGCCAGCACCTCGCCGGTGAACGGACAGGTGACAGACTTGATGTTCGGGTTGACCGCCGCGAGGCCAGCACCGCGATAGCCGCGAAACACCGCGCAGGGCAGGCCGGCAGCACCCGCTTCATAGGCGTTGGCCATGCCGGCATGGCTGTGCTCCTCGATTTCAAGTGAGCGCGGGAAACCGTTCTCGATGGCATCGCGGGCGCGGCGCAGCAGGCCGACGCCGGGATTGCCGACATAGGAGAAGACGATCTTCTTCGCCATGCCCATGCCGATCATCTGGTCGTAGATCAGGTCCGGCGTCATGCGGATCAAGGTCAGGTCGCGAAAACCCTGGCGGATCGCCTCATGCGCCGCTGCCGTCGGGATCAGATGGGTGAAGCCCTCGAAGGCAGCCGTGTCACCATCTTTCAAATTCTCGGCCACGGCCTGTTTGAGCGGCAGGAACTTGACCATCGCATCGGCTCCAGGCTGAGAAAGTTCGTATTGCGAACATATGTTTTATATGTGATACTTTCTATGCTGAGCAGAGGCGTGGAGTCAATCCTGACGCCAATGTCGTTCTGCGGAGACAAGATGGACGAAGAGGCTGTTTCCCGTGATCATGTCGGCTCGCTTGAACGCGGCCTTGCCGTCATGGAGATCCTGGCCCGCCATCCCTCGGGCATGACGTTGACTGAAATGGCCGAGGAAGCGGGCCTGACCCGCGCCGGCGCCCGCCGCTTCCTGCTGACACTCACCGCCACCGGCTATGCAACACAAGCCGGCCGCGTGTTCTCGCTGTCGCCGCGCCTGCTGACGGTTGCCCGCACCTGGCTCGGCGGCGCCTCGCTATGGGCCTTCGCCGCCCCCATCATGCGCGCGGTCGCCGCACAACTGAACGAGGCCTGCTCTGCGGCCATCCTGTCGGGTGAGGATGTCGTCTATGTCGCCCGCATTCCCGGCCGCCGCATCCTCAGCGTGTCGCTCGATGTCGGCACCAGGCTGCCGGCCTATTGCACCTCGATGGGGCGCATCCTGCTGGCCGGGCTGACATCAGGGGAATTGGACGCATTCCTCGGCCAGGCGACCATCGAGAGACGGACGCCGAAGACGATCACCGATATAAGGCTGCTGGCCGGCGCCATCGGCAAGGCGAAAGCGGACGGCTTTGCCATCGTCGATGAGGAACTGGAACTCGGCCTGCGCTCGGTCGCCGTACCGATCCGCGACCGGGCGGAGCGCACGGTCGCGGCCATCAACGTCTCGACCCAGTCGGCACGATTTTCGGTCGCGGAGATGGAGCGGGAGATACTGCCGGCACTACTGGAGGCCAGGCAGCGTATCGAGGATTTCTTTGTGGTTTAAGAAGCTTCATCCAACCTTCGACGTCGGCGGGACAGCACCCCCCTCTGGCCTGCCGGCCATCTCCCCCGCAAGGAGGGAGATCAGCTGTTATCGCGGCTTTCGCCAAATCTACACCGTTGTAGGGTGAGCGCAGCGCTGAACCTGCCAATCTCCCCCCTTGCGGGGGAGATGTCCGGCAGGACAGAGGGGGGTGTGAAGGATCGCTACGGGTACTATTTTGTGCCGTTGCAGCAACGCGACTTCAATGCTTGATCCGATCCCGCATCGCGTACCACAGCATGCCGAGCACATAGAGCGGCCCACGCAGTGCCGTCCCACCCGGAAACGGCATCGGCGTCAGCGTCGAGAACAAATCTAGCCGCGAGGCGTCGCCCATGATCGCTTCGGCCAGCAGCTTACCTGACAGCGTCGACAGGATGACGCCCTTGCCGGAATAGCCATGCGCGAAATAGACCTCGCCATAGTGCCCGATGTGCGGCAGCCTGGATGTCGTCACCGACACCAAGCCGCCCCAGGCGTGATCGATGCGGCAGCCCTTGAGCTGCGGAAAGGTGGCTTCCATATGCGGTCGCACGAAGCCGGCGATGTCGGCCGGCGGTGACGGCGTGTAGCGTTCGCCCCCGCCGAACAGCAGGCGTCCATCCGCCGACATGCGGTAGTAGTTGACGACGAAGCGGGTGTCGGACACCGCGACATTGGCCGGGATGACATTGCGTTTGCCCTCCAGTGGCTCGGTGGCGACGATGTAGTTGCCGACCGGCATGATGCGGCTGTTGACGCGTGGCTCCAGCCCATTGAGCAGCGCATCCCCCGCCAGCACGACATGTCTGGCCCGAACCGATCCCTTTGCGGTCGAGACCCGGATCGAAGGCTCACGCTCCAGCCGCACGGCGACCGAATTCTCGTGGATGGTGACGCCGGCAGCAACCGCTGCGCGGGCAAGGCCGAGCGTATAGTTCAGCGGATGCATGTGGCCGCCGAGCGGCTCATACATCGCGCCATGGTAGGGTGTATCGACCTTGGCTCGGGCTTTAGCCGCCGATAGGATTTCCGCATGCGGGAACTTCATCACCGTGGCCAGGCACTCGGCCTCTTCCTCGAGATCCCTAAGGTCGGAGCCGTTGACCGCGCCGACCAGATGGCCGGTCAGCCTGAGATCGCAGTCGATGGCATGCCGCTCGATAATATCGAGCACCAGCCCGCGCGCCTCGAAGGCAAGATCGAACAGCACCTTTGCCCGCTCGGACCCGTAGAGTTTGACCAACCCCTTGGCGCCCTTGCGCAGGCCGGGGATCATCTGGCCGCCATTGCGTCCCGAAGCCCCCCAGCCAATCTTGCCGCCTTCGAGCAGCACCACCTTCAGCCCGCGCTCGGCGGCGTGAAGGGCGGCGGACAACCCTGTGCAGCCGCCGCCGACCACCACCAGGTCGGCATCGACATCGCCGGCGAGCGCCGGATGGTCCGGCGCCGGATTGGCGGTGGCGACATAATAGGATTTGGCGATATCGAGGCCCGAATTGAAGCCCGTTGAACTGGAAGCCATGGTCACACCTTCAGCAGAAGGTGGTCGCGTTCCCAGCTCGTCACCACGCCCTGGAACAGGTCGAGCTCGACGCTCTTGACGCGCAGATAGGTCTGGAAGAAATCCTCGCCGAGCAGTTCCCGCACCGGCTCACATGCCTCGAAACGATCGAGCGCCTCCTCCATCGTTTTCGGCAGCGTGCTCTTGATCTTGTAGGCATTGCCCGACGCTTCGGCCGACCGCGCCAGTTTCTGTTCGACGCCGAGATAGCCGGCGAGAAGCGAGCCGGCGATCGCCAGGTAAGGATTGGAATCAGCACCCGGCAACCGGTTCTCCACCCGCCGCGCGGAGCGGCCGCCGGCCGGCACGCGCAGGCCGCAGGAACGGTTGTCATGCGACCATTCGATGTTGGCCGGCGCGCTGTGGTTGGGTCTTATGCGGCGGAACGAGTTCACGTTCGGTGCGAACAGCGGCATGATTTCCGGGACATATTTCTGCAGGCCGCCGATGAAATGGCCGAACATCTCGGTGTCGGCATCGTCGCTGCCTGCAAACAGCGTCCTGCCAGCCTCGTCGATGACCGACATGTGCAGATGCATCGAGCTTCCCGCCTGTGCGGCAATCGGCTTGGCCATGAAGGTGGCGTGCATGCCGCTTTGCTGCGCAGCCTGGCGCGTCAGCCGCTTGAACAGCAGCACCTTGTCGGCCAGCGGCAGCGCATCGCCATGCAGGAAGTTGATCTCCAGCTGTGCCGTGCCCGATTCATGGATCAGCGTGTCGAGTGGCAGTCCGGCCGCCGCCGCATAGTCATAGACGCGCCGGATCACCGGCTCGAACTCCTCGAGCGCGGCCATGTCATAGGGATGCTGCACACCCTCGGCACGGCCATTGGCGCCGATCGGCGCGGTCAGCGGCTGGTCGGGATCGGGATTGGGCGCGGTCAGATAGAATTCCAACTCCGGCGCCACCACCGCCCGCCAGCCGCGCTTGGCGTAGAGATCGAGCACGGTGCGCAGCACATGGCGCGGCGAGGCCATCCAGGGCCGGTCGTCCATATGGAAGGCATCGGCAAAGACATAGGCCTTGCCGGCGCTGGCACCGGGTGCCAGGCACAGCGTCGATACATCAGGCACCATGCGCATGTCGGGGTCCGAATAGGCAAAGCCCTCGTCGACCGAACCGGAATAGCGGCCGTCGATGCTGACCAGGAAAGCGCTGCTCGGCAGGTAGAGCGCGCGGTCTTCAAGCGCCTGGAGGAATTTGGCCGTAGGCAGCGCTTTGCCGCGCAGCACGCCGTTCATGTCGGGCACCAGGCACTCGACTTCGTTGATGCCGTGCCGGACCAGCCAGGCTTTGGCATCGGTACCGCTGGAGAGCGAGATGTTCGTGTTGTTGTCAGGCATTTCGTTCACGTCCGTATCAGAGAGAGTATGGTTTGCGCGGCCACATCCGTTCCAGGTTTCAGCGCCATTTGGGCTGCATTGTCCTTGAGGCGGGTGCGCATGGCATCGTCGGCCAGCAGGCCGAGAATGGCTCTCTCCAACACTCCTTCGGTCCAGGCGTCGCGGCCGATATGGTCACCGACGCCGGCTTCTCCGGCGCGGCGCGCATTGTCGTGTCCGTCCCAGCAATAGGGCATGATCAGTGACGGCACGCCGAAGCGCAGCGCCTCACAAAAGCTGTTGTTGCCGCCATGATGAATGAACAGATCCGACTTCGCCACCACCGAGGGCTGTGGAAACCAGGCGTCGAGATAGACGTTGTCGGGCACCGCGCGATAGGCATCGCGCAGGCCGCCGGCATTGACGATGAAGCGCGCCGGCAGCCTGTCGAACACGGCCAGCATGCGCTCGATCAGCCCGACATCCATGGCGCCGAGGCTACCGAAGCTGACATAGACCAGCGGCCCGCCATTGCGCGGAAATACCGGCACCTCGAATGGCCCTTCCGAACGCACGCAGCCTTCGAGATAGACGAAGCGCTCCGGGTCGAGCGGCTCGGCGCGCTCGCGGCGCACGATCGAAGGCGTCAGCAGCAAATTGAGGTCGGGCGACGTCTCCAGGAACAGGCCCTTCGGCAGCGGCGCCAGGCCGGCATCCATCCGGAAGCGGTTGAAGCGATCATGTGCGGGCGTGCAAGCCGCCAGATACCTGGCCTCGAACGCGGCGCGTTGCGGGTCGTCGACGCCAAGCCCCGACAGATAGGGCGGTACCTGTGCATCCGGCAGCTCGGTCTCGGCGCAGGAGACGACACGCACCCAGGGACAGCCGGCGGCGGCGATCGCCGGGAACATGATGACATTGTCGAGAACCACCGCGTCCGGCTTCAGCCGCGCCAGCAACTGGCGCAGCGGCGCCTCGGCATTGACCGCGGTGTCGACGATGGCCTGCCAGGTCGGCGCGACATAGGTTTCCAGCTGGTCGATCGGGCTCAGCCTGAAATGCGGCAGGTGCCTGCGCACGAAGGCCTGCCAGTAGCTCTGGCGTTCGCTGTCGCTCAGCGGCTCGTCGGTCGGCAGCTGGTATTCCTGGAAACCATAGTCGGCAAAGACGCCGGAAAAGCCGGCATGACAGATGAATACCGGCCGGGCTCCCTTGGCACGCAGCGCCTGCGCGATGCCGACGCAATTCAACGCCGCGCCGAAGCTTGCTTCGGGGAACAGCGCGATGGTCGGGCTGGCTTTACGCGTCAATTAATCCTCGTCAATCCGGCCGGCTGATCATGCCGAACAGGGCAGGCGCCCCGCGACTGGCCGCTTGCGGTCGCTGGTTGCGGGAGAGCCGCAGGTGGATGCGCAGCAGATCGGCAGCCACCTCATACTGCAGGCTTTCAAGATGGTCGAGTATAACAAGGTGTTCGCGCAGCGATTGCCGCAGGCGGAAGACGTTGACGCCGGCATAGATGCCCGGCAGCCGGCGCAGCCTGAGGTGATCGGCGAGTGCGTCGGCCACGAAGCGGTTGGCGCAGCCTTCGGCGAGCATGCCATGAAAATCGATGTCCAGCCGCTGGAACTCGCGTGTGTCGAAGGCGGCGTCCGGCAGCGCCACCAGCGCTTCCATCCCCTGGCGCAACGTCGCCGCCCGCGCGCCATCCAGCCGGAAACCCGGCGTCAGGATGGCCGCGGGCTCCAGCAGCAGACGGAATTCATAACTGTCGCCTTGCGCCTCCGGATCGTCTGGCGTGCGTCGAAACAGCCAGGACTGGCCGGGCGCACGGTCCAACAAATTCTCTTCGGTCAGTTTGTTGAGCGCTTTTAGTACCGTCTTTCGGTCGGAACTGTAGCGCCGCATCAACCCCGCAACGGTCACTGTCTGGTCCAGCCGCCGCGCCGACCGGTCGCGCAGGATCGCCTCGGCCAGCTCGTCCTCCTCGGCAGCGGGCAATTCCGTGGCGACCGAAGCCTGCGCGGTGAGGTCGATCGCCAAATGATAACCCGAATCCGCCTCCCACCGTACGACGCCCCGCTCCGCAAGCAGGCTAAGGGCCGCGCGCACGGGCGTGCGCGAGACGCTGCACAGCGACGCGATCTGCTGCTCCGGCAAGCGTGCGCCCGGCTCGAAACCACGTTGCCGCGCCACATCCAGGATGCGCTGCGCCAGATCGAGATGGTTGGTGCGAGGTCGTCTGGCTACGGCTTGCATGACTGGTCCAGTGGAAAACGACATGACCGCATTGATTTGACCGATCGCCCGCACGGACGCAATCGGCCAGATTCCTCGATCGCTTGACAAATTATGGATTGACGTACTTTTTTCTGCAATAGTACTGTCAGGACAATCGGCGAGAAAAAGACCGAGGGAACAGGATCGAGGCAGCGGCAAGGTCGCAGGCGTTGGTCCGGCGAATGAAATTCGACGATCAACCGGAATGGGAGTCTGTCATGACCGCTACCAGCCTGCGGCGCCGTGCGCTGAAAACATCTTCGCTCGCACTTGGCCTGGCCTTGGCGCTGTCCGCGCCGGCGATGGCTGCTGATCTCGTCATTTCCAACTGGGATGGCTACATGGCGCCCGACGCGATGGCCGCCTTCAAGACCGCGACCGGCGTTTCGGGTGAAGTGGTGGTGCACGCCACCAATGAAGAGATCATGGGCAAGCTGATCGCCGCCGGCGGCAAGGGCTATGACGTGGTCTTTGTCTCCTCGCCCTTCGCCGAGGTGCTGAACAAGCTCGGCCTGACCGAACCGATCGACCACACCAAGATACCGAACCTCGCCAACCTCTATCCGGAAGCAACCAAGCTGCCTCACGATGCCGGCAATGCATTCTCGGTGCCCTACACCTGGGGCACCACCGGCCTCTGCTATCGCTCGGACCTGATGAAGGTCGCACCAACCAGTTGGAGCGACCTGCTCGCGCCCTCCGACGAATTGAAGGGCAAGACCACCATGCTGGCGACCGACCGTTGGCTGCTGGCCGCCGGCCAGCTCGACAAGGGCTATTCGGTCAACGAAACCGACCCGGCCAAGATGGCTGAGGTCAAGGATCTGCTGATCTCGGCCAAGAAGACCCTGCTCGCCTATGACGACACCACCTTCTATTCCAAGCTGGTGTCCGGCGAGGCGCTGATGGTGCAGGCCTGGGACGGCTGGTGCAATTACGGCATCGCCGAAAAACCCGAGATCAAATACGTCATTCCCAAGGAAGGTTCGGACCTCTGGGTCGACACGATGGTGGTGATGAAGGCCTCCGCCAACAAGGACGCCGCCTTCCAGTTCATCAACTTCATGCTCGACGCCAAGAACCACGCCTGGGCAGCGCAGAACATCGACTACAAGGTGCCGAACAAGCCGGCCATGGAAAGCCTGCCTGCCGATTTCCTGGCCAAATTCCCCAACATGGCGATGCCGGTGGCCGACCTCGTCAAGTTCGAGCAATTGCGTGACGTCGGCGACGCCCAGCGCGACTATTCGAAGATCGTCAGCGAGATCAAGGCGGCGCAGTAGGGACTGTTCCAGCAGCATCTTGGAATCAAGCTTGCGTTCCGTGTCGCCCCCCTCTGGCCTGCCGGCCATCTCCCCCTCAAGGGGGGAGATTGGCTGTGGCATTGCTTTCGCCAATCTTCGATTTTTCAAAGTAAGCGAAAGGTTGGAACTGCCGATCTCCTCCCTTGAAGGGGGTGAGAAGTGGTCCGCGCAACGGACGGAAAGCCAAATTCTTGGCTTTCCGAACGACGAACGCCCGAAGCGAAAGCGAAAGGCCGGGTCCGGCAGGGCAGAGGGGGGCACTTCGTGAAGCACCTACCCTCTCGCTCCTCCTTGCTGATGGCCCCGGCGCTGGTCTGGCTGACCGCACTGATGGTGGTGCCGTGCGCGCTGGTGCTGGCGCTCGCCTTCTTCCGGCGCGGTATCTATGGCGGCATCGAATACACCTTTACGCTGGAGAATTTCGGGCTGGTCTTCGACCCGCTCTATGCCGGCATCTTCCTCAACTCGGCGCGCATCGCCGGCACCGCGACGCTGATCGCGGTGGTGATCGGCTACGCCGCCGCCTATGCGATATCAGCGGCACCCCGCCGGCTGCAGCCGGTGTTCCTGTTCTTCGCCGTGTTGCCCTTCTGGTCCAACTACCTGATCCGCACCTATGCCTGGATCGTGCTGCTCAACCGCGAAGGATTGATCACCCAGTTGCTGCGCTGGTTCGGCTACACCGGCGAGCCACCGTCGATGCTCTACACCGAAGGCGCCGTTATCGCCGGCCTGATCTACAACTATTTGCCCTTTGTCATCCTCGCCTGCTACGCGCCACTGTCTCGCCTCAACCCGGAACTCGCCGAGGCCTCGCGCGACCTCGGCGCCTCCGCCATGACCACATTCCGCCGTGTCATCCTGCCGCTGACCGTGCCCGGCATTGCTGCCGGCGCGGTGTTCGTCTTCGTGCTGTCGATCGGCAATTTCGTCACGCCCGCGCTGCTCGGCGGCGGCCGCTTCCAGATGATCGGCAACCTCGTCTACGACCAGTTCCTGACCGCCAACGACTGGCCGTTCGGCGCCGCGCTCGCGATGGCGCTGATCGCCATCATGCTTCTGGTGCTGATGGCGCAGGCGCTCGCCGCCAATCGCGCCTCGGGCCACGCCGCGCAAGCCGGCGGAGACACCGATGGCTGAGCGCTCTCCCGCCACGCGGCGCACGCTCTGGCTCGTGCTCAGCCTCGTCTTCGCTTTCCTCTACATCCCGATCGCCGTGCTGGTGGCGCTGTCCTTCAACGAAGGCGGGCTGCCGACGGCATGGTCGGGCTTTTCGCTGAAATGGTATGCCTCGCTGGCCGGCAATTCGGCGATCCTCTCCGCTGCGCTCAACACGCTGATCGTGGCGCTGGTCTCGACCGCGATCGCCACTCTGCTCGGCACGCTGCTGGCGATCGGCATCGAGATGCGCCGGCAATATGGCAGGGGACTCGAAGCGCTGATCTTCGCACCGATGATCATTCCCGACATCGTCCTGGCGATCGCGCTGCTTTCGTTCTTCTCCATGCTCAACCTGACCATGGGCCTGCACACCATCATCCTCGCCCATGTCGTCTTCAACCTTGCCTTTGTCTGCTCGGTGGTGCGCGCCAGGCTGAAGAGTTTTGATTGGTCGATCGTCGAGGCTTCCGCCGATCTCGGCGCCTCCGCGCTCACCACCTTCAGGCGGGTGACATTGCCGGTCATCGCGCCGGCGGTGATCGCAGGCGCGCTGCTCGCCTTCACGCTCTCGGTCGACGAGTTCATCATCGCTTTCTTCACCGCCGGCGCCGGCCGCTCCTCGACGACGCTGCCGATGCAGATCTACGCGATGATCCGCTTCGGCATCACGCCGGAGATCAACGCACTGGCGACCATCGTCATGGCGGTCTCGATCACCGCGCTGACCCTGTCGCAGCGGCTCAACCGTGGGATCATAGGCCAATGAGCGAACCGCGCACGCTGCTGGCCATCGACAAGGTGTCGAAGAATTTCGGCCGGGTGACGGCTGTCGACGGCATCTCGCTCGACATCCGCGAGAATGAGTTCTTCGCACTGCTCGGCCCGTCGGGCTGCGGCAAGACCACGCTGCTGCGCATGCTGGCCGGCTTCGAGACGCCTAGTGGCGGGCGCATCCTGCTCGACGGTCACGACATTGCGAAAACCCCGCCCAACAAGCGGCCGGTCAATCTGATGTTCCAGTCTTACGCGCTGTTTCCGCATATGAGCGTCCGCGCCAATGTCTCCTACGGCCTGGAGATGGAGCGCTTGCCGGCGCCAGAAATCCACTCCCGCGTCGACGCCATCCTGGCGACAACCGAGCTGGTCCCCTTCGCCGACCGCAAGCCGGAGCAATTGTCGGGTGGCCAGAAGCAGCGCGTCGCGCTGGCCCGCGCGCTGGTCAAGCGGCCGCGGCTGCTGCTGCTCGACGAGCCGCTTGGCGCGCTCGACAAGAAACTGCGCGGCGCCATGCAGCTGGAATTGAAGCGCCTGCAGCATGAGGTCGGCATCACCTTCGTCATCGTCACCCACGACCAGGAAGAATCGCTTGTGATGGCCGACCGCATGGCGGTGCTCAAGGACGGCAGGCTGCTGCAATGCGACACGCCGCACGCGATCTATGAGCATCCGGCCGACCGTTTCGTCGCCGACTTCATCGGCGTGATGAATTTTGTGCCGGGCAAGGCCGCCACCGATGGGGTTGTCGCCGCGAATGGCGCGCCAATATCCGGCAAGGTTCCAGCAACGCTCTCGCCCGGCGCATCCGCTGTCGCTTCGGTGCGGCCGGAGCGCATCCGGCTGTTCCCAGAAGCTCAGACCGCCAACCGCACCACCGGCACGGTCGAGGCGCTGGCCTATCAGGGGCTCGACCTGCAACTGCATGTCCGCACGGGCCTGTCGCCAAAGCCGTTCCTGGTGCGCGTCACCGCTGATGCCGCCGACCGCCGGCCGGTCGCCTCGGGTGACCAGGTCGAACTCGGCTGGGACGCCGCCGATGTCAGAGTTTTCGCAGAATAAAGGAGAAGCCTGATGGCGCAGAAGACGATCGCGTTTTTTCCAGAAGCGGCCTACGGCCCGGCGCTCAATTCCGTCGGCATCGCCCAGGCGGTCGAGGCGCGCGGCCACAAGGCCGTTTTCCTGTCCGACCCCGGCTTTGTCGATGTCTACAAGGGCTACGGCTTCGAGGCGCATCCGGTGAACTTGTCCGAGCCGATGCCGCCCGAACAGATGGCGAAATTCTGGGAGGATTTCATCAACGGCCACATCCCCAACTTCCGCAAATCGCCTTACGACCAGGTCGACAATTACGTCAAGGATTGCTGGACGGCGATCGTCGACAGCGCCAAATGGGCGCAGAAGGATCTGCCGCGCGTTCTCTCAGCTATCAAGCCGGATGTCATTTGCGTCGACAACGTCATCCTGTTCCCGGCGATAAAGCAGTACGGCAAGCCGTGGGTGCGTGTCATCTCCTGCTCGGAAAACGAGATCGAGGACGAAGACATCCCGCCGCATCTCTCCGGCTGCGGCGAGAACGACCATGCCGGTCACCAGCGCTACCGCGACCATTTCAACGCGGTGATCGAGCCGATCCATGAGGACTTCAACGCCTTCCTGACTGCCAACAACGAGGCGTCCTATCCGATCGGCCAGTTCTTTGAGGCCTCGCCCCATCTGAACCTGCTGCTCTATCCCGAAGCGGCAAAGTTCAAGCGCCGCCATCCACTCGACCCGGCCAAGTTTCAGTACCTGGAAGGCTGCGTGCGGCAGGAGAAGCCTTACACGGTGCCGACCTTCGCTGAAAATAACGACGGGCCGCTGCTCTATGTCTCCTTCGGCAGTCTCGGCGCCGGCGATGTCGAGCTGCTGAAGCGCATCATCGCGACGCTGGGCATGACGCGCTACCGGGCGCTGGTCAATGTCGGCGGCTACAAAGACCAGTACACGGACGTGCCCGGCAATGTCATCGTCGAGAGCTGGTTCCCGCAGCCTTCGGTCATCCCGCAGGTCGACGCTGTTATTCACCACGGCGGCAACAACTCGTTCACAGAGTGCCTCTATTTCGGCAAGTCGGCGATCATCATGCCCTATGTCTGGGACGGTCACGATAACGCCACCCGCGTCGAGGAGACCGGCCACGGCTTCGGCATGCCGCGCTACGACTGGACCGATGCCGAGCTGGTTGCCATGATCGAGGCCTGTCTGACCGACCCGAAGATGAAGGCAAAGCTGGCCAAGACATCGGCACAGATGCAGGGGCAGAATGGGCCGGAAAAGGCGGCGGGTTTGTTGGAGGCGCTGCTGTGATTGAAGTCGTTGATACGCCGAGCCTGAGCACCCCCCTCTGGCCTGCCGGCCATCTCCCCCGCAAGGGGGGAGATTGGCAGCTTCGCCACAGGGTCTCACTCTGCAATCCCGGTGATTGGCGAAAGTCGAGACGACATCCGATCTCCACCCCTGCGGGGGAGATGGCCGGCAGGCCAGAGGGGGGTGCCCTGGCGCAGCATATGAATAGCAACCATCGCGCAGAAGCCTCCGCATGACCTCCTCCGCACCACACCTCCACCACGCCTCCACCCGAACCGATCTCGTCGACTGGGGCGCCCAACCCGACGCATTGTCAGGCACTTCGCACTCGACCGGCAGGCTCGTGCACAAGGGCCCGAACAACCAGCCGGAATCCGGCATTTGGGTGTGCACGCCGGGGCGCTGGCGCCTCAATATCCCGCGCGACGAATTGTGCCATTTCGTCACCGGCCGCGCGACCTACCGGTCAGATGTCGGTGAGCTGATAGAAATCTCCGCCGGGACTGTGGTCATGTTCCCGGCTGGCTGGACAGGCGAATGCACCGTGCATGAGACCATGCGCAACGTCTACATGCTGGCCTGACCACGGAGCTTAACGACATGCCGACACCGCACTGGCCGAAGGCCTCGAGCGTGGAACTGGAGGACTGGGGCGCGGGCAGCAACACGCTCTCCGGTTCGCCGCGCGCCTCGGGCAGGATCCTGTCCCAGAACCCGGACGGATCGAGCGAATGCGGCCTGTGGTCGTGTACGCCGGGCACGCGCAAGGTCACGTTTGGCGCCGACGAGTTCTGCCATTTCCTCTCAGGCCGTGGCAGCTATATCCATGACGACGGCGAAGAGATCCCGGTCGAGGCCGGCACGCTTGTGTTCTTTCCCGCCGGCTGGACCGGCATCTCCATCATCACGCAAACGCTGACCAAGGCCTTCATGTGCCGGTGAGCCCCCTTTTCAAGGAAATCGATATGACCACACCCATCATGAAATCCCCGCTCACTATTACCGACCTCGTCGACTGGGGTGTCATCCCGACCATGATCGAGGGCCAGTCCCACACATCGGGCAAGCTGCTGCACAAGGGGCCGGAGGGCCGCTCCGAATGCGGGCTTTGGGTCTGCACACCAGGCAAATGGCATTGCCATGTCACCCGCGACGAGTTCTGCCACTTCCTCGAAGGGCGCTGCACCTATGTGCATGAATCCGGCGAAGTCATCGAGATCGAACCGGACACGGCGGCCTTCTTCCCGCAGGACTGGAAGGGCGTCTGCACCGTCCATGAGACGATCAAGAAGGTCTACATGATCCGCTGAGCGGATCCGAGAGGATGTCCATGGATTTCTCCCCTGACCGGCCGACCTTCTTCGTCAATCCGGATTACCAGCCGATGGCCGGCGCGAGCAAACCGGTGATCGATCCGGCGACGCTGGAAACCGTCGGGGCGATCGCTGCGGCCACCGACGGCGAGATCGATGCCGCGCTCACGGCGGCGACCAGGGCGCAGGCCGCCTGGAAAAAGTTCGACGCCAAGAGCCGCGCCAAGCACCTGCATGCCGTCGCCAACGCCATCGAGGCGGCGGACTTCACCCGCTGCGCCGAACTGATGGTGCGCGAGATGGGCAAGCCCTACCCCGAAGCGATCGGCGAGATCGCCAACTGCGCGCCGATCTTCCGCTACTACGCCGAGATGGCGCGCGACGATGCCGGCAAGATCGCCGGCACGACACAGGCCGGTTCGTTCCAGTATGCGCGCTACGAGCCCTATGGCGTATCCGTCCACATCATGCCCTACAACTTCCCGATCCTGCTGATGTGCTGGACGGTCGCCGCCTCGCTCGCCGCCGGCAATGCCTGCATCATCAAGCCGGCCGAGGCGACGACGCTGTCGACGCTGGACTACATGACCGTGTTCCGCTCGCTGCCGGAGGGGCTGGTCTCCTGCCTGCCCGGCGGCGCTGCCACGGCACAGGCGCTGATCGCCTCCGACCGCACCCATGCGGTTGCCTTCACCGGCTCGGTCGCCGCCGGCAAGGCGGTGGCGGTGGCCTGCGCCGAGCGCATGAAACCGTGCGTCATCGAGGCCGGCGGCAGCGATCCGCTGATCGTCAGCCAATACGCGCCACTGGAGATCGCGGCGGCCGGCAGCGTCACCGCCGCCTTCCACCTTACCGGCCAGGTCTGCACCTCGGCCGAGCGCTTCTTCGTGGTCGATGCCGTTCATGATCGTTTCGTCGCGCTGTTCGCCGAAAAGACGCGTGCCCTGCGTGTCGGCAATGGCATGGACAAGACCGAGATCGGCCCGATGGTCAGCGAAGCCGCGCGGGCCAAGGTTATGCGTCTTGTCGACGATGCCATTGCCCACGGCGCCGAGGCGATCACCGGCGGACGCATCCCGCCTGCGCACAACACCGGCTGGTTCTACGAGCCGACGATCCTGACCGGCGTCACCCCGGACATGGCCATCGTGCGCGAGGAATGCTTTGGACCGGTCGCCGCCATCTGCCGGGTCAGGGATTTCGATGAGGCGATCCGGCTTGCCAATGACAGCCCGTTCGGGCTCGGCGCCTCTGTCTTCACCACCGATCTGGCCGAAGCCCACGAGGCGGCTGAACGGCTCGAAGCCGGAATGGTCTGGGTCAACAACCCGCTGATCGACAATGATGCCCTGCCCTTCGGCGGCTGGAAGGCCTCGGGCCTCGGCCGCGAGCTTGGCCGCCAGGGGCTGGATGCCTTCCGCCGCTCCAAAATGGTGATCATCGACCACAAACCGACAATCCAGGAATGGTGGTATCCCTATCCCGACAGCTGGTTCCGCGCGACCGGCGGCCGCAAGCACGTCTGAGTGTTTCGAACCTCGCCAGCTCCGGATGCCAGTCCATGGCCGGGAAAAAGAAAGATGCCGCCGGGCGAAGTCCGGCGGCATCTTTCTTCGATTGGCTACTGCCGTTCAACGGCAAGTCGTTACGGCGTCGTTTCTGCTTCCATCGCGGCAGCCGTCTGGTCGATCTTGCCGGCAAGGACCCCTTGGGCCCAGGCCGTGACGTCGTCGTCGACCGGCTTGTTGGCCATGTCCGTCAGCGCCGCGTCGAGCGATGCATCATCGGTGCCGACCTCTGCCGCGGCAGCCGCCTCATTGGCGGCGGTGACCTCTGCCTCCTGGGCAGTGATTTCGGCCTGCAGATCCGTTATCTTCCCAGGCAAGGCCGCCTGATCCTCGGGCGTCATGGCGGCAATCTGCTCGGGCGTCAGCGACGTCAGCGCGGTCAACTGAGAATTCAGCGCATCCAGCTTCTCCTGGGCCGCCTCAGCGGCGGCCTCGGCGACCTTGGCTTTCGCGGACTGCGTCACGAAAGCCTGGATGGCGGCGAACTTCTTGCTCTTCGAGTTCATATAGGCGTTGATGTTGCGCTGAAGCGAGTTCAGCCGGCCGAGCTTGGCGTGGATGTTCTTCTCCTTGGGAACCGACGAGACCTTTGTGGTTTTGTCGACCGTGGTGTCATCCGTTTTGGCCTTTGCCACCTGCCCCCGAGCCGAGGAAGACTTGCCGTGCGAAGCGCCGCTCTTGCCATTGCTATTGCCGCCGTTACCGCCGGCATTTCCCCCGCCGTTGCCGTTGCCACCGCCATTGCCGCCGCCGTGGCCATTGCCGCCGGCTCCGGCGAGCGCCGGAGATGCCAGAAGCGCCAATGCGGCAAGCGCCGCGAACAGAGTTTTTCGGTTTGTCATGGTAATCTCCTCGGGGAATCGCCGCCCTTCGCCCACCGCTAGGCGACCGTCGTATGAGGAATTACTAATTGTACAGAGTAAACTTTAGACAAATGTTGTCTCAATACGCGATCTGACAACCCGCCGGCACCATAACTAATTGATATTTAACACAAATCAACGCTCTTGATCGGCCATGGCACTGAAGTCCCATGCCGGCCGGACCATAGTCCTATCTGCCGACCAGCGGCACCAGGAAGGTCGTAGAGCAGTGTATTGGAAAGGCGCTGAAATAAAGGAGGTTGATGACGAAAGCATAGGTCTCAGCCGATGCTTTCGCCGCCATCGATCACCAGCGCCTGGCCGGTCATGAAGGATGAGCGGTCGGAGACGAGGAACAGGATCGCTTCGGCGATCTCATCGGCGCTGGCCCAGCGCCCCATCGGAATCTTGGTGCGGACATAGGTTTCGATCGCCTGGCGTCCGCCCATCTGGGCGATGAACGGTTCGTTGAACGGCGTGTCGACCCAGCCCGGACAGAGCGCGTTGACGCGGACATTGTGCCGGGCATAGTCGAGCGACATCTGCCGCGTCATTGCCACCACCGCGTGTTTGGAGGTGGCGTAGGCGATCATCTCGCGGTCGTAGAACACACCCGAATTGGAGGCGGTGTTCAGGATGACGCCGTTGCCTCGTGCGATCATCGACGGCATGACCATCCTGGCCGCCAGGAACTGCGCCCGCACATTGACCCGCCATGACGCGTCCATGCCGCCGACCTCGACCTCGGTCAGCGTTCCCCCGACCTGGATGCCGGCGTGATTGTGCAGGATGTCGATGCGCCCGTGCCTCTCGATCGTGCCGGCAATGAGCTTTTCCAGCGCCCCATCGTCCGCGACATCGGTCGCGATCGCCTCGGCCTGCCCGCCTATTGCCCGCATCTCCGAAGCCGTTGCTTCGCCAGCGGCCTGATCCCTGTCGGCGATGACGACCACCGCGCCTTCCCTGCCCATGATCATGGCGCCGGCGCGCCCGATGCCGGAGCCGGCGCCTGTCACCACGGCGATGCGGTCTTTGAGGATCATGATGCGACTTTCAGTTCGACGGCTTGCGCCGGCGCAATTGCCATTGGGCAAGCACCACGAGCAGCACGGAGGCGACGAGCACGATCGTCGCGATAGCATTGATCTCCGGCGTCACGCCGCGCCGGATCGACGCGAAGACATAGATCGGCAGCGTCGTCTGCGCCCCGGCGACGAAGAAGGCGATAATGAAATCGTCGAAGGAAAAGGTGAAAGCGAGCAGGAAGCCGGCAACGATGGCCGGCATGATCTGCGGCAGCACGATCGAGCGGAACGTCGTCAACGGCGTGGCGTAGAGATCGCTCGACGCCTCGACCAGATTGCGGTCGAGGCTGCCGAGCCGCGTGCCGACGATCATCGTCACCAGCGCCATGGAGAACAGGCCGTGCGCTGCGATGATCGAGCCGTAACCGAGCGCCAGGCGCGGCGGCTGGTCGTCGGGCCAGATCGAGGCGAGGAACGGATTGACGACCGTGAACAGCTGGACGAGCGCGACCAGCGTCGAAATGCCGATGACGACGCCCGGAACGACGATCGCGGCGCCCAGAAGCGCATCGAATACCGCGCGTGTTCTGATGCCGACACGCGCCAGGCCGAGTGCCGCCGCCGTGCCGCAGAACGCCGCCAGCAAGGCGCTGGTGGTGGCGATGAACAGGCTGTTCTTCAGCGCTTCGACCAGGAACGGGTTCGCCAGCGCCTTGCCGTACCATTGCACCGAAAAGCCGGTGAACTCGCTGGCATGGCGGCCGGCATTGAAGGAGAACAGCACGACCAGGGCGATCGGCAGATAGAGGAAAGCGAAGACGGCAATGACGAAGGTGCGCATCAGATCAGATCCACCCGGCGAGCGCCCGAAACCCGGGTCGAGATGCGGTTGGCGGCAATCAGCACCACCACCGATACCAGCACCAGCGTGATCGCGATGGCCGATCCGAACGGCCAGTTGCGCGATTGCAGGAATAGGTCGACCAGTGCGTTGCCGATGAAGAACACCTTGCCGCCGCCAAGCAGCGTCGGGATCAGATATTCGCCGAGCAGCAGGATCATGACCAGCGAGAAGCCGGTCATCACGCCCGGCAGCGACAGTTTCAGGGTCACGCCGAGGAAGGTCGAGAGCGGCGTGGCGCCGAGGTCTGCGGAGGCTTCCAGCAGCCGGCGGTCGAGCCGCTCGAGGCTGACATAGATCGGCAGGATCATCAGCGGCAGATAGCCATAGACGATGCCGAGCAGCACCGCGCCCGGCGTGTTGATCAGCCTGACATCCTCGAACCCGATGTAAGCGAGCAATGCCGGAATGCCGCGCCCGCCCAGCACATACATCCAGGCATAGGTCCGCATCAGAAGGCTGGTCCAGAACGGGATGACGACCAGCGCCAGCAAGATCAGCCGCCAGCGCTGCGGCGCTTGCAGAGCGAGGTAGTAGGCAACCGGGTATGCGACGAGCAGGCAGGCGAGCGCTCCCACCGGCGCCAGCACCATCGTGTTCCAGAAGGCGGTCGCCCGCGCCGGAAGGTTGGCATATTGCGCGAACGTGAAAGCCGCCTGATAGCCGCCTTCCGGCGCCCGCTCACCGACGCTGAACACCGCGATGGCGATGAATGGCAGCACCAGAAACACCACCAGCCACGCGGTCGCCGGACCGAGCAGCATGGCGGTCAGAAAATTCCTGCGAAGACGGCTGCCGTGCATGGAGAGATTTGCCCCGTGCCGGCGGGTATGAACCCGCCGGTCAACTTATCCGAAAAGAATTTGAGGCCGTCGCTCAGGCCGACTTGAAGCGCGCCATCAATTCGGCGCGGCCGGGATCCGTCAGCGTTGCCGCCGCGCCGAATTCCAGCGGCGTCAACAGGTCGGCCGCCGGATAGAGGATCGGATTGTCGAGCACTTCCCTGGGCAGCAGCTTGTTGACCCGCGCATCGGTCGACGGCGCGCCATTGGCCAGGTGCTCCTTCACCGCCACCTGCGGATTCATCAGATAGTTGAGCAGGGCATAGCCGGCCGGCTTGTTCGGCGCATCCTTCGGAATGGCGTAGAAGTCGGTCCAGATCTCGCCGCCTTCCTTGCCCAGCACATAGGCGATCTCGGGAATGTCGCGATGCAGCTGCGCGCCGTCATTCGTCCAGCACATCGTCATCCAGGCGTCGCCGGCGCGCATGCCCGGCTGGTAGTCGGAGGAGACCGCGAACAGATGCGGCTTGACCTTCAGCAGCAGTTCCTCCGCCTTGGCCAGTTCGTCCTGCTTGAGCGAGTTGAACGAGTAGCCGTAATATTTCAGCGCATTGCCGATCGTGGTCAGCTGGTAGTCGTGCACCATGGTGCGGCTGTCGCCTTCGGCCATGGCGGTGTCCCAGAACTCCTTCCAGCTCGTCATCGGCTTGGTCAGCTTCTTGGTGTTGACGGCAAAGCCGGTGGTGCCCCAGTTCTTCGGCACCGCATAGGTCACCCCTTCGATCGTGCCTTCCCCGGTGAAGCGCGGATCCTCCTGCGAGCCATCGAAATTCGGCAGCTTCGCCATCTCCAGCGGCTCGATGATGCCGAGTTTCTTGTAAGTCGAGATCGTGTAGTTGGTCGGTACGAACAGGCTCCAGCCCGAGGCGCCGGCCTGCAATTTGGCCAGCATCTCCTCGTTGGAGCCGAACACGTTGACCTCGACGGCGACGCCGGTGTCCTTCTTGAAATTCTCGAACGTCGCCGGGTCATGGTAGTTCGGCCAGGTGGCGATCGACATGCGGTCGCCAAGGCTTTCGGCGGCAAAGGCCGGTGTCGGCATGATGCCGATCTCGCGCGCCATCACCGCCGTGGCAATGCCAAGGCCGGTGAGGCCAAGAAAGTCGCGTCGGCCGATCGAGCCGCGCTTCAAACGCATCAGCTGATCGACAAAATTCTTGGGGCTTATCGGCAGTCCGTCACGATATGATTTCGACATGTTTATCTACCCTCTGGTTGGCCCCGTTGTTCTTGGTCTCCGCAAACGCCAGCGGCGTTCCGGAGGCAAAGCCGATGGCGACGGGTTCACCCGGCTTGAAGAGATTGCCGTGGCCGATCAGGTGATCGGCCTTGGCCAGCAGCGTTCCGATGCCTTGGACCTCGATCGCGTATTCCGCCGTCGAGCCCAGGAAGATCCGGTTGCGGACGACGCCCTTGAATGGGCCGCCTGTCTGAGCGCCGAGACTGAGCGATTCAGGACGCAGGCTGACCGAAACGGCCTCGCCTTGCTGCAGGGCGGTTCGTTTGCGCGCTGCAATGACGGTGCCATTCGCGAGCGCCACCTCCACCAGATCGCCCGAATGTCCGGCGACGGTACCGCTCAAGAGATTGGTCTTGCCGACGAAATCGGCGACGAACAAATCGGCCGGTTCGTCATAGATCTCGCTTGGCTGTCCGAGCTGGACGATGCGGCCGCCATTCATGACGCAGACGAAATCGCTCATCGACAGCGCTTCCTCCTGGTCGTGCGTGACCAGCACGAAGGTGATGCCGATCTCGCGCTGCAGGTTCTGCAGCTCGATCTGCATGTCGGTGCGAAGCTTCTTGTCGAGCGCCGCCAGCGGCTCGTCGAGCAAGAGCACCGCCGGTTTGTTGACCAGGGCGCGGGCAAGCGCCACACGCTGCTGCTGGCCGCCCGACAGTTCGTGGATCTTGCGGCGGCCATAGCCGGCGAGCCGCACCATTTCCAGCGCTTCCCCCGCTCTTGAGGCGATCTCGCGCGACGACAGCCTTGGCCGCGCCTGACGCAGCCCGTAGGCGACGTTGTCCTCGACATCGAGATGCGGAAACAGCGCGTATTGCTGGAACACCATGTTGACCGGCCGCCGGTAGGCCGGCGTGCCGGCCATGTCCTGGCCGCGAATGAACACCTGGCCTTCGCTCGGCTGTTCGAAGCCGCCGATCATGCGCAGGCAGGTGGTCTTGCCGCAGCCGGACGGCCCGAGCAACGCGACAAAGGCGGAGGGCGGGACAGCGAGATCGATGCCGCTGACCGCGGTCACCGCGCCATAGCGCTTGGTGACGCCGCGAAACTCGATGTCGGGCACTGCGGTCAAGGCTGATGGCTCCAGCAACAGGGCAATATCGGGACGCTACCAGAGCCAATGGCGGCTAGTATATACCTCTGAGGTGGTATATCTGATCTATTTTCTCGTTTAAGGGGGTATGGATTGTCCCGCAGCGACGAATACAGCCAGCTCGCCACGCTCGTCGCGGCGACGCGGGAGACCAGCGGCGACCTGTTCGGCAATGCGCTGGTCGATTGGCTGCGGCTCCATGTCAGCTTCGACCACTGCGTGGTGTTCGGCTATCGCGGCGCGGCGCGCCCGCCGCTGCTGTTCGAAACCTTCTCGCCGGCCGAAAGCCACGTCTTCGTCGCGCTCTATCAGGAGGGGCCGTATCTGCTCGACCCGTTCCACCACGCTGCGGTCGAGCGCAAGGAAGGGTTCTGGCGCATGCGCGAACTGGCGCCGGACCGTTTCTATGCCAGCGAGTATTTCCGCTCCTACTACAGCCAGACCAGGCTGGCCGAGGAGGTCGGCTTCTTCGTGCCGTTGCCGGGCAAGGATGCGCTGGTGCTGTCGCTGATGCGGCTGCGCGCCTCGGGCCCGTTCGGCACCGCCGATGCCAGGTTGCTGCGCGACATGGCGCCGGCGGTGATCAGCTTCGCCAGGCTGCGCTGGCCTATCCTTCCGACCGACGAACCGGCAGAGGCGCAGCAGGACGAGACGACCGCTCCAGTCAACGAGTTCGACCGCGCCCATATCTGGCAAAGCCTGTCGCTGACGCCACGCGAAAAGCATGTCGTTGACCTGGTGCTGCAAGGGCATTCGACGGAATCGATCGCCAGGGCCATGCGCATCGTGCCGGGCACCGTGAAGGTCCATCGGCGCAACATCTATCGCAAGCTCAAGATCAAGTCGCAGGCCGGCCTGTTCGCACGTTTCGTCGAGATCATCGACGCGCGGATCCGGCAGGCCCCCTAACCGCCGGCTTCCCACGATCCGGTCTCGGCCATCCGCTTCAGCAACGGCGCTGGCTTGAACACATCCTTGCCCGTCCGCTGATGCCAGTATTCGAGCCGCTCGATGATCCTGGCCGGGCCTTCAAGGCCAGCCCAGAACAGCGGTCCGCCCTTGCCCACGGGAAAGCCGTAGCCATTGACCCAGACGACATCGATGTCGGACGCACGGGCCGCTATGCCTTCCTCCAGGATCTTGGCGCCCTCGTTGATCAGGGGGTAAAGCGTGCGCTCGATGATTTCTTCCGCACTGATCGCACGCGGCGCGATGCCCCTCTCGGCGGCCTTGTCGCGGATCAGCACCTCGACCTCCGGATCCGGGGCCGGGGTACGCGAACCGTTCTCGTAGAGATAGAACCCCCAGCCGGTCTTCTGGCCGAAACGCCCTTGTTCGCACAGCGTATCGGCGATGACGGCCGTCTGACCGCGCGCCTTGCGGTTGCGCCAGCCGATGTCGAGGCCGGCGAGATCACCCATCTGGAACGGACCCATCGGCCAGCCGAAATCGGTGAATGCCTGGTCGATCTGGCTGGGTGTCGCGCCTTCCAGCAGCAGCGCCTCGGATTCGGCGCCACGCGCGGCCAGCATTCGATTGCCGACGAAGCCGTGGCAGACGCCGACGACGACCGCCACCTTGCCGATCCGCCGCGCCAGATCGACGACGGTGGCCAGCGCATCGGGCGCGGTCACCTCGGCACGCACGATCTCCAAGAGCTTCATGACATTGGCCGGCGAGAAGAAATGCAGACCGAGCACATCCTGCGGCCGCGAGGTCGAGGCGGCGATTTCGTTGATGTCGAGATAGGAGGTGTTGGTGGCGAGGATCGCGCCCGGTTTGGCCACGGCATCGAGCTTGCCGAACACCTCCTTCTTGACCGCCATGTCTTCGAACACCGCCTCGACGATCAGGTCGCAATCGGCGAGATCGGCATAGTCGGTGGAGCCCTTGAACAGGGCGAGGCGCTCGCGCTTGGCATCTGCCGTCAGCGAGCCGCGCGTGACGGACACCGAGTAGTTCTTGTCGATGGTCGCCAGCCCGCGCTGCAGCGCCTCATGGCTGGTTTCCAGCATGGTGACGGGGTAGCCGCCATTGGCGAAGGCCATGGCGATGCCGCCGCCCATCGTACCGGCGCCGATGACGCCGACGCGGGCGATCCTGCGCTTGACGATGTCTTTTCCGGGAAGCTTTGCCGCCTCACGTTCGGCGAAGAACACATGGCGCTGCGCCCGCGACTGGTCGCTGGCGACCAGCTTGACGAACAGCGCACGCTCCGCCGCCAGCGCCGCATCGAAGGGCAGCATGACGGCATTGCGCACCGACAGCGCACAGGCGATCGGCGCCTCGAGCCCGCGCGCTTTCCTGGCAAGATCCGCAGCCTCGGCGTCGAAAGCCGCGAGGTCGGTCTCCTTAAGCCCCTCATTGCGATCACGCACCGACGTGAAGGGACCACCCTTGCGGGCTATTTCCCTGGCAAAGTTCACGGCATGGGTGGCCAGATCGCCTTCAAAGACGGCGTCGACGAGACCGGCGGCATGCGCCTCGGTCGCACCGACCGGTGAACCGGAAACGACCATCTTCAAGGCCTTCAGCGCGCCGACCAGGCGCGGCAACCGCACCGTGCCGCCACCGCCCGGTAGCAGGCCGAGCTTGACCTCCGGCAGGCCGAGCTTGGCGCCGGCATCGGCGACGCGGAAATGGCAGCCGAGCGCCAGCTCCAGCCCGCCGCCGAGCGCGGTGCCGTGGATGGCGGCGACCGTCGGCTTGGCGATGGTCTCCAGCGTCGCCACGATGGCGCGCAGCTCGGGCTGCTGCATCGGCTTGCCGAATTCGGTGATGTCGGCGCCGGCGACAAAGGTCCGGCCGGCGCATGCAATGACGATGGCGGCAACCGAAGCATCATCCCGCAACTCGACCAGCGCCTGCATCAGCGGTTCGCGGACATGAAAGCTCAGCGCGTTGACCGGCGGGTTGTCGATAGTGACGACGGCGACGTCGCCGTCGCGGCTGACCTTCACAAAATCGGACACGCAAACCTCCGGACAATGGTGAACGGCCTGCAGCCGCGCGATTGGATTTACAGCGCTATGACGTGGATGGAAACCAGAGGGAGGCCTGGCACAATGATTAGCGGCTCGAGGTGCCCGGCCGCCATCATCGCCGAAGTAGAGATCCTTCACACCCCCCTCTGCCCTGCCGGGCATCTCCCCCGCAAGGGGGGAGATTGGACGTCACGACGGCCTTCGTCAATTTTCAACGCTGGAGGGCGGGCGAAACGGCGAAGCTGCCGATCTCCCTCCTGTTTGGACCGGAGACATCGCGAACAGGTGTGCGAGGACATCGCGAACAGTTTGGCGTGCTTTGCGCCGGGAGGTTCGCGATG
>NZ_JAMYSG010000049.1:0-26170 GCF_040321815.1 Mesorhizobium sp. M0239
TAGCTAACCGTCGCGATCCACCGCAGTGCGCTCCTGCCACCCGCCTTTCAGTCGCGACGCCAAGCTAAAAACGCTCTGCATTATCTTGTGCAACAGATAAGGCACACGTGCGCCGGCGCTTCTATGAACTGGCCGTGTCCGGACCAGCGCCGATCGCCAGCGAGACGCTCAGACGGATTGGCGAACTCTACAAGATCGAGGATGACATCCGTGGCCGATCGGCCAACGAGCGTCGTGCGATGCGTCAAGACAAAAGCCGCGCCATCGTCATCGATCTCGAGCCCTGGCTTCGCGAGAAACTCGGTCTGATCAGCCAGAAGACAAAGCTCGCCGAGGCGATCCGCTACACGCTCTCGCGCTGGCAAGGCCTCTCGCGCTTCCTTGACGACGGCCGCATCGAGATCGACAGCAACACCGTCGAACGCTCGATCCGTCCGATCGCGCTCAACCGCAAGAACGCGCTCTTCGCAGGCTCTGACGGCGGTGCCGAACACTGGGCAGTCATCGCCTCGCTGATCGAAACCTGCAAACTCAACGATGTCGAACCGCTCGGCTATCTCGCCGATGTCCTCTCCAGGATCGTCAACGGCCACCCCAACAGCCAGATCGACGACCTGCTGCCTTGGGCTTACATCCCGGCTCCCGAGCTCAAGGCCGTGGCCTGAGAACACCGCTTACGATTCATCGATGGCTGGACGTGCTCTAGTTTCATCAGACGATCAGCCGTCGACTCCTGCGCAGCGGCGTCCTGGCCCATCACGGCCAGCGCAGCGAACAGCCCAACAGATTTCCTCATCCAAGTCCCTCACGCCAAGGACCAAGAACGTTTTGCCTTGCCTGGCGAGAGCTGGGTGAGGGTGGTCAGGAGGTCTTGCTAAATAACATGAGTAACCTATCAACAATGAAACGAACATTCCATGACGGTGCTCGAGCGCATCGTGGTGGTGGGGCTGGGCGGCCTGCCCCTAACCGCAACGATCGGCAATCTGCCGGAAGCGTATACGGGCGGACAAGTCGCGCGAGGCGGGCGCTTGGGCCTGCTCGGCAATCGCGACATCATGGATGCAGGTCCATGTGATCGTGGTAGAAGCTCATGCCAGTCATCGAGCCGGAGACGACGCTGCAGCCATGGTAACCGCGCTCGCGTGAGATGATCTTCTTCTTCGTCGGCTTGCCGCGCAGGTTGTTATAATACCAGACGAGCTTGGCCTGGGTCTCGTTGGCGTCCGAACCGGACATGCCGTAGAACACCTTGCTCATCTTACCGGGCGCCATCTTTACCAAGCGGTCCGATAAGATCGCGAGTTCGTCGGTCGTGTGTGCCGCATAGGAGTGGTAGTAGGCCAGACGATAAGCTTGGCGAGAGATTGCTTCGGCGACTTCGGTGCGGCCGTAGCCGACATTGACGCAGTAGAGGCCGGCAAAGCCGTCGATCAGCTGGTTGCCATGGGCGTCTTGAATGCGGATGCCCTTGCCTGTCTCGACAATCGTCGGCTCACCCAACTTGCCGGTCGCAAAGTCCTTTAACTGCGTGAACGGATGTAGGACTGTGTTGCGGTCTTTTTCTGCGATTTGTGCGATATCCATTACGCTGATTCCCATTCGCGATTTATTGAAAGTCTGATGCACGCAGCCCTCGCGTGACTTCAGTAAGTGCTTTAAGTAGGCGTCACTCTCAAACACTTTATCCCTGACTACGCGGCGGAATGCGGCAATTGCCGCCAGCCCGGCGCAAAAATCATGCTTATAGCCGTTCTCTGTGCAGCTTTTTCGCAAAAACGATCGAGACGACGAGCCATAATTTTCGAGCCCACAGTATTGAACTTCTTCGTTTGTCGATTGTTATTGTCGAATATTCTATCCAAATCAAATTTTCTCATCTGATCGATAGAGACGCGGGCAGTATTTTGCTGCGTACTTTCTTCGCGTCACTAAGCTTGGTCGACTGCTATGAATATCTGACATTTGGGCGCGCAGCCACTCGCGCTCCCGCCGACACATCGATTGTGACGGCGGGAAGCAGAGGGAGCGATGTTCTACGCCCTTTGTTCCACGCCGCACCAACCTGCTGCAAAGAGAGCAATTGCCTTAGTAACGCGTTTGAGCGAAGCCAGATTTACACGTTCGTCAAGAGCATGGCAGTTTTCAGCTGTTGGTCCATAAACGAGACTAGTCATTCGTCCGTGCAGCGTGAACACTGCGGCGTCCAGGTAGCAAGGCATAACCAAACGCTCAAGATCCCGATCTAGCCCGTCAATCCCTTTATGCACTTCGGACAAGAGAGCTTCGGCTTCGCTTCCCTGCGGCAAGCAGTATCCACCTTGTTTGACACCTACCCACTCAATTTCGGGAAGATGGCAATCCGACAACGATGGATCGTTGCGGAAAGCTTCGATAAGAAAGCGTTCAAACTTCGACGCGCGGTCATTCGCTGACTCGCCAGGGTAAAAGCCAATTCGGCCTTCGAACCGGCACTCGCTAGGGACTGATGCTAGCCATTCGCCTCCCGATATTGTGCCGATTGTGAGAGCGACTGGGTTATCGACGTCACGGAATTCAGGTCCCGCGTTCCCGCGTTCACCTAGCCACTCGTTTTCGAGTTCGCGAAGATGTTCGATAGCGCGTATCGCGATATCAATAGCGCTCTTGCCGGATGAAACCTCCATTGGATGCGCTGGCACACCTTGGACCGTGACCGCAAACTTCATTACTCCCGTATTAGCGCTTACCAGTTTTTCTCCCGTAGGCTCGGATACGAGGATAGCGTCCGCTCGAAACCCTTTGGCTAACACCATAGCAGCTCCGTTACCGGTAGTCTCCTCTTCAATAACTGACTGGATTTGAATGGGGCCTTTCAGTGAAAAGCCCGCGGCGGACAGTGCGTCGAGTGCAAAAAGATTCGCCGTGAGGCCAGCTTTCATGTCGCCGGCACCCCGCCCGTATAGCCAGCCCCCCTCGCGGGTTGCAGAGAAGGGCTCGTGTTTCCAGCGTTTATTTGTGCCGACCGGTACGACATCGACATGCGCATTGAGCGCTAGAGATTTCCCGGTAGCGGAGCGCGGCGTCTTAGATCCGACAACGATCCTCGAGTTATCGAGGTTGAAAGTTGTTGGTGAGAAAGCAGGATCCTGCCCGACAAGAGCCTGGTCAATCCCGAAGCTTTGTACATCGTACCCGCGCTTCTCCAACGCAGCCGCAACAAGCTCCTGAACTTTCTTTTCCTGTCCTCGCAACGAGGCAGAACGCACTAGCTCTTGAAGGAATAATACTTGTGCCTCAAATGCATCTTCCACCGCTTTGTTGATGCGTAGCACAGCTTCTTCGCTTAGTGCATTTTCCAAGAGCCGATTTGGTGAAAATTGTTGGTCGCTCATATGGGCCTCCGATAAACACAGTCCCATAAGGGTACAGGTCTCCCATGCTCAGCGTACAGCTAACTTTTGCAAACTAAGTGCGCAAAAAGATACGCATTCTGCTAGTAAGCGAGCGGCGGAATGCTCACTCGTTGACCTATATCCTTGCGGTTAGTACGCAGCGCTCAGGACTTAGGAGGTAAGCAGCTACCCGAGCACCCTCATCTCGCGACGAACGCTTCCGCCCAAAGTGCGAGTGCGGGACAAGTCATATAGGTCTCCCACAGTAGGCAGGCCGGGCTTAAATTTGGCGGATCAATTCCTCGTGCATCAACACCGTCTCTCGCACATTAGTGTGTGAGAGACGGTGTTGATGCCTTAAGTCACTTTCACGATCTCTACGTTGACAGAGAGCACAGAGAGTGATCGCTCATTGACCGTTATGGGGCCAACATAGTGCTCACCAGTAGTGCTAATTTGACCGTATTGAGCGCTCCCGTTCTAAAACGCACCTATACAGAGCGAAGCAAGATGCTCGTTTCGGTCGTGGCAACACCTTCGATATGCCGAATTGCACCTAGCGCCCGATCCAAGTCTGGAAGATTCGCAGCGCGGAGTTCCGCGATGTAGTCCCAAGCGCCGTTCGTTGTGTAAAGAGCAACAACTTCCGGAACTCCGTGAAGAGCCTTGATCAACCCGGTGGGTTTCGCACTTGAAGTCGTGGTTCTTACTCCCATTACGGCCCGCAAAACATGCTCATCAAGTTCCTGTCGGGTCCGAACGGTAAACCCACGTATCGCGCCGGTGGAGACTAATCGGTCCAAGCGCTTCTGTATTGTTCCCCGCGAGACCTGCAGTTTATCAGCCAGGACCGCCACCGGCGCCCTGCCATCGACTCTAAGTTGGGCAATGAGTTGTCTATCAAAATCGTCCATCGGTTCCTCCACGCATATCAACGGCTTCGCTTAAGCCCTTCCTGAGTGCAATGTGTTTTTTACCTGCAAGTCCAGCGGCAAACGCGCTCGGCTTGGATTAGCCTCAGAGTTGTTCGCGGCCGTTCTCGTTTTAGAAACGAAGTTGGGTTGGTAGAACTGCGACTGAGTTGCCATCTTGTCCCAGGTTCCTGGTCCAGGGCGTTCCGTAACGAGAATGGAAGCATGCTTTTGATCCGAACGTCTTGAACACTTATCTGCATCCAAATCGTGCATTCTGCGTTTTCGACGTGAGCACTTCGTCCAAATATAACGACATTCAGGCAAGGATAGTAACTTTACGCTGTGCATGAAGGGACCTACTATCAATTTTGCTTAACGCGCAACTGGGCGCGTAACAAAGAGGGAACGGTCATGATAAAATCAATAGTATCTAGAGCTATCTTGGCCCTTTCGCTGGGGTTTATCGCAGCGGGAACCGCCGGAGCTGGGCCTCTTGCGCGCCAGGTCGCCCGCCTGCCCCCGTCACGCAGAACCGCGATGATCTGCTCTTCCGTAAACCGCTTTCTCTTCCGTCCTTCAATCGAGGCCGGACTCTAATCTCAGATGGAGGAAATTACCCGTGGCAGGTCAAACTTGACGTGAAATCGTGAACTCAACCGGAGTCATGGTCGAGTCTGTCGCATAGTAAATCGTCTCAAGTTTCTGCCTCCACGCTGCCATGGTTCGATGCTGCCATGTCTCGATTGATTAATCTGTGATCGGCTTCATGGATGTGCGAAGGGAGTTTCCACACTACACATGGGAGGTCGAAACACTCTTGCATTCGATCTGGCGAGCGCGGCGCGACATCTGCCGCACAATCCCTCGACTCTCTTTCATTTTCAAGACATGGAATCCGCCGAGCTCTCCTGAGAACTCGAAGCTGTTGTGGCGACCTCGCGAAGAGATTCGTGGATACGAGGTTTCGCCTCAGGGCTCATACTCGGCGATCATCGTTCCCAGTTTTACGCTCGCAGCAACGCCTGCCTTGATCACGCTCTGGTTGCGACGAGAATGAACGCGACCTCAAGACCTATGCGTCGATGCCCAATGATCATCGCCATCGAGGTTATGACTTAGGTGGATCGTGTCCCGCGGCGTGGTGTAGCTGGCGGCATTAGTCGCCGTGCTCTCCGGCATGGGCCGGGCTGATCAGCGCGCCACGGCTGGCAGGCTGATCAGGGGATCATCGCTCATCTGGTTGATCGTTTCCAGAGTCATATATCTGGCCCGCTGCACTGCCCATTCATCGTTCTGTTCGAGCAGGATTGCGCCGACGAGGCGCACGATCGCATCGTCGTTCGGGAAGATTCCGACGACCTCGGTGCGCCGCTTGATCTCGCCGTTGAGACGTTCGATCGGATTCGTCGAGTGGAGCTTGGCGCGATGTTCCTTGGGGAAGGTCATGTAGGCCAGCACGTCGGGCTCGGCGTCGTCCATGATTGTCGCCAGCTTCGGCACCTTCGGCCGGATCTGGTCGGCGACGGCGCGCCATTGTACGGACGCGGCCTCGGGCGTTTCCTGGGCGAAAGCGGTGGCGATGAAGGCTGAGACGACCCTGCGGCCGCTCTTGCCGGCATGGGCCAGCACGTTCCTCATGAAGTGGACGCGGCACCTCTGCCATGTCGCGCACAGCACCTTGGTGACGGCCGCCTTGAGGCCTTCGTGAGCATCGGAGACGACGAGCTTGACGCCGCGCAGGCCGCGACGTGTCAGCTTGCGCAGGAACTCTGTCCAGATCGGCTCGGCCTCCGAGGTGCCAATCTCCATGCCCAGTACCTCGCGCCGGCCGTCCGCGTTGACGCCGACGGCGATGATAACGGCGACCGAGACGATCCGCCCACCGCGGCGGACCTTCAGGTAAGTGGCGTCGATCCACAGGTATGGCCAATCGCCCTCGATCGGCCGATCGAGGAAGGCCTTCACCTTCCCGTCGATCTCCTCGCACAGCCGCGAGACCTGGCTCTTGGATATGCCGCTCATACCCATGGCCTTGACCAGGTCGTCAACCGACCGGGTCGAGATGCCTTGCACATAAGCTTCCTGGATGACGGCGGTTAGCGCCTTCTCGGCCATGCGGCGCGGTTCGAGGAAACCTGGGAAGTAGCTTCCCTTCCTGAGCTTCGGGATGCGCAGCTCGACCGTGCCGGCCCGCGTCTCCCAGTCCCGGTCGCGGTAGCCATTGCGCTGGGCGAGCCGCAGCGGGTTCTTCTCGCCATAGCTGGCGCCGGTGGCCGCGCCCACCTCCATTTCCATCAGTCGCTCGGCGGCAAAGCCGATCATCTCCCGCAGCAGATCGGCATCCGGGGTCTTCTCCACGAGCGTGCGCAGGTTCATCATGTCGTCGGTCATCGGTGGTCCTTCCGAAATAGGTTGGCGTCAACAACCAAACCCTACCGGAAAGCGCCGATGACCACCCACACGCCGCTCGCTCGCTACAGCGCTACTAACGGCGCGCTCGTGAGCGGCTTCGCTACCGCCGAGCTACACCACCTGATGGGACACGACCCTTAGGTGCGTCGACGGCGTCTTACATTTTGCGCATTCTATACGCGCGATATGCTCAAGAATTATGGCATTTGTTACGCAGAGCTGAGCTTTACGCTACGCAGTGCGCGGGCTAATATCACTGCATCAAGCGTCTTATGGATTGGGCAGTTGGCGTTTTAATGCTGTTTGTGACTGACCTCTGCACGCTGATCACTGCCTAGATATGCTGGCGATGGCTGTTTTGCCCGGGCAACTCGTATGTTCAAAGGCCGTCACCTCAGCATACAGCACTTGGTTTTCGTAGGATCCACTTAGGATTGCAGCGGCATCAGCGTATTACGCTGGACTGAATGATAAAAATTGAGCCCGCAGGCGGGTTTTCGCTGGGAGTTTGTATGAGCAACTATTCTGCATGGTCGATCCTACGAAACGGGTTGAGTGACAACAAACATTGGTCACGCGCGTGGCGAGATCCTGCACCGAAGCCGAGCTACGATGTGGTGATAGTCGGTGGGGGCGGTCATGGTCTTGCTACAGCATACTACCTCGCCAAGGAGCATGGCGTGCGCAATGTAGCCGTTCTGGAGAAAGGTTGGTTAGGTGGCGGCAACACAGGCCGCAACACAACTATTGTCCGCTCAAACTACATGATGCCAGGCAACACGACATTTTACGAGCGCTCGATGCAGCTCTGGGAAAATTTAAGCCAGGAATTGAACTACAATGTGATGATGTCGCGACGTGGATATTATCTGTTGGCTCATTCACCGGGGCAAGCAGACTTGGCCCGACGGCGCACCAACATCATGCGAGCCAATGGCATCGATGCCGAGCTGTTTGACCGTGCCGAGACCATGAAGCGGCTTCCCTACCTAGATTACTCAAAAAATGCGCGCTTTCCGATACACAGCGCCGCCTATCAGGGTCGAGCAGGAACGGCGCGGCACGACGCCGTCGCCTGGGGATTTGCACGCGCCGCGGACAAGCAAGGTGTGGATATCATCCAACAATGTGAAGTTACCGGCTATCTTTGGGATACGGGTAAAATTGTTGGAGTTGAGACAACACGTGGCTCCATCCGCGCAAACAAGGTCGCACTCGCTGTCGCAGGCCACACAAGTCATCTTGCAGCCAAGGCTGGGCTCCGGCTTCCGATTGAAACGCACGTCCTTCAAGCCTTTGTCACCGAGCCGTTGAAGCCACTTGTCGATAACGTGATTATTTTCGGAGCTGAACATTTCTACATAAGTCAGTCCGACAAGGGGGGGCTTGTTCTCGGAGGCGACCTCGACGGATTTAATTCATACGCTCAACGGGGCGGGCTTCCAACTATCGAGCATACGTTGCAAAGCGCCAAAGCGTTGATGCCTTCGCTGTCCCGTTTGCGGCTCCTACGCCATTGGGCGGGCGCCATGGACATGACGATGGATGGCTCTCCTATCATTGGCAAAATGCCTGTCGATGGCCTGTGGCTGAATGGCGGCTGG
Source organism: Mesorhizobium sp. M0239 (assembly GCF_040321815.1). NCBI lineage: Bacteria > Pseudomonadati > Pseudomonadota > Alphaproteobacteria > Hyphomicrobiales > Phyllobacteriaceae > Mesorhizobium > Mesorhizobium sp. M0239. The sequence goes on from NZ_JAMYSG010000049.1 coordinate 8,305, forward strand.
TGCTACGGCGGGTTCAAGGCAACGCCAGCCTCTGGATACTGTTTCGCATGGACCATCGCCAAGGGAGAACCGCACCCCGATAACGCAGAATTCACGCTGGAGCGTTTCGCGCGCGGCTACCAGATCGATGAAGCGGGCGCTGGCCCGCATCCCAAGGCGCATTGAGGTCTAATCATGTTGAGAATTCATTGCCCGGTCTGCGGGCTGCGGGACGAAACCGAGTTTACTTACGGCGAAGACGCTTCTATCCGCCGGCCCGATATGAACGTGGCCGATCCAGAAATTTGGCATGATTACGTTTTCATCCGTGAGAACCCCCGCGGACCTCATAAGGAGTATTGGCACCATGTCGCAGGTTGCAGGCAGTGGATTGTGGTTGAGCGCGATACGTTGACGCATGAAATGTTCAGCTCTGTTCTGGCGCGTGAGGTGGCGGTATGACTGCGCGGCGTCTCGCAACCGGCGGGCGGATCGATCGCAACCGTCGCCTTAGCGTTCAATTCGATGGCAGGTCTCTGCCGGCTCATCCCGGCGACACTTTGGCGTCCGCTATGCTTGCCGCTGGTCAGCAGATTGTTGGGCGCAGCTTCAAATATCACCGTCCACGTGGCATCGTCGCAGCTGGCGTCGAAGAAACAAACGCGCTCGTCCATCTTCGGGATGGTAATCGTCAGGAGCCCAATGCACAGGCCACCATGGTGGAGGTCTTTGAGGGTCTCACTGCGACGCCACAAAACGCCTGGCCGAGTCTTCAGTTTGATGTTGGAGCCGTCAACGGGCTCATGTCGCGTTTTTTCGGCGCGGGCTTCTATTACAAGACTTTCATTGGCCCGTTTAGCGGAACCAAATTCTGGATGTTCTGCGAAGGCTTCATTCGTAAGGCGGCCGGCACGGGCCGTGCGACGACGCTCCCGGATCCGGACCAATATGAAAAGATCAACGCTTTTTGCGACCTCTTGGTCGTTGGCGCAGGTCCGGCGGGGATCGCCGCTGCTCTTGCAGCTGGGCGCAGGGGCCATAATGTCGTGCTCGTCGAGCAGGACCGTGACATTGGCGGATCGCTGTTGAGCGAACCTGTCGGTACAGCCTCCGATACTTGGCTGGCTCAGGCCCATGCGGAGCTCCATGATCTCCCGAATGTTCGTGTCCTCACGCGAACAACTGCGTTTGGTGCTTATGACTGTGAGGTTTTCGGGCTCGTGGAGCGTGTGCAGGATCACGTGCTCGCGCCTTTGAACGGGCTTCCTCGACAGCGCTACTGGCTTATGCGTGCCAAACGCGCCATCTTGGCAACAGGTGCGATCGAACGCCCGATGGTTTTCGCTGGGAACGACCTTCCTGGAGTGATGCTCACTTCTGCTGTTCGCACTTACCTTAATCGATACGCTGTCTTTGCCGGCGAGCGGATCGTCGTGGCTGCAAATAACGACAGCGCCTACACCGCCGCGATTGAACTCGCAAATTCTGGCGCAAAAGTAACTATTTGCGATCTGCGGAGTGATCTCCCGGCCCAACTCGGAGAAACCGCGAAGAGGGCAGGGATTGACTTGCGCCCAGCGCACGCGGTTTTGAAGGTGTGTGGCGGCAAAGCTGTCAGGGCTGCACATATTGTGCCCGTTACCGCAGAAGGGAAGGCAAAAGGCCGCGGAACTCGCATTGCTTGTGACCTTGTGACGGTATCCGGCGGCTGGGCTCCAGCGCTGCATCTCTGGAGCCAGCGCTTTGCTAAGCCGCAATACGACAAGAGCCTCGACGCGTTCCTTCCTCCGGTGGAAAAGGGGGCGTTCATATGCGTCGGCTCGCTGGTCGGATCACCGTCACTCAGGGATTCGCTCTCGCAGGGCCATAAGGCAGGTGGGGCCGTTGGAAAGGAACCCGCACTCTTCGGCCATGCTGATTTCTGGGGACGCAATCTCGTTGCTGCGACCGTTATAACTAACGCCGACGGCAGCACTCCTGGTAAGGCTTTCGTTGATTTCCAGCACGACGTAAAACTAGCCGACATTGATCAAGCGCATCTCGAAGGTTTCGTTTCGGTCGAACATCTTAAGCGCTATACGACGTCCGGTATGGCCGCGGATCAGGGAAAGACCTCAAATCTCAACGCACTTGCCCGCATGGCCGAATTGCGCGGACTTTCTTTACCCTCCGTTGGCACAACGACGTTCCGCCCACCCTATACCCCGGTGGCGATAGGCGCACTTGTCGGTCATGATCACGGTCTACATTTTCGCCCCACTAGACTCTCGACTATTCACAGTTGGCATGAGGACAACGGCGCAGAAATGATCGACGCGGGAGCTTGGCTGCGACCGTGGTACTACCCCGCCACGGGTGAAACTATAAACGACGCCTACATTCGCGAAGCCGCGCACGTGCGCGAACATGTCGGCATTGTCGATGTTTCCACGCTTGGCAAAATAGCGGTTCAGGGACCTGATGCGGCGGAGTTCCTTAGCCGTGTTTACGTGAACGGCTTCAAGACACTTCAAGTCGGTAAACTGCGCTACGGCATCATGCTGCGCGAGGATGGCTTCGTGTTCGACGATGGCGTCACGGCACGTCTTGGCGATAACGTCTACTTCATGACGACCACGACGGCGAATGCCGCTAAGGTCCTGGCCCGATTGGAGTACCTGCTCCAGACCGCGTGGAAAGACCTCAAAGTCCATGTTACGTCGGTCACCGATCAATGGTCTGCAATCGCGATCGCCGGTCCGAAATCTCGAGCCATTCTGGCTGCCATCACGGGCTCAGAGTTGAGCAACGAGGCGCTATCCAGTAACCACTTCACTCATGTCACAATTGCTGAAGTACGTTGCCGTCTGCATCGTATGAGCTTTTCTGGCGAGCTTGCGTATGAGCTTTACATTCCAGCTAAACGCGGTCGAGAGATTTGGGAGGCTCTAGTTACGGCCGGTGCACCCTACAATCTAATGCCGTATGGTCTCGAGGCGATGGGCACCCTTCGCATCGAGAAGGGTCACATTACAGGGTCCGAGATCGAAGGGCGGACAACGCTACGGGATCTCGGTCTGGAGGGCTTGGCTTCGAGCAAGAAGCCGTTTGTCGGCTCGGTTCTGCGAAAGCGTTCGGTACTTGAGGATCCGTCACGGCCTTCCTTGGTGGGGCTAGAAACTAATGGAGATTCCAGTACGCGGGCAGGCTCGATTCTATATGCAATGAATGCTCCCACCAAGGGCCATGGAGAGGGATGGGTTTCTGCCGTGACTTACTCTCCGGCGCTTAGAAAGAACATCGCGCTCGCTCTTCTGTCGCGCGGACCTGAACGCTATGGCGAAACAGTCCGGGTAGTGGATTTTGTTGGCAACGAAACGTGGGACGCGAAGGTCGTCTCACATCATTTCTTCGACCCGGAAGGACACCGTCAGAATGGCTAATAAATTTCAGCTGCCGGTGAGCGGTACGACAAGTGACGGCCTCGCTGTGACCATTACTGAAGCGGAAGTGAATTATCTAACGCAAGTTGCAGGTTGGGAGAAATTCGAACAGGCTGCTAGCGACGCGCTTCGTAGGTATGAATTGGTACTGCCTCAAGATTGCCGCGAAGCCTTTCGCAAAGATTCGGTGATCGTATGGCGGATTGCACCCGACCGCGCCCTGGTTCGGTCAGGAAGCCCTATCAAGTTCGACGACGATGAACAATTAGCGGCGCTAGAACTCTCGGATTCGAGGGTTTGTGTGCAGGTAAACGGTCCTGGTGCTGTCAGTTTTCTTAGCCGAGTCGTTGCGCTTGATCTGTCGGAGAAATGTTTTTCGGTTGGGTCTTTCGCTCAAACAGCAATCCATCACATCAACGTTTTGCTTGACCGTTCTGAAGTCGACGAGTTCAATGTACTGTTGCCCACAACATTCAGTGTCTCTTTGACTGACTATCTCCTCGAACATTTCAATGTCGTGCCTTGATTAGGGGAGGTGGACGACGCATCCAGCTGAGCTGCAGCGAAACAAACCAATTTCAGTCGCGCGCGAGGGCGCGCGGGTTTCGTATACCCGCCCTCGCCTGCGGCGGCAGTTTTGGCGCAGGTCCCTTAAGCGCCGATCCAAAGTAATCACGCAGAGCCGTGTCTCAGCTAAGAAGGCTTGGGATTGAACCAAGTGGCAGACACGTCTTGTTCGGGTTGTTCGGGCGGTTGAGGTGGCATAATTGGGACCGGGGGCCGGCGTGCGCGTGTACTTGGCCTGCGGGATCCCGGACAAGGAGTTGAGGGGCTCTGTGCTTGCGCATGATGTCCTGCGTCAGAAGCCGACCGGCGGCGCGGTATTCGCCTCTCGTGGAAGGCGTGGTGACTGTTCGAAGCGTCTTTATTTTGATGGTCAAGGCTTCTAAACCGGCTTGGCGAACTTCCTGGGTAACCGCTGTTCTCAGGCCACGGCCTTGAGCGGCGCGGGGGCACGGCGCCGTATCGCGTGGTTTGTGACGCCTAAGGCCTTTGCTGCTTCGGTCATCGTGAGCCATTCACCGTCTTTTTCAGCGGATCGATAGGCATGGATTCCTCGCACGCGCCGAACGGAAGAGACGCGGTGCGCCGTCCAGTGGGTAATCCCATTCGATTGAGCGATGCGGCGATATGCTCGTCAGACCAGCGACCGGCCATGCGGCGCATCACCGCCAAAGCGTCTTCGGTCGTCGCGCAACCGTGCTCGCCGGCTCGAGGCTTGCGAACCCGCAGTTCTGAGTGCTGGCCGCCCCGCCAATGGATCATGAGCACGACGTCCCGTACCGCGTCGTCGACATCGACGATGATGTCGGCGATCAAGGTTCGTAGCAACTGCTGGCGCGCACGCATCGTCACATCAGGTCCATTCCAGGCTGCTGACAGGTTTTCTGCCATATTGGCGAAGGCACTGGGATCGACCTCAATGGCCGGTGGCCTGCCAGTAGGCTGGCGGGTTTCAAGATCCCGCAAGCGGCGCAGCGTGGTCTCCCAGCTTTTCTCTAGCTGCGCAGCTATCAGGCGATTGTCGGGATCACAGGCAGCGTAGCGGCGCTCAGCAAGATTGGCCTCGTAACGGGCCTGCTGAAGTTCCAGATCGAGGATCTGGCGTTGATCATCTTGTCGTTCCCGGTGCATCCGCTCCGCCTCGAACGCGGCCTCGATCGCCAAGGGTTCTACCGCTCGCAACAGCTCACGCGCAACAGCCGCGTCAACCCGTGGGCCGCCGAAGGCCATGCACTTGGGCAAGCCCATCATCAGGTTTGGCTTGTCACAGCGATAGACAGGTCGACTTTGCGGATTTCCGGTATAGGCAACGCTCAGTCGCCGCCCGCACCGTGCACACGTCATGATGCCTGACAGCAGCGCTTTCCCGCCGCGGCCCGATTTTACACCGCCGGCGCGACCGTAGTTGTTGAGTGCCAGCTGCTTCTGGTTTCGCTCGTACTCATCCCAGCTGATATAACCCTCGTGATGACCCTTGATCATCACCTCCCAGGTTCCGACAGGCTTGCCATGCCCGTAGCTTCGCCGGGCTCGTCCGTCGACAATGGAGGTTCGCTTTTCGCTTTTGCCATAGACGTAAACACCTGCGTAAAATGGGTTTTTGAGAACGGCGATGACATTGCGATAACGGATCGGCAGCCAGACGAAGCTGGTCATGCGGCCCTCATCAGAAGGCCGCGGGAAGTGGATTTGATCTGCCGCTATCGACAACAACACCTGGCGCGCGCTGCCGAGTTCACGGAAGCGCGCGAAGATGAGCCGGATTACCTCCTGTAGCCGTATATCTGGGTCGAGCCCAAGCCCGGCTTCGCGATGCCAGATATACCCGAACGGTACTGATAGGCGCAGCTCCCCCCGGCGCGCCTTCGACCTGGCGGCCTCGAGCATCCGTGCCTTCAGCACGCCCAGTTCGAACTCGCTGATGCTTCCCTTCATGCCCAAGAGCAGACGATCATTAGGCAGGCAGGGGTTGTAGACGCCATCGTGGTCGATGACGCGGGCTTCGACAAGTCCACACAACTCGAGCAGATGATGCCAGTCCCGCCCATTGCGTGCGAGCCTCGACGCGTCCAGGCACAATACGGCGCCGATCTTGCCCGCACACAACCATGCAACCAGCCGATCGAAGCCGGGGCGCGCCACTGTTCCGCTTGCTGATCGGCCGAGATCGTCGTCGATGACTTCGATATCGGCGAAGCCGCGCTGTCGCGCATGCTGCAGAAACAAGCGGCGGAACAGGCGTGAGAGCACCCGGACCGGCAGGAAGAAGCCGGCTTGCAGGCGATCCATTGTTCGCCGTGGCGAGACAAGCCGCCGCCGGCGACGACGCAATGCAGATGCGGATGATGAAGCAGGTTCTGGCCCCAGGTGTGCAGTACGGCGAAGAAGCCGATTCTCGGCACCCAGGTGCTTGGGATCGGCAGCAATGGTGCGCTGGGTCTCGGCGGCGGCACGGAAGAGCAGGCTGTAGACGAGCGCCTTGTTCTGATAGACGATGGCGGCATGGCTCCGGCAGCGTGAAGACGACGTGAAAGTACTGTGCGTCGAGAAGCTCGGCGCGACGATCCTCCAGCCATTGTGCGCGGGCCAGCGATTGGCAGCGGGGGCAATGGCGATCGCGGCAGCTGTTGAAGGCGATGCGCCGGTGGCCGCATTGATCACATGTTCGACGTGCCCGCCGAGCGCGGCGGTCCGGCACAGTTCGATTGCCGTCATGACACCGCGCTGGGCGGTCGACAGCGACGCATCATGCTGCTCGCGATAGGCTTCTCCGTAGCAGCGGAAGATATCTGCACTTCCGGCCCCGAGCGGGCCATTGCCGCGCCGCTCAGAAGTATTGCGGCTTGACGGGCGGCGGCACGGTGGGCGCCGGACGCGGCAAGAGCTCGAAGGGCCTCAAGGTGGCGCAGACCCTGTTGGTGGCGATCCGCAGGTAATGGGCGGTGGTCGCGAGGCTGCGGTGACCGAGCAGCAGTTGAATGGTGCGCTAGCGGTCCTTTTGGCCTTTGCCCTGCTCGACGCGGATGACCATTCTCTGGCTGTCGATGTCCGTGGGCTTCAGCTGAACCGCTTCCGAGATGCGCAAGCCGGCGGCATAGCACGTGGTCAGAATGGCATGGTGTTTAACGTCGAGGATGCAACCGAGGAACCGCTGAACTTCCTCGGCACTGAGGATGTTCGGCAGCTTCTGTGGTTTCTTGTGAAGCGGCAGGACCTCTTCAGGCGCCCAGTCCCTTTCGAGCGTCACCTTGTAGAGAAAGCGCAGCGCCGCAATGGCGGTGTGGATCGAACCAGACGCCAGCTTCTTCTCGTTGGTCAGATAGACCTGATAGGTCCGAATGTCCTCGCGTGCTAAAATAACGGGCGAACAGCGACCCCTGTTGCAGATACGACAGCTGGGTGTTGAGCGCGAAGTTGCGCACCTGCATGTCCTCGCTCATGCGCTGGCGAAGTTGGGTCATGACAAGCTCCTTTGTCCGATGGAGGGGGCTGCAAGCAGCCACCCCGTGCTGACGCAGCCGGAGCTTGTTGTGGACACATGACCAGCGCGACAGACGACGCGATCAGATCACGCTGTCGGCACTCACCCTCCTTGCCGCTCCGCAATCGCGGAGCGGGTTAGTCCAAGCGCGATTATGCGCACCCTATGATTATGCGCAGCTCACCGGGACATTTTGCAGAGCGTTTTTAGCTTGGCGTCGCGACTGAAAGGCGGGTGGCAGGAGCGCACTGCGGTGGATCGCGACGGTTAGCTAAAAACGTGTTTGACTAAGCCGCCGGCACGGGTGGTCCGCTATGGGCGTTCAATGAAGCGCCACCGATGAAAGGAGACCGTCTGTGCCACGCGGCCGGGCGATTGCAGGTGTCGGATGCGCTGAAAGCACCACGGATATCGGTCCGGCATATGAGGATCGGCGCCGCGCCCTGCCTGGGAGAGGTTGCCGGTGATGACGGCGCACACTTTTGCGGGACCGGCTCAGTTTGGCTTCCGAGCCGGCCGGCGATGCTGCTGACAAGGAAGGCGATGCCCCTGCTTCATGACGTGTCCTGGTATGGCGGGCTTCCGGTGACGCCGTCGAATGTTTCGATGATGATCATCTGCCCGCGATGGCACGCCGGGCATTGCCTGAGGGAATGCCCGGTGAGGTCCTCGTAGCGGTCGCGGTAGTCCTTTGCGGATCGGCTGTCCGCCGGCAAGGGGACCGGCATGCCAAGCAGGTCGCGACAGCAGGCGAGCTTTTGCGCGCGGTAGCGATTGCCGAGGACGCCGTAGTAGCGGATGCGATGGAAGCCCTCGGGCAGGACGTGTAGTAGGAAGCGGCGAATGAACTCGTCGGCCGCGACGGTCATGACCTTCTGCCGACTGCCGTGCCGATAGTCCTTCCAGCGGAAGGTGACTTTGCCGTCCTCGATGGCGACGAGGCGATTGTTGGAAATGGCGACGCGGTCGGTATAGCGGCCGACGTAGTCGAGGACCTGTTCGGGTCCGGCGAAGGGCGGCTTGGCATAGACGACCCACTCGGCCTTTTGTAGCGGCGCCAGATAACGCCGCAAGGCATCGCGCTCGCTCAAGGCCTGCAAGTCAGAGAAGAACTTCAACTGGCCGGCGTCGAAGGCTTTCTCCAGATGGAAATCCGGGCGCGTGCTGAAACGCGTACCGTGAACAATCCGATTTGGATGATGTCAGCTGTCAGCGGATAAAGTGAGCCGATTCGATTGATCAATCGGCGCCCTCCGCCGGGCTGTCGGTCCGCATCCCGCCTGATGGCGGCGCTACGCTGATGCTCCTATCTCTTTCGATCGCCGCAAGCATCACATATTCAGCTTGGCATACGTGGGACGCCGTTTGCGGCGTTTCGCTCAAATCCTATCCAAGTGAGGCTTGAGCGGCATATCGTCGTGCACCCTCACAGTCTGTCGTTCGATCTTGTGATGGACTTTTGGGCGGGCAATCGCCTCGGCGCAGTGCTTCCAGACATGCCGCGATTTCAGGGTCGGCATGGGTCTGCCTCTGGTGATGGCGTAAATATTCGACCCATGTCGGTACGTGGTAACACTCGGTCCATAGTTCTGGCTTTTCAAGGTCTCGCAACAGCGCCCACTGCCTGGCCCCGTCTCGAAGTCGGGCTTTTCGCCACGACGTCATCGCGATGAGGAATTCTGGAACATCTTTCTGATCAATGCGATAGTCAACCATCACCATGATCGGTCCGCTTCGCGATCGCAGGTCAAGTTGCAGCGCCGGTTCGCTGAATTTATTGGTTGGGTCGAGATTGAGCGTTTCAAAATCCGGTTGGCGAAGAAAAATGCCGATGAGCCAGCAACACCCTGGATGTCCGCCAATTCACCCCAGATCCAGCTGCCCGCCGCCATGCCGCCATATGTGGCCCGTCTAATACAGGGACAGGGCCCACCGCGGCACCGAAAGCTGAACCGTCACCTTAAACAGCGACGAGTGCCACCATGCCAGGCGACGTGGCAATGCTGGTCATCAGCCATGCAGCAGCCACGCCCTCGACCAAGGTGCCGAGGTTTGAAACAAGTGCAGCCGACCATAGAGAACGGAACGTCTTGTGTGGAGATGTTCTCTTTGCCACTGTGGAAACTTTCGGGATCGACTGCTGGCTGGAATTCACAAGCCATCCAAACATGCCCACGCCATTAAAGCCAAGCTGCCACGCTCGCGCGCCCGCTAACCCAGAAGAGGTACCGGCCTTAGACCCGTAGCGAAGAACGCGGGCAGTGCCTGCCATCTGTGAGCGCCATCAAGTGATCAAATGCTGATTCGATGAGATAATTCTCGAGATCGTGACATGATCCCTCATGACCAATTCCTAATTGCTTCATTCCGCCAAAGGGTGCGAGCTCGGAGGACGTGCGACCCGTATGTGCCGACCTTGCCATATTCGACGGCAGAGCCGGCTGAGGGTCAGACAGGTGGACTGTAAGCAGCCGGTCAAGAATTCGTCCGATCGGCCCATTCGACGTCCGAACCAGATGTATGCCAGATGGCTGTTCGACAGGACGGAGCCGACCGCCTCAATCGCTCGCCAACATGCCGATCTGACCTCAGCGACGGCGTTGGCGACAAAAGGCTCGCGCGCTCTGGATCCGAGGTATTCCGTTCATCCGTAGAGATGTGTGCTGAAGGTTCTGCAAAAAGTTTTGGAGAGAGAACGGCGGGCGCCGGTCAGCGTTGCGACCGTGCCGACACCGGCCCCAAGCTGACGGAGATTGCCCGCAAGGTCCCCGACCGTTTCATCGCCGCGGTGGTAGCCGACCTCTTCGCGGCGAGGTTTTTCTCCGTCAGAAGATACTGGGCGGGCCGGGCTGTCAGCCGACGCCAGGCCAACAGCCATCCGGCCAGCGGGGCCAACCTCATCTCCGGGTCGCGTGAGCAGAAGGGCATCGCGCAGGGCCGCTTGATCCTCGACCCGGCCAGACTGCTTTGCCGTTACCGCGGTCGTCGCAAGCGCCACGCGTACCCGCCAAGCGCCGGCCCACCGCTCCTGCCGGCGGACCACCGCATCGAAGCACCGACGGCGGCGTGTCGTGTTTGTTGAATCCGCGACACATTGTGTTTGTTGGCAGTCTGCTGCACTCCGGGCAAGTCACTGAACAACCCCGAAAAGATATTTTATACGCTCCCTCCCGCTATTGGCATGATTTTTGAGAGGGTCCTATCGTGAGACGCGAGGCGAGGTGTCACTGGGGTTCGCCTGGAGGATTCGAATGGGCAGTGATAGCCAGAGCTTCACGTTGCGATGCAATGTCCAGGTGCCCCGAGTGGCATTCCGAAAACCGACGGAGATTCATATCGCGAATCGGCTGCACATGCGAGCTCGCTGAGCGTGCCGGGGCGGTGGTTGGCTGGTTCTCGGCCTACGGCGCCGAGCCAGCCATCCGCGCTGTTCCTTCGCACGCTCTGAAGCCGTTGATTCCCGCCGGTCTGCCTACCAACCTAAATGAGGAGGCAACGATGACTAACCAAAGTGCACCGGATCGCGAGAACGAATTCGCGATCTTCAACCATCTTGAGTCCGAAGTGCGCAACTACGCTCGCAGCTTTCCCGTAGTCTTCGCGAGGGCACGGGGGGCTCAGCTGTTTGCGCGAGATGGAACACCCTATCTCGACTTTCTCATGGGTTGCTCAAGTCTAAACTATGGGCACAATCCCCCCGAGCTGAAGTCCGCGCTCGCAGACTACATTGCGGGCGACGGCATCACCCATGGCCTCGATCTGTATAACGAAGCCAAGGAGTCTTTTCTGCGAGAATTCCACAAGACGATCCTTAGGCCGCGACAACTAGACTACGTCGTGCAGTTTCCCGGTCCAACCGGCGCCAACGCGGTCGAGGCTGCCCTCAAGCTAGCGCGCAAGATCACTGGTCGGCCCAACATCGTAGCTTTCACCAACGGCTTTCATGGTGTGAGCCTTGGCGCTCTCTCCTGCACCGGCAACCGATATCACCGCGCTGCCGCCGGTCAGCTGCTCGGCGGCGTCACGCGACTACCCTATGACGGCTATCTCGGATCCGCTGTAGATACCGCCGATTACCTTGATCGCTTGCTCTCGGATCCCTCGAGCGGCGTGGACGCTCCGGCGGCGGTTATTGTCGAGACAGTTCAGGGCGAAGGCGGCCTCAACGTCGCCGGAACGGCATGGCTGCGCAAAGTGGCAGCCATTGCGCACAGACACGGAGCTCTGGTGATCGTAGACGACATTCAGGCGGGTATTGGCCGGACCGATGCATTCTTCAGCTTCGAAGAAGCGGGGCTCCGTCCGGACATCGTCACAATGGCCAAATCGATATCGGGCTATGGCCTGCCTATGGCCCTCGTCCTTATTGATCGACGACTCGATAAGTGGGAGCCGGGAGAGCACAACGGGACGTTCCGCGGCAATTGCCACGCTTTCGTCACCGCGCGCGCAGCCCTAGAGCACTTCTGGCGGACAGACAGCTTGGCAGCGTCCGTCAGGGAGAAAGGCCATCTGCTGAAAAGCCGCTTTGATCAGATCGCACGGAAGTATGGTCCAGATCGAGTGTCAGCCAAGGGTCGTGGCATGATGCGGGGCATTGATTTGAAGTCTGGCAACGTTGCGGGTCACGTCATCAGGACGGCCTTTCAGAATGGCCTTATTCTCGAGGCCGCTGGTCCCAAAGACGAGGTCGTGAAGTGCCTTCCACCTCTCGTCATTGGAGAGGATCAGCTTGGCCGAGGTCTCGACATCCTCGAGGACGCTATCGATAGCGTCCTCGCCAGCACAGTCAACACGGCAGCGTAACAGGTGAATCGTGATTTTCAGGGGATTGCAATGAGGAGAAACAGCCAGGCCCGAGGGTACGACGACGAACTGGGAAAGCATGCGGTTGCTCCTCAAGGATGATGAAATGGGCTTCTTGACACCTGTGCTGGCCAGGTTTGCGGGCCTGTGAGGTTAACCCGGTCTGCTCTCTCGCTGCTGAAGGCCCGCGACCTTCTTGATTGTGGTTATCAGGACCATTGGTCAATCAGAGGGTGAGCCAATGATTGGTCATCCCCGGAAAGGCTCTCCTCTCTTAGATAAGCGAGGGACTGAACAGGGGACATCAGCCTTCCCAGCCTCCATGCGGTGAATGCCGGTCGGCCGGCGCCTAGGATCTGCGCCACCATCGGCTCCTCTATCCCCACGCAGAGAGGCTGGCATGAGAAGAAGGGGCCACAGTTCTTCAAGCGTTGATCTGTTATCGGTGGCTGGTGAAAATCCGCGAAGCAAAGCGTGTTCCCACCTCGCGCCATGCACAAGGGCTGCCGCGCCTTTTGTTCAGCTGGGTGACTGCCAAACTGTGAATCGGCGTGCAGTTTTGGAAACGATGACGTAATTGCTGCCGTCTCTCCTTTAAACGAAGACTCGGCTGACGGCAAAAGCCGCCGACCATTGAGATCAAGGAGGCCGCAGTGAAGCAATATGTCGGACTGGATGTGTCGCAGAGGGAGACGAGCGTCTGCGTGTTCGATGATGCTGGAAAGACGGTGTTCCAGGGAAAGGCGAAGTCCGACCCGGGAACCTTGACGGAGTTGCTGCGTAAACGTGCGCCTCACGCCGAGCGCATCGGATTGAGACGGGTGCCATGTCCAGCTGGCTCTGGCACGAGCTGAGAAGGGTCGGGTTGCCAGTCGTCTGCCTTGATGCTCGGCATGCAAAGGCAGCGCTTTCAGTCCCAATGAACAAGAGCGATGAGAACGATGCCCGCGGCCTGGCCGAACTGGTTCGCGTCGGCTGGTATCGGGAAGTGAAGGTCAAGAGCGCAGAGAGGCAGGCCACCCGGTCCATGCTCGTCGCACGGTCAAGACTTGTCGAGATCCGTCGCGATCTCGAAAATCAGACACGGTCCATGCTGAAGGAATATGGGCTGCAGTTCGGTCGATCGATGGGTCACAGTTCCGGCGAAAGGTTTGGGAAACTAGTTGCTGACGGCCATCCGCTTCGCCCTGTGGTTCAGGCGCTTCTGTCTGTCCATGAGCAGGCCTGCTGTGAACAGGAGAAGCTTGATCGGCAGGTCCGGCATCTCGCTCGTGAAGACGAAATTCACACGCCGGCTGACGACAGTCCCCGGCATCGGCGTGGTGACCGCGCTCACTTTCCGCCACACGATCGACGATCCCTCGCGCTTTCGCTCGGCCGCCAACGTGGGAGCCTATCTCGGCCTGACGCCGCGACGAAAGCAGTCCGGTGAAACGGATATCAATGGCCGCGTCTCACGTTGGGGCGATCGACTGCTGCTAACCTACCTGTACGAGGCGGCCAGCGTGCTCCTGCACCGGACGAAGAAATGGTCTACGCTGAAAGCTGGGGGATACGTCTGTCGAGACGGATCGGTTTGAAGAAGGCAAAGGTGGCGGTCGCATGGAAGATCGCCGTTCTTCTTCACTGCATTTGGGTTGACGGCACCAGCTTTGAGTGGGGTAACGAAGATGGCTTAGTCGACTCCACCCCAAACGAGTTCTCGGGCGGCTATCAACGCGGAACTCGTGATGTCCCCGCCGGCGGCTGCCGAGGCCGACCGCGAAGAGACAACCATGCACCCGGCAGCGCCGTATCAACGCGATAGATACTTGACGCCCAAGCCGCGATTAAGAACCACCATCAATCGAAAATGCCTTCTCAAGACTCAAGGCTCTTATGCGAGCCAAAGCCGAGAGGACAATCACAGCCCTGTGGACCGCCGTCGAATCGCTCGTCGACCTCTTCACCCCAGCCGAATGCCAGAACTATTTCAAGGCCGCAGGCTATGACTCGGATTAAACCGGACGTGCTCTAGTGTCGTGTTTGTTGAAGCCGCGACACATTGTTGGCCTGGCACTCTGCTGCACCCGGTCAAAGTCACTGAAAAACTCAAAAAGTTTCTTACGCTCCCTCGTCGCAATTGGCACGATGTTTGAGACGTTCTCATCATGAAACGCGAACGGAGGCGGCACGGGGGTTCCCCTGGATGCCGAATGGAACGACTTCGTCGAGGATGATCAGCTCATCACGGGCTGCAAGGCGTCGGTCGAAGGGCGAGCATGGGCAAGCATTTGCTTCGTCCGCCAATGCCACCGTAGGCCCAGGCGATGACTGCCTCGTCCGATACTGCCGTCGGAGAAGTTGTCGCCGTTGCTAACGATCGCCCGAAGGAGCTCAGGATCATGTCCAATCCCAGCCGCAATGTGCTGCTCATCGACTCTACAGGGAGAGGGCACGCGATAGCTGATCTCTTCCAGCGCACTGACCCTTCGGTACAGGTTTTCTATGGGCCGGGAAACCCGTCGGTTGCTGACGAGCGCATCTGCCCGGTGCCCGATATTTCGCTAAGCGATCCGGGATCTGCAGTACGCTTTTGCCAAGCGCGTGCAATAGACTTCGTCTTTGTCTCTCACATCGACGCGCTCTCCACGGGCTATGTGGATTTCTTGAAAACGAATGGAATCCCTACAATTGGCCCAGATCGTGCTGCAGCTCGACTTGAAGCAAGCAAAGCGTTCACGAAGTCGCTCCTGCAACACTACAACGTGAAGACGGCCCGTTTCGCCGTGTTCGACAGGCCCGAACCCGCCAAGTGCTATATCCGCGGGCTCGACTATGATGTTGTCGTCAAGGCGGACGGGCTATGCGAAGGCAACGGCGCCTATGTATGCAGCGACCAAGCATCGGCACTTCAAGCCGTCGATACCATCATGCTCACGCGGGCACACAGGGATGCTGGAAACCGTATCGTCGTTGAGGAGCGCCTCTTCGGAGTAGAGATATCAATCTTCGCCCTCTTCGATGGAAAAGAGTTTCTGATGTTTCCGGCGGCCCTGGACTATAAGCGCTCCGACGATGGTAACAAGGGCGTTAATTGCGACGGGATGGGCTCGCTCTCCCCACATCCGCTTGCGGACAAGGCGCTTTACCGTGAGATACAGACCCAGCTTCTAGAGCCTCTAAGAGCAGCAATTCTAGGTGAAGGCTTGAAGTACACAGGCTTCCTCTTTATCGGCGCCATGCTCTGCGACGACGGCATCAAGGTCATTGAAATTAACGTCCGATTCGGCGACTCCGAAGCCCAAGCCGTCCTGCCCAAAGTGCAGAGCAACTTCGTCCAGCTATGCGAAGGCGTCCTTTTGGGTACCCTTAGCTCTATGTCTCTCGAGACAGACGATAAATGCTACTGCAATGTGGTGGCCGCACAAGGGTCAACGTTGCGAGTGGACGAGGACGGCCGCGCGATCCGCTACCCGGGATGGCCGTATGGAGATTTCGAGGTCGGCTTCCCTATTTCTGGACTTGAGACGCTGGACCGCCGTAACTCCCGTCTGTTCTTCGCCAATGTCCGCCGCGATGCCGAGGACCGCCTTGTAACGGCCGGCGGACGCGTGCTGCATGTAACTGGCATCGGTGACAACTATGCACAGGCGATCCACCATGCCTATGGCAATATTGAGAAGATACACTTCCACGGCATATCCTACCGCTCCGACATTGGTATGATCTATGACTCGGTTGATACGACACGGCAGCCACGGCAGATTTCATCGTTGCGCGGGACTGGCAAATTCCCTGTGATGCGCGCTCATGGCCCGAGGGACTGAGAGTTTGGAACTGCGCACCATGAGCGCATAGCCGACACGAGTGCACAAAAAAGCTATGGAGAATAGATCTTGAGCATCAGGACAGTAGAGGAGCGGAGCAGTCCGACAGACGAGTTGCCCGCGAGAACTGAGCATTTGCCTTCTCCTAGGGTCCGGACCCATAAAAGGAGTTCCTCTGACGGCGGGATTGTGATTCACGGGTCTCTGAGGGGGACCACTCATGAATCGCGAATATTTCTGGCTCAGCGATGAGCAGTTTGGGTTGCTTGAACCACATCTGCCGACCGACACCCGAGGCAAGCCGCGCGTCGATGATCGCCGCGTGATCAGCGGCATTATTCATGTGGTGAAGAGCGGCGGACGCTGGGTCGACGCTCCGTCGGTCTATGGACCGCGCAAGACCCTCTACAACCGTTTCCAGCGCTGGTCGGCCAAGGGCGTTTGGAGTGCCATTTTCCATGCTCTTGCCAACGCCGGCGGGCCTCCGGCCGAGCTTCTCATCGACTCATCGGCGGTAAGGGCGCATCGCTGTGCGGCCGGCGGCAAAGGGGGGAGCAAAATCAGGCCATCGGTCGCTCGAGAGGCGGACGGACTACCAAAATCCATGCCCTGACGGATGGATTCTGCCGGCCGGTCGCCTTTCTCCTGACCGGCGGCCAGGTCGCCGATTGCACTGCCGGGGCGCTGCTGATCGAGCAGATGCCGGCGGCGCCAATCCTGCATGCCGACAAAGGCTATGACAGCAATGCCATCCGGGAGCAGGTTCGCGGACGCGGCGCCTTCGCCAATATCCCGCCCAAGGCGAACCGAAAATGGAAGAATTGTTTCTCGCCCTTTCTCTACAAGGACCGCAATGCGATTGAGCGCATGTTCTGTCGCATCAAGGACTTCCGTCGCATCGCAACTCGCTACGATCGGCTCGCCCGCAACTTCCTCACCGCCGTCTGCATCGCTGCAACCGTCAGCTACTGGTTATGAGTCTTAGCCCTAAGTCAGCACGGAGTCGGATTCTCTTTTCATATCACAACTATGTTTCCGAATAGCGAGACCCGCATCTGGTACAAGAACCACTTCGAGGCAGTTGTCTCCATCGAGGGCGACGGTGAGATCGAGATGCGGAGATCAAGATCCACCCCATTCGACCCAAGGGAATCGCATATGGCTTTTTGGGACTTGAAGTTGGCTTGGGAGGGGATTCTTTGGGCAGGCAGTCGAATGTAGGAGAGACTGCCATTTCCAGTTTTGACAACTATTTCGGCGCGGTGCCTGATCCGCGTGCTGCGAACGCCACGCACCGGCTTGGCGACTTGATCGTGATGATGATCGCGGCCAGCGTTGTTCGCGCACGAGCGCAAACAGGTGAAGTGGCGCTTCTATCGCTGGATTGACAAGGTCATGCTGATCGCCATGCTGGGAATGCTCGCCCGTGAGCTGTTGAACCGCTGATGGTCCCCCAGCACTGTGCAGAATTCGCATGGCCGCTCGACCGGTGCGCCTGCAGCGAAAGCGGGGACCGTCAGGAATCTTGTGCGTGAGGCCGGTTTTCGTGCTTGGCTGACGAACCTTCGCCGAAACGACGACGAATTTGATCCTGGCCTGAACCACTCGGCCGCGGCGCGTGTTGATTTCCTCGGCAGCGTGATTGAGAGTAAGCGGTCAGCCGATAACGTCAGGCCTAAAGTTCCAAGGCATGAGCATTTCGATCTCGGATGCCGGCCATCCTTGAGCGATGCGGGTCAAGGTCTGCGAGAGCCAGTCGAGCGGATCGACGCTGTTCATTTTGCAGGTTTGCAGCAAGGTGGCTA
>NZ_JAMYSG010000050.1:0-24602 GCF_040321815.1 Mesorhizobium sp. M0239
TATACCCAACCCACCCCCCCCCCCCCCCCTGCGCGGCCGGGGGGTTGGTTCGTTTTTCTTTAACCCCCCCGGGGCCCCCCCTCCCCCCCGCGCCCCCCCCCCCCCCCCCCACCACTTTAGACCGGCTCCGGCTCCTCGAGAGCCTTCAAACGGGCGAGATTTGTGGCTGACCAGACTTCGACCGCGAACCAGTGGCCGGCAGATGCCGGCCCTTCCGATCTGATCTCTCCAGGCCGCAAACGCCTTGGCTGGGCGCTGATGGCCGTTGCGACGCTTGGCCTGCTGGCGACGATCGTGCTGGAGATCCTCTACAAGGGCAGCGCCGATACGATCGGCTTCGAGACCTGGCGCCCCGTCGTCTATGCCTATGTTCTGTGGGGCGTGGCGATCGGCGCCGGCCAGGTGCTGACGCGCGGCGAGGATGGCCAGCGTGCCCTGTTCCTGCTGCCGGCGCTGCTGTTCACCATCGCCATGGTGATCTTCCCGACGCTGTTCGGATTCTACATCGCCCTCACCGACTGGAACCTCAGTTCCTTCAGTGGCCGCAAGTTCAACGGGCTCGACAATTTCTGGCAGATGCTGGCCGATCCCTACTACCGCAACGCGCTGTTCAACATGGTGCTCTATGTGCTGGCGGTGGCGGTCGAATATGTCATCGCCTTCGGCCTGGCGCTGCTCCTCAACGCCCAGATCCGGGCGCGAAAATTCTTCCGCGTCGTCTTCCTGATGCCGCTGATGCTGTCGCCGGTCGCCGTGTCGTGGATGATCGGCAAGTCGCTGATGGAATACCGGTTCGGACCGGCCGCAACGCTGGCGCGCCATCTCGGCTGGGAAAATCCGGCCTTCTTCTCCGACCCGATCATCGCGCGCATATCGATCATGATACTGGATGCCTGGACCTTCATTCCGTTCATGATGATCATGCTGCTGGCCGGGCTGCAGGCGATGTCGCGCGAGGTGCTCGAAGCCGCACGCGTGGACGGCGCCAGTGCGTGGCAGACCTTCTGGCAGGTCACTTTTCCGCTGATGCTGCCGGTGTCGGTGACGGCGGTGATCCTGCGCATCATCTTCAAGCTGAAGCTTGCCGACATCATCATCACGGTGACGTCCGGCGGCCCCGGCGGCGCCACTGATTCCGTGTCGAGCTTCATCTACCGCGAATATCGCGACCGCTCGAATGTCGGCTACGGAACCATGCTGGCGATGGCCTATCTGGTGATCATCGTCGTGTTCGTCACGTGGCTGTTGAAATTTGCCAACCGTTTTGTCCGAAATGTGAATTGAGCTGAGATGAGCGTTCAGACCACCGAATATGTCGCCTCGGAGATCCGCTCGCCGGCGAGCTTCCTCGCCAGCCGCGTCTTCATCTATGGGGCGCTGGCCTTCTGGGCGTTCATCTGCCTGTTCCCGATCTACTGGACGATCACGACCTCATTCAAAACGGCGGTCGATGTCACGCAAGGCCATCTCATTCCCTTCGTCGACTTCCAGCCGGATTGGAAAGGCTGGCGCTCGCTTGGCCTGTCGCCGGACTCGATCTTCCAGACCTCGACGGTGCGCGAGGAATTCCTCAAGCGCTTCATGAATTCGGTGATCACCTCGGTCGGCGCGTCGAGCCTCGCCATCGTCATCGGCAGCCTCGCCGCCTACGGGCTCACCCGCTATCGCTATCATTTCGCCTGGTTCAAGAACGAGGACATCTCGTTCTTCTTCCTGTCGCAGCTGATCCTGCCGCCGGTGGTGCTCGCACTACCCTTCCTGGTGCTCTACCGCGAGGTCGGCCTGCTCGACACGCGCATCGGGCTGATCCTGCTCTACACGCTGATGGTGCTGCCGATCGTCATCTGGATCATGCGCGACCAGTTCAACTCGATCCCGGTCGAGCTCGAGGAAGCCGCACTTGTCGACGGGCTGTCGATCTGGGGCGCCTTCTTCCGCATCGTCATGCCGATCGCGCTGCCGGGCATGGTCGCCGCCTTCATCCTGGCGATGGTGCTGTGCTGGAACGAGTATTTCTTCGCCGCCCTTTTGACCTCGACCGACGCCAAGACCATCCCGGTCATGGTGGCGAGCCAGACAGGCTCGCAAGGCATCAACTGGTGGTCGATGGCAGCGCTCGCCACGGCGGCTATCGCGCCTCTCGCCGTCATCGGCATAGCGCTCGAGCGCTATCTGATCATGGGCATGACCGCGGGAGCGGTGAAGTAGCAGGGCGGCCTCTTCCCTTCTCCCCATTGTCTTGTGGGAGAAGGAAGACCGCGCTAGGCCCCTAGAATCATCCGCAGGTGATCGAGGATCATAGCCACACCCTTCTGCCCAAGCTCAGCCGAAGCATCCTTGGCGCTCGCCGTATACCAGCTCTTGTTGTCGTCGAAGTGACCGGCGTCCACCGCCTCCGGGCATAGCGCCAGCATCAGCGATGTCTCGCCGATGCCGGCATGGTCGAACGGGTACTTGCCGTTCATGTCAGCCGGCATCAGCGGATGAACCTGTACCCAGTTGAAGAAATTTTCACCCGCGGCGTGCCCGGAATAGTAGTCGGCCATCGCCTGCGAACCCCACCAGCCCTCGCCGCGCTCCTTTTCGAGAAAGCGGAAGATCGCCTGGCGGCCGGCGGTCTTGAACGCCAGATCGGTCGGCATGCCGGCGGCGAAATTCTCGGTCTGGTGGTGGATGATGGCGTGGATGTTGCGAAAGCCGATGCGCAGCAGGCTGTAGAACAGTTCCTCGCCAAACGGCGCCAGCGCAGCGCCGCCGACCTGCACCGAGCCGCTGCCTTCCGGCGGCGCCACCGCGTAGCTCGCCGCACCGTAGTAGAACGGCGGCAGGATGACGACGTCCCTCTCCTTCTCGAACAGCTCCAGCGTCTTGACGACGGCCAGCGTGTCCATGCCGACCGCCATGTGCTCGCCATGGTATTCGAGCACGCCGAGCGGCAGAGCGACCGGCCAATTCTCGGCGATCGCCCTGCGGATCTGGTGTGGCAGCATCAGTTCGTAGCGCATGATCTATTCCATGTTGGTGTGGCGGGCGCGCATTGCTTCAGGCGACGCGCCAATCAATTCCCTGAGCTTCAGCACCATCACCTCGAACAGCAGGAACAGTGCGCCTTCGAACACCGAGCCCATCGGCAGGACCGATGTTTTTTGCGCCCCCTGATCGTTGGCCATGGTCTGCGCGGGAATGAGCAGGGTGAAGTCGGCAAGCCTTGCCGCGCTGGCTTCGGCCTGGGCGGTCAACAGGAGATTGGTTGCACCTGCTTGGCGCGCGACCTGCATCAAGGTCAGCACGGTCGAGGTCTCTCCCGGCCCGGAACTGACCAGGAAGACATCGCCCTGCCCCAGCGGCGGTGTGTTCATGTCGCCGACCACGGAAACCGGCAGGCCCAAATGGTAGAGCCGCATGGCAAAACCCTTGACCTGCAAGGCCTCGCGGCCGCAGCCATAGACGACGATCTGTCGCGCGCCGGCCAGCATTTTGCAGGCGGCGTCGATCCGGCTTTCGTCGATGCGTGCCAGCACGCCGCCGAGCTCCTCAAGCGCGGTCTCGAACAGGCTTTTGCTCTTGTTGCTCACCGCAAACCTGCCATTGAAAATTACCCTGGGATTTGCCGCTCTTGCTGCTACGAACAGCTTGATTTCGTTCATGCTAGCAACCGCGAAAATGCGTGTCCAACGCGCAGCGATGCTTTTGCCGGACCACAGGCATGATAGTGTCATGTCAGACAAATCAAACGAGGCAAACGGCAGCATATGAAGACACGGCATTTCGACCGCATCGGCAATGGCGGCATCAGTTTCACCGAGCTCGGCTTCGGCACGGCGCCGCTCGGCAACCTCTACCGTGCCGTCTCCGACGAGGACGCCAACGCCACGCTGGAGGCCGCCTGGGCGACCGGCTGCCGCTACTACGACACCGCGCCGCTCTATGGGCTCGGCCTCTCGGAAACGCGGCTCAACCCGTTCCTGCGCGGCAAGAAGCGCGAGGACTATGTGCTGTCGAGCAAGGTCGGCCGCATCATGCGTGCCTGCCCGCCCGAAGAGCGCACCGGCATCGGCAAATTCTTCGACACGCCGTCGCGCCGCGAGGTGTACGACTACAGCTATGACGGTGTCATGCGCTCATTCGAAGCCTCGCTTGAGCGCCTCGGCGTCGACCGGATCGACATCCTCTTCGTGCACGATGTCGACATCTTCACCCATGGCAGCAAGGAAGCCTCCGACCGGCGCCTCGAAGAGTTCATGCGCTCGGGCTATTACGGCTTGCTGTCGCTGCGCGACCAGGGCGTGATCAAGGCGTTCGGTGGCGGCATCAATGAGTGGCAGGTCGCGCAGACGCTGGCCGAGCGCGGCGACTTCGACCTGTTCCTGCTGGCCGGTCGCTATACGCTCTTGGAACAGGAGGCGCTGACGTCCTTCCTGCCGCTCTGCCAGGCACGCGGCATCGGCATCGTTCTCGGCGGCCCCTACAACTCCGGCATCCTGGCGACCGGACCGAAGCCCGGCGCCTACTACAACTACTCCGAAGCGCCGAAGGACATCCTCGACCGCGTCGCCGGCATCGAGAGCGTCTGCAAGCGCCATGGCGTGCGGCTGATCGAGGCCGCCCTGCAATTCCCGCTACTGCACCCTTCGGTCGTCTCAGTGGTCCCCGGTGGCCAGCGGCCGAGCGAAGTCGAGAGCAATCGCTCGCTGCTCGATGCGAAACTGCCCGCAGCCCTTTGGGCCGATCTCAAGAAGGAAGGCCTTATGCGCCCTGAAGCGCCGACCGCATAAGCCGGCCGCCGTCGCGTCAGCGTCTGGCACAAAAATGAAAAGCCGGGCAAGCCCGGCTTTTCTGGTCGTGTGTACGTGCGTAGGCCACGAAAATGAAAAGCCGGGCAAGCCCGGCTTTTCTGGTCTCTGAAAAGAAAAAGGCGCTTAGTTGACTGCGTCCTTGAGGCCTTTGCCGGCCGAGAACTTCGGCACGGTACGCGCCGGGATCTTCACTTCGGCGCCGGTCTGAGGATTGCGGCCGGTCGAGGCGGCACGCTTTGACACGGTGAAATTGCCAAAGCCGACAAGCCGGACATCGCCGCCCTTCTTCAGTTCGCCGGTGATGGTGGAAAATACCGCATCGACCGCCGACTGCGCGTCACCCTTCGAAATGCTCGCGGCGTCGGCGACAGCGGACACCAGTTCGTTCTTGTTCATAAAAATTCCCTTCCATGAGAACACCGGAACTATCGACTCATCCGGCAGGAAACGGACTGTAGAAAGAAGCGTTGCCGCAACCAAGCCGAAAAGGCAGGAAAAAAACGGAAAAAGCCCGGAAATGCTGGGTTTTTCACATGAAAAAGCCGGGCGCTAGGCCCGGCTCTCCGTTTGTGCGCTGCAACCTTGACGAAAACCAATGCATGGCCCTGAAAACCGTAGCCGGTTTTCGGCAGGGGCCATGCACAAGTCTGAGCGTTAGAGCGTCCTTTGTGCGTCCAGATGGACGCCCGGAGCTCTAATGCGCCAGGGATTTTCCAGCGTCGTCGGCACTGTCTGTCGCGGCCGGCGGATTGACCGGTTCGACCCATTCGATCGGCTCCGGCATACGCACCAGCGCGTGCCGCAACACCTCGCCGACACGTGAGACCGGAATGATCTCCATGCCGTTCTTCACATTGTCCGGAATCTCCGCCAGATCCTTGGCATTGTCTTCCGGGATCAGCACCTTCTTGATGCCGCCGCGCAGTGCGGCGAGCAGCTTCTCCTTGAGCCCGCCGATCGGCAAGATGCGGCCGCGAAGCGTTATCTCGCCGGTCATCGCCACATCCGCCCGGACCGGAATACCCGTCAGTACCGACACAATGGCTGTCGCCATGGCAGCACCTGCCGACGGGCCGTCCTTCGGCGTGGCGCCTTCCGGCAAGTGCACGTGGATGTCGCGCTTGTCGAACAGCGGCGGCTCGATGCCGAAATCGACGGCGCGCGAGCGGACATAGGAGGCCGCCGCCGAAATCGATTCCTTCATCACGTCGCGCAGGTTGCCGGTCACCGTCATGCGGCCTTTGCCGGGCATCATGACGCCTTCGACCGTCAGCAGTTCGCCGCCGACTTCCGTCCAGGCAAGACCTGTGACGACACCGACCTGATCGTCAGCCTCGACCTGGCCGAAGCGGTAGCGCTGCACACCAAGGTAATCGGAGAGGTTCTCCGCCGTGATGCTCACCGTCTTCTTCTTCGTCTTCAGGATTTCGGTCACCGCCTTGCGCCCGAGCTTCATCAGCTCGCGCTCCAGGCTCCTGACGCCCGCTTCACGGGTGTAGGTCTGGACGATGGCGCGGATCGCGTCCTCACCGACGGAAAACTCCTTCGGCTGCAGCGCATGATCGCGGATCACCTTCGGCATCAGGTGCCGCTTGGCGATCTCGATCTTCTCGTCCTCGGTGTAGCCGGCAATACGGATGATCTCCATGCGGTCCATCAAGGGCGCCGGGATGTTCAGCGTGTTCGCCGTCGTCACGAACATGACGCTCGACAGATCGTATTCGACCTCGAGGTAATGGTCCATGAACGTCGAGTTCTGTTCCGGATCGAGGACCTCGAGCAACGCCGATGACGGATCGCCACGGAAGTCCTGGCCCATCTTGTCGATCTCGTCGAGCAGGAAGAGCGGGTTGGACTTCTTGGCCTTCTTCATCGACTGGATGACCTTGCCGGGCATCGAGCCGATATAGGTGCGCCGGTGACCACGGATCTCGGCCTCGTCACGCACGCCGCCAAGCGCCATGCGGATGAATTCGCGACCGGTCGCCTTGGCGATCGACTTGCCGAGCGAGGTCTTGCCGACGCCGGGAGGGCCGACGAGGCACAGGATCGGCCCCTTCAGCTTCTTCTGGCGGCTTTGCACGGCGAGATACTCGACAATGCGCTCCTTGACCTTGTCGAGGCCGAAATGATCGGTGTCGAGCACGTTCTGCGCAAAAGCCAAGTCCTGCTTGACCTTGGAGTTCTTGCCCCACGGAATCGACAGGATCCAGTCGAGATAGTTGCGCACGACGGTCGATTCAGCCGACATCGGCGACATCGTCCGGAGCTTCTTCAACTCGGCTTCCGCCTTTTCGCGGGCCTCCTTGGAGAGCTTGGTCTTCTTGATGCGCGCCTCGATCTCGGCGGCCTCGTCGCGGCCGTCCTCACCTTCACCGAGTTCCTTCTGGATCGCCTTCATCTGCTCGTTGAGGTAGTATTCGCGCTGCGTCTTCTCCATCTGGCGCTTGACGCGCGAGCGGATGCGCTTCTCCACCTGCAGGACGGAGATTTCGGCTTCCATGAAGCCCATAGCCTTTTCCAGCCGCTCCTTGACCGAGAGCGTGGCCAGCATTTCCTGCTTCTCAGGGATCTTGATGGCGAGATGCGAGGCAACCGTGTCGGCGAGCTTGGAATAGTCGTCGATCTGGCTGGCAGCACCCACCACTTCGGGCGAGATCTTCTTGTTCAGCTTGACGTAGTTCTCGAAGTCGGTGACGACCGAACGCGCCAGCGCCTCAACCTCGACCTCTTCCTCTTCCGGCTCGACCAGCGCCGCGGCGCGGGCCTCGTGGAAGTCGGGACGGTCGGTGAACGAGACGATTTTCGCACGCGAAGCGCCTTCGACCAGAACCTTGACGGTGCCGTCGGGTAGCTTGAGCAATTGCAGCACATTGGCGAGCGTGCCGATGTCGAAGATGGCATCGGGCTCGGGATCGTCGTCGGCGGCATTCATCTGGGTGGCAAGCAGGATCTGCTTTTCCTGACCCATCACCTCTTCCAGCGCCTTGATCGACTTCTCACGCCCGACGAAGAGCGGCACGATCATGTGCGGGAACACCACGATGTCGCGCAGTGGGAGAACTGCGAAGACGCCGTCGCTGGGTGCCTTGGATACTTTGGCCATTGTCCAACCTTTCATGTCGCGGCCGCCAATCAGCCAACCGCGAATCTTATATTAACGACCGGGGATCGTTCCGCCTACCACCGTTTGTGACGGGAGTTTTACAGCACAGAAATCGGGCACCTCGGCCTTCTCCAGTTAGTTGGATGCACGACCCCCAAAGATCAAGGGGCGCGTCCAAATCCGCACTTCCAACCCGTCCGCGAGTGACACATTTGCGACGCCAAGCCGTACGCCGCGCAAAACCCCTGCGCGACAGCAAAACGGCGCCTTGCGGCGCCGTTCCAGAATTTCGCTGCGAGCTCATGTCAGGCGCTGACATTGCCCTTCTTTTCCTTCTGCTCGGAGTAGATGTAGAGCGGCCGGGCACTGCCGGTCACCACCTCCTCCGAAATCACCACTTCGCGCACGCCTTCGAGCGCGGGAAGCTCGAACATCGTGTCGAGCAGGATCGCCTCCATGATCGAACGCAGGCCGCGCGCGCCGGTCTTGCGCTCGATGGCGCGCTTGGCGATCGCCGAAAGAGCGTTCTCGTGGAAGGTCAGGTCGACATTCTCCATCTCGAACAGCCGCTGATACTGCTTGACCAGCGCGTTCTTCGGCTCGGTCAGGATCTGGATCAGCGCCGGTTCGTCGAGGTCTTCCAGCGTCGCCAGAACCGGCAGACGGCCGACAAATTCGGGGATAAGACCGAACTTCAACAGATCCTCGGGCTCGACCAGGCGGAAGACATCGCCAGTGCGGCGATCCTCCGGCGAAGCGACGACCGCGCCGAAGCCGATCGAGGTCTTCCGGCCGCGATCCGAGATGATCTTGTCCAGCCCGGCGAAGGCGCCGCCGCAGATGAACAGGATGTTGGCCGTATCGACCTGCAGAAACTCCTGCTGCGGGTGCTTCCTGCCGCCTTGCGGCGGCACCGAGGCGACGGTGCCTTCCATGATCTTCAGAAGCGCCTGCTGCACGCCCTCGCCCGACACGTCGCGGGTGATCGAGGGATTGTCCGACTTGCGCGAAATCTTGTCGATCTCGTCGATGTAGACGATGCCGCGCTGGGCCCGCTCGACATTGTAGTCGGCCGATTGCAACAGCTTCAGGATGATGTTCTCGACGTCCTCGCCGACATAGCCGGCTTCGGTCAGCGTCGTCGCATCAGCCATGGTGAAGGGCACGTCGATGATGCGGGCCAGCGTCTGCGCGAGCAGCGTCTTGCCGCAACCGGTCGGGCCGATCAAAAGGATGTTGGACTTTGCCAGTTCGACATCGTTGTTCTTGCCGGCATGCGCGAGGCGCTTGTAGTGGTTGTGGACCGCCACCGACAGCACGCGCTTGGCATAGGGCTGACCGATGACATAATCGTCGAGAACCTTGAGGATCTCCTGCGGTGTCGGCACGCCTTCGCGCGACTTCACCATCGAGGTCTTGTTCTCCTCACGGATGATGTCCATGCAGAGTTCGACGCACTCGTCGCAGATGAAGACCGTCGGACCGGCGATCAGCTTGCGCACTTCGTGCTGGCTTTTGCCGCAAAACGAGCAGTAAAGCGTGTTCTTGGAATCGCCGCTGTTGTTGCCGACCTTGCTCATTTTCATGTCCTTTCATGGCCGCCCGCCGATGGTCTGGCTGAAAGGGCGCATACTCTATCTATCGCGGGAATCCGCCGCCGCCAGTGTGTTCCGGCTCCCGCAACGCATTCCGTACGAAACACAAATCAGAAAACGTGGCAATGATTCACGACAACCCCGCATAAAGCTAAGCCGCCGAAACTCAACATAGCCTTAACGTAGGCAATCCTGTCCCCCGAGGGAACAGCCAATTGTGGCCGAAATGCCGCAAGACACACCAAAAGCGCGTGATGCCGCCATCCAACTGCCAATAAGCCCTTATGCCACAGCGCCTTCAGGCGGCTCGCGCGACGAAATGACCTTGTCGATGAGGCCGAAATCCCTGGCTTCGTCAGCGGTCATGAAATGGTCGCGGTCGAGCGTCTTCTCGATCTCTTCGTAGCTCTTGCCGGTGTGCTTGACGTAGACCTCGTTGAGGCGACGCTTCAGCTTGATGATATCCAGGGCATGGCGCTCGATGTCGGACGCCTGGCCCTGGAAGCCGCCGGAAGGCTGGTGAACCATGATGCGGGCGTTCGGCGTGGCAAAGCGCATATCCTTGTGGCCGGCGGTCAACAGCAGCGAACCCATCGAAGCCGCCTGGCCGATGCAGAGCGTCGACACGGCCGGCTTGATGAACTGCATGGTGTCGTAGATCGCCATGCCGGAGGTGACGACGCCGCCCGGCGAATTGATGTAGAGGTTGATTTCCTTCTTCGGATTCTCGGCTTCGAGGAACAAAAGCTGCGCGCAGACCAGCGTCGCCATGCCGTCCTCGACCGGACCGGTGATGAAAATGATGCGCTCCTTGAGGAGACGCGAGAAAATGTCGTAGGCCCGCTCGCCGCGATTGGTCTGTTCGACCACCATCGGAACGAGGTTCATGTAGGTTTCGACGGGGTTCTTCATCAGTTGTCTCTTATCTCGCGGTGGGATTCCGGCGCCGGGAATGCTGGCGGATCGGGCAGAATCGGTTCTGGATCGTTATTCCGTAAATAGGATGCCGGCTCATCCTTGTGCAAGGCCGACCCCTCCTAGCCATCTGGGTAAGTCGAATCAAGCTTTCTGACCAAGGATTCGCGGCGGCGGATGCTTCCGCGGGTCCGGAGCCGCATGGCCGGCCGCGCAAGGTAGCAGTTTCTTAACCGCGTCACTTAACGAAATGCGCCGAAACCGCTTTTCTCCGAAACGGCTTCCTCTACAATTCAACGTTGAACTTATGCGTAGAGTTCAACAGGGGGAGTGTCATGCCCGGGAAAACCGCATGCTTCACCATCGCCGGGCTGACCATGCTCGGCACGATTTCGCAGACGGCGGCCGGCGGCCGCGCCGTCGAATGTTATGAACCGGTCCGCAGTCCGGCCGTCTACGACACGGTCTATGAAGACGTGATGATCAGTCCGCCCGGCCAGCAGGTCGACTATATCGCCCCTATCTATGGCACGCGCGAGCGCGTCGTGATGACCGTTCCGGCGCAAGTGACCTACCAGATCGTGCCGGCCGTCACCCGCAACGTCTACCGCACGGTCCGGGTCGATGGCGGCGGCTACTCCTGGGAATGGCGCGTCATCCATGGCCGCAAGGTGCTGTGCAAGGTATGGCACAAGGCGCGCTACGAACGTGTTGCCAAAACCGTGGTGATCCAGCCCGAACGCACGCGGCGCGTGGTCATCCCCGCACAGTACGACAGGATCGCCCAGGAGGTGCTGGTGCAGCCCGAGCAAAGGCGCGTCATCGATGTCCCCGCCTCCTACCAGACCGTCGCGCGCCGCGTGCTGGTTCGCGAAGGTTCATCGGGCTGGCGGCGGGTGCATATTCCCAGGCATTGCCAGGATTAGCGAGCATAGCGTAACCTGCGTCGCAGCGGATCTCCGTAGGGCGCTGAGGGCATGCGCGACCTGGAAATTTCCAATCAGGAATTGTCAGACCTTGCCGAAGAAGCCTTGGCGCTTGCCAAAGGTTACTGGGCCTCCCTCGAGGAACGTCGGACGTATCCCACGACCAGCGGCAAACAGACGACCGACCTGTTCTCGCGGCCTTGGCAGGAGAGCGGCCGCGGACGGGAAGTCTTGCAGGATTTCAAGTCGATCGCGGAGCATGTGCGGCCTTCAACCGGCAGATTCTTTGGTTATGTCGTCGGCTCCGGCGAACCGGTCGGTGCGCTGGGGGAATTGCTGGCTGCGGTGCTCAATCAGAATGTGACATCGTGGCGGTCGGCACCGGCTGCGACATCGATCGAACGCGCCGTGGTCGGGTGGTTGGCGGAGGCTGTCGGTTGCCCCGGATTTACAGGCAGCCTGTGCGGCGGCGGCTCGACGGCAAACCTCATGGCCCTGGCGATGGCGCGGGAAGCGAAGCTGCCAGCCAACGAAACAGGCGTGCGGCCCTGCGTGATCTATGCTTCCGAGCAAGTGCACATGTCCATTCCAAAGGCCGTCGCGCTGTTGGGGATCGGTAGAAAAAATCTCCGTTTGATCCTTGTCGACGACAAATTCAGGATGCGGACGGATGCCCTCCAGGCGGCTATCGCCGTCGACCGCGAGGCCGGAAACATGCCCATCGCCATCGTGGCCACGGTCGGCACCATCATCTCCGGTGCGATCGATCCCCTTCCCGAGATTGCAGACATCGCCCGGAGGGAGGCGCTGTGGATGCACGTCGACGGTGCCTACGGAGGGCTGGCGGCTCTTGCGGCGCCGGAAAAGTTCCAAGGGTTGTCTTCGGCGGACTCGCTGTCACTGGATGCACACAAATGGCTCTATCAGCCACTCGATTGCGGCTGCCTGCTCTATCGTCACCCGGACATTGCGCGAAAGACTTTTTCGCACAGCGACGACTACGTCAGGATACTGAGCGATGACCCTACGGAAGCATTTGCGTTCTTTGAGGAGTCGATCGAACTCTCTCGACGCTTCCGTGCGCTGAAGCTCTGGATGTCGCTGCAGTATCACGGACGCCGTGCCTATCGCGAAGCCATCGCCCGCGATCTCCACCATGCCCAGATGTTGGCGCAGGCAATCGCGTCGCAGCCGGAGTTGGAACAGCTTGCGCCCGTATCGCTAAGCGCAGTCTGTTTCCGCCACCGCTCAAAGAACAATGAAGCGATCCTGCGCCGCGTGATCGCGCGCGGCCGGGTGTATCTGTCGAATGCGACGATCAACGGCCATTTCGCGCTGCGCGCGTGTTTCGTCAATCACCGAACGACCCCAGATGACGTGCAGGCGATTGTGTCCGAAGTCATTGCCGCCGCAGACGAAATCAATCGCTGAGTGAGTCTTCAACCTGGCGGCGTTCAGGCCACTTCCGCCCGCAGCCATGTCTTCAGGCCGGCGATGTTGCCGTCGCCCACCGCCGCCGCAACGCGCCGGCCGACCGCGGCGCCGAACTTGTAGCCATGGCCGGAGCAGGCCGAGACGATCAGGCATTTTCCTCGCTCGTGAGCGAAGAACTTCTCATCTTCGGTGAAGGTGTAGGCGCAGGTGACCACCTCGGTCACCCTGTATTCCTCGATCCGGGCGATCGGCGGCGAGAACAGGTTGCGGATTGCCTCGCCCTCGCCCGCCACCGGCTGGCGGTTCCAATCGGCATCGCTGGTCGGCACCCTGTGCAGCCCGGATCCGAATTTCATGCCGGCGCCGCCCGAAGGCGGGATCACGTAGCCATCGACAGCACCGCCGACATCGAGGACAACCGGTGCCGCCTGCCAGGCTGCCTTGAGGTCGGCGGGCGGTTCGACATAGGCGAGTGCGGTTCGATAGGTCTTCAATTCGCCGTCCAGTTCCGGAAACAGTTTCAGCACCCAGGCGCCGGCGGCGACAACGATGCGGTCTGCGTGCATCGTCTCGCCGCTTTCGAGCACGATGTGGCCGGCTTCGGCGTCGACTTCGACGACCTTGCTATTTTCGTAGACATTGGCGCCGTTGGCGCGCAGCCAGTTTGCCACGCCGGAGGCTATCTTGCGGCAATGCAGGGCGCCGCCTTCGGTCGAGAAATAGGCATAGCGGAAAGAGCCGACTTCAAGAAACGGCCAGCGTTCCACGGCTGCGTCCGGCTCCAGCAATTCGAACGGAAAATTGCCTTCTTCCAAGCCCTCGCGATATTCCTCGGCCTCGTCGCCCGGTTCGCGCGAAACGCAGACAAATCCGCGCGCATCAAGATGGCTTTCGCCGAGATCGGCCCACATCTCGTCCCAGGCCTGGTAGGCTTCGGTGATCAGCCGGCCATAGCCGGTCCCGGCGCGGTAGGCGCGGCGGATGATGCGATGGTGGTCGCCCGACGCAGCCAGCGGGTTGGGGATCGGCCCCTGTTCGACGATTGACACGCTGTGGCCGGCCTTGACCAGCGACCACGCCGTGGAGAGACCGGCAATGCCTGCGCCGACAACGATCACATTCATCAAATCAGACTTTCCGCAGCCGGTCGGCTGGCTCAACGCATTGGATTGCGGCGCCAACATAGGGTCTGGAACCAGGCTGGCAAGCCGCGCTATTGGTCCGGCATGAGCAAATTGACGCCACCCGCCCTGGCCTTTGATCCAGCCACTCGCCGCCTGCGGCTGGACCCGCACGAGCCGGACTTTTTTCAAAACCCTTATGAAGCCTATGCCCTTCTGCACGGCGCATCGAATGCCTTCTTCTGGGAGGAGTTCGGTTTCTGGTGCTTTGGCGGCTTCGACGACGTCAACCGCCTGCTGCGCGACCGCCGCTTCGGCCGCCAGAACCCGGCCGGCATTCCAGACAGTCGCGGCATTGGACAGGACCGCACCCATCTCAGGGCCTTCGACGGGCTCGAAGCCAATTCGATGCTGGAACTGGAGCCGCCGGTGCACACGCGGCTGAGAACACTGGTGAACCGCGCCTTCGTCTCGCGCCAGGTCGAGCGGCTGCGACCGCGTGTCGAGGCTTTGGCCAACGAGTTGATCGACCGTTTCGAACCAGGCAAGACGGTCGACCTGTTGCCTGCTTTCGCGGCGCCCTTGCCGATCACCATCATTGCCGAAATGCTCGGCGTGCCGGTCGAAATGGGGCCGCAACTGCTCGACTGGTCGCACCAGATGGTTGCCATGTATATGCATGGCCGCACCCGCGCGATCGAAGAGACGGCCAACCGCGCCGCGCGCGAATTTGCGGATTTCCTCCGTGGCTGCGTCACCGAACGACGCAGGAATCCCGGCGACGACCTTTTGTCGCTGCTGATCTCGGCGCAGGAGGATGGCCAAAAGCTGTCGGAGGACGAGATGGTGTCCTCGGCAATCCTGCTGCTCAATGCCGGCCATGAAGCGACCGTGCACCAGACCGGCAATGCCGTCCGCTCGATCCTGGCGCAAGGGGGCGATGTCAGCCGCTTCTTCGGCTCGCCCGAGACGACCGCGGCAACGGTCGAGGAATGCCTGCGGTTCGACGCGCCGCTGCACATGTTCACGCGCTACGCCTATCAGGAGATCGAAGTCGCGCCCGGCATCGTCGTGCAGCCGGGGCAGACGATCGGGCTGCTGCTTGGCATGGCCAATCATGACCCGCGCGCCTTCGCCGATCCCCTCGCTTTCCGGCCCGACCGTGCCGACCAGAAGAACGTCTCCTTCGGCGCCGGCATCCATTTCTGCATCGGCGCGCCGCTCGCCCGGCTCGAATTGCAGGTGTCGCTGAAAACCTTGTTCGAACGGCACCCGAAGCTGCATCTTGCCGAAAGGCCAAGCTTCCGCGACACTTACCACTTCCATGGGCTGGAAACGCTCGCCGTCGGCTTTTGACGAAGCGCGGGTTGGCCGCCGGCCTATTTTCGACCATAGCACCGGCCACAACCACAAGGATGCCTACGTCCTGACCTTGCACCGCTGGCTGGCACCTGTTGATCCATGCCAAATCGCAAGATCGGTCGAGCGCGACATATCCGGAAAGGGCTAGCTGATGTCGCCACGGAGGAAGAGCCGTTGAAGGCCGCACTTGAAAACTACCAGGTCCGAATGCAGCGGGTGCTGAACCATATAGACCAGCATCTGGATGACGATCTGGGCCTGGAGGCGTTGAGCGGCGTCGCGGCGTTCTCGAAATACCATTTCCACCGGCAGTTCACGTCCACCTTCGGGGTGTCCGTGCATCGCTATGTCCAGCTCGCCCGCATGAAGCGTGCTTCGTACAGGCTCGCCGAAAGTGACGCCCAAAGCGTCACCGACATAGCCATGGATGCCGGCTACGACGCGCCGGATGCCTTCGCCCGCGCCTTTCGGCAACGGTTCGGACAATCGCCTTCGTCGTTCCGGAAGTCTCCCGATTGGGGGTCGTGGCTCATGGCCTTCGGGCCCCTCGAAAAAGCAAGGAACACGCTCATGCAGATAATCTTTGAACACGACGACGTGACGATCCGCGATGTGCCTCCGACGCCGGTGGCGATCATGGAGCACCGCGGAGACCGGGCGACGCTCCAGGACACCATCCAGCGGTTTATCGCCTGGCGTAAGGCCGCGGGCTTGTCACGAGACAAGCCCGACCTTCAACGTCTTCCGTTCCGAAAGGGAGCCCGCAGTCCCCGATGACTATAGCATGGACATTTGTGCCGGGACCGACCAGCCGATCGAGGCGAATGACGCGCAGATGAAGGCTGGCGTGATCCCGGGCGGACGCTGCGCGGTGCTGCGCTACCCCGGCAACACCAACAATCTCGAACCCGCAGCACTTTACCTTTATCGTGAATGGCTTCCGGCCAGCGGAGAGGAAGCACGCGACTTTCCGATCTATTGCCAACGACATCTGTCCCACTTCCAGGAGGGACCGCTACGCGAAGTGGTCGTTGAACTCTTTCTGCCTCTGAAATAGCTCGGCAGGACAGCGGTTTGCCGCTTCCGATCGCGATCATGGCGACGCGAGATCAGAGCTTGATCACATAGTCCTTGCGAGTCGTTTCAAGCACTTCCCAGCTGCCTTTGAAGCCGGGCCTCAGCACGAAGCTGTCGCCGGTCCGAACGGTGCGCGCTTGCCCACCGTCCTCCGCGATCACCGAAACACCGGACAGGATGTGGCAGAACTCCCACTCATCATAGACGATGCGCCATTTGCCCGGGGTCGATTCCCAGATGCCGGCGTAGAGGCCGCCGTCGCGCTCCTCGACATTCCAGGTGCGGAATTTGGGATCGCCCGAGATCAGCCGATCCGGTGCCGGCGCGCCCTGTTCGGCGTCGACAGTGTCGACGCCGATGGCAAGAAATTTTGACTCGCTCATGATCGGTCAGACCTTGGCAAGCGCCTGTTCGAGGTCGGCGACGATGTCGTTAACGTCCTCGATGCCGATCGAAAGCCGCACCGTGTCCGGTCCTGCGCCGGCCTTGACCTTCTGCTCGTCGGAAAGCTGGCGGTGCGTGGTCGAGGCCGGGTGGATGACCAGCGACTTGGTGTCGCCGACATTGGCCAGGTGCGACAACAGTTCGAGCGCCTCGACGAATTTCACGCCGGCGTCATAGCCGCCCTTCAGAGCGAAGGTGAACACGGCGCCGGCGCCAAGCGGTGAGTACTTCTTCTGCAACGCGTTGTTCTTGTCGCTGGGCAGGCCGGGGTAATTCACCGATGCGACCTTGGGGTGGTTGGACAGCCAGGCAGCAACTGTCACGGCGTTGTCGCAGTGACGCTGCATGCGCAGCGGCAAGGTTTCCAGCCCGGTCAGGATGAGGAAGGCGTTGAACGGCGAGATCGCCGGGCCGAGATCGCGCAGGCCGAGCACGCGCGCGGCAATGGCGAAAGCGAAATTGCCGAAGGTTTCATGCAGGACGAGGCCGCCATATTCGGGGCGCGGTTCCGACAGCATCGGATATTTGCCCGACTTCGACCAATCGAAGGTGCCGCCATCGACGATGGCGCCGCCGATCGAATTGCCGTGGCCGCCGATGAACTTGGTCAGCGAATGGACGACGATGTCGGCGCCATGCTCGATCGGCCGGATCAGGTAGGGCGAGGCCAGCGTGTTGTCGACGATGAGCGGCAGACCATGCTTGCGCGCGATGTCGCCGATCTTCTCGATGTCGACGAAGGTGCCGCCCGGATTGGCAAGGCTCTCGATGAAGATCGCCTTGGTCCTGTCATCGATCTGGCTTTCGAAGGTCGAGATGTCGTTGGTGTCGGCCCAGCGCACCTCCCAACCATAATTCTTGAAGGCATGGCCGAATTGGTTGATCGAACCGCCATAAAGCTTGTTGGCGGCAACGAAATTGTCGCCCGGCTGCATCAGATTGTGGAACACTATCACCTGCGCGGCGTGGCCGGAGGCGACCGCAAGAGCCGCCGTGCCGCCTTCGAGTGCCGCCATGCGCTCTTCCAACACCGCCTGCGTCGGATTCATGATGCGGGTGTAGATGTTGCCGAAAGCCTTCAGGCCGAACAGTGAGGCGGCATGGTCGGCATCGTCGAAGACGAAGGAGGTCGTCTGGTAGATCGGCGTGGCACGAGCGCCGGTCGCCGGGTCGGGCTTGGCGCCGGCGTGGACGGCGAGCGTGTTGAAACCTGGCGTGCGGGTCACTGAAAACCTCCCTTTTTGAAACTCTTGAAATCGCCGGGCATTCTTGGCGAAGCCCGGCCGCGAATGCAAAGAAGAAAATGCCCTTCCGTGCAGGACCTTCTATCAAGCGGCAGGAAAATACGGCGTTTGCCGGAATAATCTTGCGCTTTCGCCCCTCGCCTATTTCTGGCGAACGCCGAAACTCTGGAATCCCGACCGCATCAGCGGCTTCTTCGACGACAGCACGCCGGAGTTGACGCCGGTCCAGCCGATCTCGCCGGACAGTTTGCCATATTCGATTTTGGGGCAGCGGTTCATCACCACCTTGATGCCCGCGGCCTCGGCGCGCGCGGCTGCCTCGTCATGGCGAACGCCAAGCTGCATCCAGATGACTTTCGGCAAGGGATCGAGCCGCAACACCTCGTCGACGATGCCGGGCACCGCCGCCGGCGCGCGAAAAATGTCGACCATGTCGACCGGCTCCGGAATATCGGCGAGCCTGGCATAGGTCATCCGACCGAGTATCTCCTTGCCGGCCTGGCCGGGATTGATCGGGAACACCGAAAAGCCCTTGGCCAGCAGATATTTCAGCACGAAATAGCTTGGCCGCACATCATTGGCGGACGCGCCGACCATGGCGACGGTCTTCACCGAATTGAGGATGCCGGCGATGTAGGTGTTGTCGTAGCTATCGTGGATCATGCCTCGTCCTCATACAACGCCTCGTCGAGAAAGCCATCCGGGTCATTGCTAAAATCGCGCAGCATGCGGAAGTGGTCCGTGTCGCGAAAGTCGGCGGGCTCCAGCCCGAACCGGCTGATGCGGAACAGCCGCGCGCCTGGACAAGCCATCAACAATGGCGAATGCGTCGCCATGATCACCTGCGCGGTGCCCGACTGGTCCATGCGCCGCAGCATCTTGAGCAGCTCGATCTGTCGCGACGGCGAAAGCGCGCTCTCGGGCTCGTCGAGGATGTAGATGCCTTGCCTGCGGCAGCGCTCCTCGAAAAAGCGGATAAAACCTTCGCCATGCGACCAGGACAGGAAGTCCGGCGGCGTCCCGCCAGACTCCAGCGCCGCCTGATCGAGATAGCGGGCCACGGAGTAGAAAGATTCGGCACGAAAGAACCAGCCGGCAGTGACTTTCGGCAGCCAGTGACCGCGGAAAGTGTCTGCAAGTGCTGCGCCACTCTAGTCGATGGCGCCGGCATGGTCGACAGGCCTGTAGCCCTTGCCGCCTCCGGCTTCGTCATAGCCGGCCAGTGCGCCGATCGCCTCGAGCAGCGTCGATTTGCCGGTGCCGTTCTCGCCGACAATGATGGTGATCGGCGTGGTGAATTCGAGCTCGAACTCATGGCCGCGAAACAGCGGCAGGTTCCAGGGATATTTCTCCCAGTCCGCCACGCGCTCAGCGTCAAGCAGGATGCGCTTCAGATAGGGAGCCTTTAGCCGCGTCAGTTGCTTGCGATGAGCCATCAGCCGGGGAGCGAAATCGTGCCGTCTTCCGCGATCGGAAAGGCCGGATTGTGCGCCACTTCCCAGACATGCCCGTCGGCGTCGGCGAAGTAGCCGTACCAGCCGCCCCAAAAGGCCCGGCCGGCCGGCTTGACGATGCGGCCGCCGGCTTTTTCCGCCCTGGCGAGCACGTCGTCGACTTCGGCGTCGGAGCGGGTGTTGTAGGCGAGGTAGACCGCCGATGGCGCCGCGGCGAAGGCAATGCCGGAATCCTCTTCTGCGCTGGCACGTGGGAACAGGCCAAGAATGACGCCACCCATCTGGAAGAAGGCGACACCGTCGGTGATACCGGCATGCCGCTTCAAGCCCATCGCCTCGTAGAAGCGCACCGCACGGTCGAGATCGTCCGTGGCGATGGTGATGATGGAGATACGCGGTTCCATGGTGCTGCTCCTATTCGTCCGTCCATTCCGGCTTGCGCTTGCCGATGAAGGCGCCGATGCCTTCCTCGGCGTCGCGCGCGAGCATGTTTTCGACCATGATCCGACCGGTATAGGCGTAGGCGTCCGCCAGCCCCATTTCGGCCTGCGCGTAAAACGCCTCCTTGCCGGTCTTGACCACCAAAGATGATTTGGAAGCAATGGTTTGCGCGTATTTGGTGACGATCTGATTCAAATATTCGCGCGGCACGACGCGGTTGACCAGGCCGAACTCCTTGGCGGTCGCCGCATCGATCGTCTCTCCGGTCAACAGCATCTCCATCGCCTGCTTGCGCGAGACGTTGCGCGACAGCGCCACCATCGGCGTCGAGCAGAACAGGCCGATGTTGACGCCCGGCGTGCAGAAGGTCGCCTCATGCGAAGCGATCGCCAGGTCGCAGCTGGCGACCAGTTGCAGCCCGGCGGCGGTGGCGAGGCCGTCGACTTCCGCGATGACAGGCAAGGGATGCCGCACGATCGCCTGCATCAGCGTCGCACAGGCGGCAAACGTCTCTGCGAAGAAGGCCTTGCCATGATCGGCGTCAGTGCGGCGCGCCGTCATTTCCTTGAGATCATGGCCGGCGCAGAACACCTTGCCGGCTGCCGACAAAACGATCACGCGAACCGCCTTATCGGCCTTGGCGCGCTCGAGTTCGGCCGTCAGCGCCGCCATCACCGCCAGCGACAGGGCGTTGGCGGGCGGATTGGCGAGTGTGA
Source organism: Mesorhizobium sp. M0239 (assembly GCF_040321815.1). Lineage (NCBI taxonomy): Bacteria > Pseudomonadati > Pseudomonadota > Alphaproteobacteria > Hyphomicrobiales > Phyllobacteriaceae > Mesorhizobium > Mesorhizobium sp. M0239. The sequence goes on from NZ_JAMYSG010000050.1 coordinate 20,632, forward strand.
GGCGCAGCACGCCCTTGTCCAGTCGTGCAACAACCGGACCCTCAACGGCGGCAGGCTTGATGGCAAGGATTTCGGCCATGGTAAGGTCTCCGCGATTCCGCTGGGGCTGCCAGAGTATCTAATACCGGATCAGGTTTCGTCCAACACCGATCGCTTGCACCAGGGGACGAAGATTGTCAGAAATGCCGCGCCGCGCCCATACAGGTAGGCCAAAAACGAGAGACCGACATGCCCGCCCAAACCAATTTGAAGCCGGTGCTGACCGCGCAACAAGTCAATGCGCTGATGGAGACCGTCTATCCGCAGCTCAATGAGCAGTTCAAATATTTCGAGGCGATCGACGTGTTCCCCGGCGGCTGCACCGTGCGGCTCAACGCCGGCGAGCGGCACTTGCGTCCGGGCGGCACCGTATCCGGCCCTTCGCTGTTCACGCTGGCCGACATTGGCGGCTACGTCTGCGTGCTCAGCCATGCCGGGCCGGATGCGCTTTCCGTTACCGTCAACCTCGACATCAATTTCGTGCGCAAGGCCGGGGCCGGACCGATCGATGGCCATTGCCGCATCCTGAAGCTGGGAAAAAGCCTGATGGTGTTCGATATCGACATCGTTGCCGGCCCGGACGGACACACGGTGGCGCACGCCACCGGCACCTATTCCATCCCGCCAAAGCGAAATGGCGATGTGGTAAAATAATACCTTTTACCTAAACTCTTGTTTTTGCACTACTTTACCTGCTATCGACCGTTTCGTGCACCTTGACGCCAGAAACACCCTCGCCTATAAGCCCCTCACGAAGCAGCGGCCCGCAAAGGCCGCCGTTTTGTTATTGGCGGCGGGCAGCGTTCTTCCGACAATCCAAGCAACAAGAAACGCCTTCTCTTATGAAGGTCAGAACCGAGAGCAGAAAACATGACAACCTTTTCGCAGAAGCCTGCGGATGTGGTGAAGAAGTGGATCCTGATCGACGCCGAAGGTCTCGTCGTCGGTCGTCTGGCCACTGTCATCGCCAATCATCTTCGCGGCAAGCACAAGCCGACCTTCACCCCGCATGTCGACGACGGCGACAACGTCATCGTCATCAATGCCGACAAGGTGGTGTTCACCGGCAAGAAGTTCACCGACAAGGTCTATTACTGGCACACCGGCCACCCAGGCGGCATCAAGGAGCGCACCGCGCGCCAGCTGCTCGAGGGTCGTTTCCCCGAGCGTGTCGTCGAGAAGGCCGTTGAGCGCATGGTCCCGCGTGGCCCGCTCGGCCGTCGCCAGATGAAGAACCTGCGCGTCTATGCAGGTGCCGAGCATCCGCATGTCGCCCAGCAGCCCGTCGTGCTCGACGTGGCCAAGCTGAACGCCAAGAACAAGAAGGTCGCATAAGATGGCTGAGCTTTCCTCGCTCGCAGAACTGGGCGCCGCCACCGGCAACACCAATACCCAGCCGGCGGCCCCCGTCCACGTCCAGAAGCTCGACAAGTCGGGCCGCGCCTATGCCACCGGCAAGCGCAAGAACGCCATTGCGCGCGTCTGGGTGAAGCCGGGTTCCGGCAAGATCATCGTCAACGACAAGGAATTCGCGACCTATTTCGCGCGTCCGGTCCTGCAGATGATCCTCAACCAGCCGATCATCGCCTCCAACCGCGCCGGGCAGTACGACATCGTCGCGACAGTTGTCGGCGGCGGTCTCTCCGGCCAGGCTGGCGCCGTGCGTCACGGTATCTCCAAGGCGCTGACCTACTACGAGCCGACGCTGCGCGCCGTGCTCAAGAAGGGCGGCTTCCTGACCCGCGACAGCCGCGTCGTCGAGCGCAAGAAGTACGGCAAGGCGAAAGCCCGTCGTTCGTTCCAGTTCTCGAAGCGCTAAACGCTCCGTAGCTTCAGACCATCGAAAGGCCGCCTCCGGGCGGCCTTTTTGTTTGCGGCTCGGCAGTCACCCCATCCGCGCCTGCGGCGCGACCTCCCTCGATGGGGAGGTCGGCGCGTAGTGCCGGTGGGGTGATGGCGCCGTCACAAAACAGGTCAGGCCTTGCCGCCCTTGATATAGTCGATGAACGCCCGCAGCGGGGCCGGAACCAGGCGTCGGCCGGGATAATAGAGGAACGGTCCGGGAAAACTCGGCCACCACGGTTCGAGAATGGGCTCAAGCGCGCCGCTTTCGAAGTAAGGGCGAAGCCAGCCCTCGAAGAGGCCGACGATGCCTGTGCCCGCGATGGCCGTATCGACGGCAAGATCGGTCGCGCCGCCGATGCGCACGATCAGCGGCCCTGTCGGATCGACCCGCACCACCTCACCGTCGCGCTCGAACTCCCAGGGCAGCATCGCACCGCTGGCAAAGCGCCCGCGCACGCAAGAGTGGCCAAGCAGGTCGCTCGGGTGTTGCGGTCGCCCATGGCGAGCAAGATAGGCAGGGCTGGCGGCGGTGGCGAAGCGCTGCACGCGCGGTCCGATCGGCACCGCGATCATGTCCTGCTCCAGCCGCTCGTCATAGCGGATGCCGGCGTCACACCCGGCCGCCAGCACATCGACAAAGTTCTCATCGGCGATCACTTCCAGGCGGATGCCGGGATAGGCGGCGAGGAAACCCGGCACGATATCGGGCAAGATCAACCGCGCGGCGCTGACCGGCACATTGAGACGCAGCGAGCCCGCCGGCCTGTCGCGAAAGCCGTTCACCACGTCCAGCGCCGCCTCCACCTCCGACAGCGCCGGGCCGAGCCGCTCCAGCAGGCTGAGGCCCGCCTCGGTGGGAACAACGCTGCGCGTCGTGCGGTTGAACAGCCTGACACCGAGCTGCACTTCCAGCCGACGCACCGCCTCACTCAACCCGGAGGCGCTGCCGCCGCTCGCACGCGCGCCATCGCGAAAACCGCCGGCGCGCGCCACCGCCACGAAGGCGTTCAGATCGCTGAGGTCCATCATTGTTCGCCATTCCGCACGGCCTGTGTGGATTGTACCGGATTATCACGAGGTTGGGCAGCGCCTATCTCTGCCTCCTCAAAGGAGATCAATCATGTCCAACATCCAACAATCCGGCACCTTCAAGCTCGGCAGTCATACCGTGAAGCGGCTCGGCTACGGCGCCATGCAGCTCGCCGGTCCCGGCGTTTTCGGACCGCCTAGGGACCATGACACGGCATTGGCCGTGCTGCGCGAGGCGATTGCGCAAGGCATCGACCATATCGATACCAGCGACTTCTACGGTCCGCACGTCACCAACCTTTTGATCCGCGAAGCACTGGCACCTTACCCTGACGATCTCGTCATCGTCACCAAGATCGGCGCCCGGCGCGGCGCGGATGGATCGTGGTTGCCGGCCTTTTCTGCCGAAGCGCTGACCCAGGCGATGCATGACAATCTCAGCAATCTCGGGCTCGATGTGCTCGACGTCGTCAACCTACGCATCATGTTCGATACCCATGGTCCAGCCGAGGGATCGATCGAAGCGCCGCTCACCGTGCTGGCCGAGCTTCAACAACAGGGCCTGGTCAGGCACATAGGATTGAGCAACGTGACGCCGGCCCAGATCGCGCAAGGACGCGGGATCGCCGAGATCGTCTGCGTGCAGAACCAGTACAATCTTGCGCATCGCGGCGACGACGCCCTGATCGACGACCTTGCCCGCGACGGCATCGCCTATGTGCCGTTCTTCCCGCTCGGCGGCTTCAACCCGCTGCAATCCTCCACCCTGTCGGAAATCGCGGCGCGCCTCGGCGCCACGCCAATGCAGGTTGCGCTCGCCTGGCTGCTGCGCCGCTCGCCCAACATCCTGCTGATTCCCGGCACATCGTCGGTCGGACATTTGCGGGAAAACCTCGCTGCTGCCGAACTCAAGCTTTCGGACGATGTGCTGGGGGAGTTGGATGGGATGGCTAAGGCGGCCTGAGGCTAGCCAATCTCCCCCGCAAGGGGCCCGTTGCGTTATTAAGTTATAGGGGCAAGGAGGGAGGGTCAGGCCAATGTGGGGTGCCTTGCGGCTC
>NZ_JAMYSG010000051.1:0-24245 GCF_040321815.1 Mesorhizobium sp. M0239
TGTTTATCTCTCCCTGGCGGGGCGTGGGGGGGGGCCTGGGGGGGGGGGCGGGCGGGGTGCCTGGCTCCCTGTGGGCCGCTGTGCTGCCGGGGGGCCGCCTCGGCGGCCGCCCGGGCGATGTCCGGGCGACTGTCCATCACCGTCATTTCTTGGGCATGTAGTCGGCCATTTCCCAGATCGGCCGCAATTCGACCGTGCCGGTGCTGGCTGCCGGACAGCGTGCCGCCCATTCGATGGCTGTATCGATGTCAGCCGCCTCGATCATGTAGAAGCCGGCAAGCTGCTCCTTGGTGTCGGCATAGGGGCCGTCGATCACGTTGGTCTTGCCGTCAGCGATCCGCACCGAGGTGGTGGCCTGGGTCGGGCGCAGCCTTTCGCCAGCCAGCCACGCACCGGATTTCTTCAACGCTTCGGTATAGGCGCCATAGGCCGCGCTCATCTGCTGGGCCTTCTCGATCGGCGTGTTCGCCAATGCGGCTTCGTCGCTATTGATCAAAATCATGTATCGCATGGTCTTCTCCCGTTTTGCGAAGGCCGCGTCCTTGCGAGGCCGGACGTATGTCGCGCGGCAGTGGCCGATTTCGACAGGCTGCTCAAAAAACTTTCGGCCCCGATGGCTTTTTGTGCAAGCCGCCATCTGTTTCCTGATCCCTCAACCGTTCGTCTAACGAGCGCAATTGCGGGTTGGCATTTGCGGCTCGCTGTCTAAACTCGCCCCGGTTCGCATCTAGGAGGCGGTGCGGTCGTCGATATTTTCAGGGAGGAGATCCGATGTTCAATTTCAAAACGAAATTCGTTGCAGCCGGCGCCGTGGCGCTCTCGCTTGGCCTGGGCACCATCTCAGCCAGGGCGCAGGAATTCATCAATGTGCTGACCGGCGGCACATCCGGCGTCTATTATCCGCTCGGCGTGGCGCTGTCGGAAATCTACGGCAAGGGCATCGAAGGCGCACGCACCCAGGTACAGGCGACAAAGGCTTCGGTCGAAAACCTCAATCTGTTGCAGCAGGGCAAGGGCGAGATTGCGTTTGCGCTGGGCGATTCCGTCAAGCTGGCCGCCGAAGGCAATGCCGAGGCCGGTTTCCCCGGCAAGCTCGATAAATTGCGCGGCATCGCCGCCATCTATCCCAATTATATCCAGATCGTCGCCAGCCAGGAGTCCGGCATCAAGACGCTGGCCGACCTCAAGGGCAAGAGCCTGTCGGTCGGCGCGCCTGCCTCCGGCACCGAGCTCAACGCCCGCGCCATCTTCGCCGCCGCCGGGCTGAAATATGAGGATCTCGGCCGGGTCGAATACCTGCCCTTCGCCGAATCGGTCGAACTGATCAAAAACCGGCAGCTCGACGCCACGCTGCAATCGGCCGGGCTCGGCGTCGCCTCGATCCGCGACCTCGCCACCTCGGTGCCGATCAATGTCGTGGCGGTGCCGGCCGAGGATGTCGCCAAAATCGGCTCGCCCTATCTTTCGGTGGTCATTCCCAAGGGCACCTATGAGGGCCAGAGCGAGGATGTCGCGACCGCCGCCGTCGGCAATTTCCTCATCACCCGCGCCGATGTCTCCGACGAAACCGCCTACCAGATGACCAAGCTTTTGTTCGAGCATCTCGACCAGCTTGCCGCGGCGCATGCCGCTGCCAAGGCGATCGACCCGGCCAAGGCGCTCGACGGCATGCCGGTGCCGCTGCACCCCGGTGCCGAGCGTTATTACAAGGAGAAGGGGCTGTTGAAGTAAGACGCGTGGCAACCTGACATGTCTTCGCCAGGCGCCCCCCTCTGCCCTGCCGGGCATCTCCCCCTCAAGGGGGGAGATTGGACGTCACCACACCCTTCGCCAATCGCTAACGTTGCAGGACGTGCGCAGACACCAACGCTGCTGATCTCCTCCCTTGAGGGGGAGATGCCCGGCAGGGCAGAGGAGGGCGCCACGCACTACACTTCGCTCCTTTTGGAGACCGTCGGATGAGCGAAGCAACGTCTGGAACAATACCCGACGGCAAATCCGCCACCTTCCATCTTCCTGTCGTCGAAGAGCAGGTTGAAGGGCTGCCGCCGGGCTTCGGCGACGGCCTTGCAGGCAAGGCCGCTTTTCTCATCGCTGTCGCCTTTTCCGTGTTCCAGATCTATGTCGCCGCCTATGGCAGCATTCCGAGCCAGGTGGTGCGGGCCATGCATGTCGGCTTCCTGCTGCTGCTCGGCTTCGGCCTGATCGCCAATCTGCGCGCCAAAAGCATGCCGGCCAAAGCCGCGTTCTGGACGCTCGGCGTGCTCGGTTTCGGCACCGGCCTCTACAATTGGGTGTTCTACACCGACCTCATCCGGCGCTCCGGCTTCCTGACCACGCCGGACCTGATCGTCGGCGCTGTGCTGGTGGTGCTGGTCTTCGAGGCGGCGCGGCGGCTGATGGGCCTGCCGCTGGCGGTCATCGCCTTCATCTTTCTCGCTTACTGCTTTTTCGGCAACCATCTGCCGCCGCCGCTCATCCATCGCGGCTATGATTTCGCCCAGCTGGTCGACACCTTCGCCTACGGCACCGAAGGCATCTACGGCACGCCGATCTATGTCTCGGCCGCCTACATCTTCATCTTCGTCGTCTTTGCCGCCTTCCTCGAACGTGCCGGCATGATCGCGCTGTTCAACGATTTCGCGCTGGGCCTTGTCGGCACATGGCGCGGCGGCCCGGCGCAGGTCTGCGTGCTGTCGTCGGCGCTGATGGGCACCATTTCCGGCTCGGGCGTCGCCAATGTGGTGGCCAGCGGCCAGTTCACCATCCCGCTGATGAAGCGCTTCGGCTTCCGCTCGGCCTTTGCCGGCGCCGTCGAGGCGACCTCCTCGATGGGCGGCCAGATCATGCCGCCGGTGATGGGCGCGGTCGCCTTCATCATGGCCGAGACGCTGAACGTGCCTTATGCCGAAGTGGTCAAGGCGGCGATCATCCCGGCGCTGCTCTATTTCGGCGCCTGCTTCTGGCAGGTGCATCTGGAAGCCGGCAAGGCCGGCCTGCACGGCATGGCCAAGGCCGAGCTGCCCAACCCGTGGGACGCGGTGCGGCAACACTGGCCGCTGGTGCTGCCGCTGGCAGCGCTGATCTATCTACTGTTGGCCGGCTACACGCCGATCTTCGCCGGCACGATGGGCCTGGCGCTGACCATCGTGCTCATCCTCGGCACGCCGCTGGCGGCGGCGATCGGACCGCTCGCCTTCCGCATCGTCTTCTGGATCGCGCTCGGGCTTGCCGCCGCCTCGTTCATGAAGTTCGGCGTCAACCTCCTCGGCCTGGTGATCGCCGCACTGGTCGTTGCCTGCTTCACGTTCAAGGGCGGCCGCGAGACGTTGCAAATCTGCGTCGACTCGCTTGCCGAAGGCGCCAAGAACGCGCTGCCGGTCGGCATTGCCTGCGCCATCGTCGGCATCGTCATCGGCACGCTGACGCTCACCGGCATCGCCTCGACCTTCATCGGCTGGATCATCTCGATCGGCCAGGACAATCTGTTCCTGTCGCTGGTGTTGACCATGGTCACCTGCCTGGTGCTCGGCATGGGCATCCCGACCATCCCCAACTACATCATCACCTCGTCGCTGGCCGGGCCGGCGCTGCTGGAACTCGGCGTGCCGCTGCTGGTCAGCCACATGTTCGTGTTCTATTTCGGCATCATGGCCGATTTGACGCCGCCCGTGGCGCTGGCCGCGTTTGCCGCCGCACCGATGGCTAGGGAAAGCGGCCTCAAGATCGGCATCCAGGCGACCAAGCTGGCTATTGCCGGCTTCGTCGTGCCGTTCATGGCGGTCTATACGCCGGCGCTGATGCTGCAGGACGCCGGGCCAATCGCCGCCCAGTTCGGCTATCCCGCCGAGGTCGCATACATCGTCGCCAAGGCGTGCATGGGCATCGTGTTGTGGGGTGCCGCCGCCGTCGGCTTTCTCGCCCGCCGCATGGCGTTGTGGGAACGGCTCATCGCCTTCGCGGCCGGCGTGCTTCTGGTCGCTGCGGTGCCGCTCACCGACGAGGCCGGCTGGGTGCTGGCGCTGGCCTGGATCGGCTGGCACTGTTTTCGCTCACGGCAGGCCGCTAAAGCATGAGCCTGTGCATCCTGGCCGCCGGCAAGACGGTGACGCTCTCCGTTGCCGCCTTCACCCTGTCCTGGACGCATTCGGTGGAACGGACGCGGTGGGAGGAAGACTGGAAGGTCACGCCTACCGGCCTGCAGTTGGTCGAAGCCCGGATCGAGGGCTCGGGCGCCGGCATGGAGCCACCGGAAGGCGCGCTGCTGAAGGAGCGTTGGTGGAGCTATGCGCCAGAGATCGACCCACAACGACGCGTTGTGCTCGCCGCTTCCGGCGCGACCGGCGACGGCTGGACACTGTGCACGGTTCAGGGCTGCAGGGAACTGGGCATGGCTGCAGGCGGACCGATCGTGCTGGAGCCGTGCGGGCCGGATGGCACGAGCCAACCACGATAATGCGTGATCGGCCTTCAGAGCAGATGAGAAATCTCGCCGGGAACGCGGAAGCGGCTTCCTCGGCGGCTTCGAACAATGTGGGCAGCGATCACAGCCACCTTGGCAACGCAAATGGACAATGCAGCCGCCAGAAGCCGTCGGTGTTAGATGAGACGCTTCACGCGCTGCTCCCCACGTTTTCTAGCCAAGGAACCGTTCCCGCAGCTCGGGTGCGGGGATCTCGCAGCTGTCCTTCCTGCCGAACAGGGCGTAGCGGTTCTTGGCGATGCGATCGTAGAGCCAACCACGCAGCGGGCGCGGCAGCAGCAGCAGTGTTTTTGCCGCCCGCCAGGGCCAGCCGAGTTCCGCCATGACGGCGACGAAGCTGTCCAGCCGCGTGAAGGCGACGCCGTCGATCAGGACGAGATTGGTTTCGTAAGAGTCCGTGCGCAGTCCATGCTTCCGAAACAGCGTTTCACCGAAGGGCGACTGCGCGCTGGCGAAGCGGAAACGGCCTTGGCGGTCGAGCCTGACCACCATGCGCACGAAGCCGGAACAGAGCACGCAGACGCCATCGAAAACGATCAATGGATGGCGTGCGTCGAGAGTTGTTCCGGAGGGACGGTTTGACTTGGGTCGACTGGGTTGGGAATGGTCGGTCAAGCTGGCCTCGGCTGCTCGTGTCCTACGACACTAAGCCGGGCCAGCGTCGGTATCAAAGCCGTGGCGATGTCGCACGGCGCCTGTCGGCGAGAGCGGGACGCTCGGCGCGATAGGTGGTGGCGCGGGTAGAGGCGGCGGGCCTGCAGATCCGGCTGTCGTGGCGATTTTCGAAAGCCATGATCAGTGCGCGCCCAGCGAGTTGCCGCGACGGGCGCAGGCCGGGCCGGGGCCGCGCATGTAATAGCGCTCGGGCCGATAAGTCGGCGCGATGAATTCGCGGATTGCGGCGGCATAGCCGATGAGGTGCGCGAGGAAGTTCATTACCCTGGTCCCTGTCCCGATTTCGGATGTCCCTTCCGAATTGCGGTCATCATAGCGTCGAGGCGTGAATAGTCGGTGAACGTGATGTTAATATCTGGTCGAAAATGCCTCGCTTCGTGGCTGGAATGCGGCTGATTCGGGGTCTTTCGGTGCAGTTGGTCGGCATTCCGGTCAATGTGACTTTTGCATCACATATGTTTCGTTTGAATGTCGCCCGTGCGCGGTTCTGTTTCAACTTTTGCCGCGCTCGCGAAATTTCCGTGCTGGCGGCCAGAACGCCACGGGTGGCCCTCGGCATCCAGATCGGCGCGTGAGCGCGGAACTGGAGCGCGGTCTGTCCGTTCTCACCTTCATCTCGTTCTGGAAGGGAAGAGCTCATGGCGCCGCGTCCGGCCTGGAAGGGCTATCTGAAGCTATCGCTGGTCACCTGTGCCGTCGAACTGACCAATGTCGTCACCCACACGGAGCGGGTCTCGTTTCGCATTCTCAACCGCAAGACCGGCAACACGGTGAAGCGGCTCTATGTCGATGCCGAAACCGGCAAGCCGCTGGAGGAGGATGAGGAGGTCAAGGGCTATGAACTCGACGATGGCGATTTCATCCATATCGAGGAGGACGAGATCGAGGCGGTACAGATCGAATCCTCGCACACGATGGCGCTGGACGGTTTCGTCGACAAAGCTTCGATCCAGCAGATCTATCTCGATACGCCCTATTATGTCGCCCCGGCCGACAAGGTGTCGGAAGAGGCGTTCGCCGTCATCCGGGATGCGATGGCGGGCAAGAAGATGGCCGGGTTGGCGCGTATCGTGCTCTACCGACGCGAACGGCCGGTGGTTATCGAGCCGCTCGGCAAAGGGATGGTGCTGACGACCTTGCGCTACGACAACACGGTGCGCCAACCGGAAACCGTGTTCGGCGACATCGAGTCCGTGAAGACCGATCAGGAGATGACCGACCTCGCCGAGTTGATCATCGACAAGAAGAAGACGAAGTTCGACCCCTCGAAATTCGACGACAAATACGAGGAGGCGCTGCTGGAGCTGATCCGCGCCAAGAAGGCCGGCCACAGGGCGCCGAAGGCCAAAGCGGCGCCCAAACCTTCCAATGTCGTCAATCTGTTCGACGCGCTGAAGAAGAGCCTGTCGGACTCCGGGTCATCGAAAAAGCCTTCTTCGGCGAAAGCCAAGCCGGCGGCCAAACGCGCCAAGCCGAAAGGCAGCGCGCCCAAACGCAAATCGGCCTGAGGAACCCAACGGATGGCCAGCCTCGAACAATATCATTCCAAGCGCGATTTCAAGAAGACCGCCGAACCGGCCGGCAAGGTTGCCCTGGCCAAGAAGGGCGAGGCCGGCGGCATCTTCGTCATCCACAAGCATGCCGCGACGCGGCTGCATTACGACCTGCGGCTCGAGCATGACGGCGTGCTATGGAGCTGGGCGGTGACGCGCGGCCCAAGCCTCGACCCGCATGAGAAGCGGCTCGCCGTGCATGTCGAGGACCACCCGATCGACTATGCGCCGTTCGAGGGCACCATTCCCAAGGGCGAATATGGCGGCGGTTCGGTCATCGTCTGGGACGAGGGCACCTGGACCCCCGAGATCGACCCGGCCAAGGCGATGAAGAAGGGCCATATCAGCTTTGAGCTTGAGGGCCACAAGCTGCATGGGGCATGGCATCTGGTGCGACTGAAGCCGCGTGCGGGTGAAAAACGCGACAACTGGCTGCTGATCAAGTCGGACGATGCCGCAGCGCGTCCTGGCGAGGATATTCTCAAGGAGGCGCCAGAATCGGTGAAGTCCGGCCTGACCATCGAGGAGGTCGGCGAGGGCAAGTCCGCAAAGGGTGAGAAGCCGAAAGTATGGCATTCCAACAAGCCGGCCGCCGGCAAAGCGAAACCCGGCAAACGCCTCGACTTCATCGAGCCGCAGCTGGCCACGCTTGAGCGCGATGCACCGCCGGGCAAGGACTGGCTGCATGAGGTGAAGTTCGACGGCTACCGCATGCAGGCGCAGATCGCCGGCACCGATGTGCGGCTGCTGACCCGGACCGGCCTCGACTGGACAAAGAAACTCGGCAGCGAGATCGTCGCGGAGCTGGCCGGGCTGAAGTGCAGCGACGCCATCATCGATGGCGAGGTGGTCGTGCTCGCCGACAGCGGCGTCTCGTCTTTCGCGCTGCTGCAGCAGGACCTGTCGGCGAAGCGGACGCATCGGTTCGTCTATTACGTGTTCGACCTGATGCGCCTCGACGGAAGGGATTTGCGCCGCGAGCCGCTGGTCGAGCGCAAGCAGGCCTTGCAGGAGCTGCTCGGCGAACAGTCCGACAATCCCGCGGTCCGCTTCAGCGACCATTTCTCCGAACCTGGCAAGATCATGCTGGAGCATGCCTGCCGCATGGGCCTGGAAGGCGTCGTCTCAAAGCGTGCCGATGCCCCCTATCGCAGCGGCCGAGGCCCGACCTGGGTGAAGTCGAAATGCACGGCGCGGCAGGAATTCGTCATCGGCGGCTATCTGCCGTCGGACAAGACCGGGCGCGGATTGCGCTCGATCCTCGTCGGCTTCCATGAGGGCGGCAAGCTGCATTATGCCGGCCGCGTCGGCACCGGTTTTTCGGGCAAGGGCGCCAATGAGCTGAAGGCAAAACTCGATGCATTGACGGCAAAAACATCGCCCTTCGCAACCGCCGTGCCGAAGGGAAAGGGCCTGGTCTGGGTCAAGCCCGAGCTTGTCGGCGAAGTGGAGTTTCGCAGCTGGACCTCGGACCGTATAATACGCCACGCCTCGTTCCAGGGATTGCGCGAGGACAAGGCGGCGGAGGAAGTCGTGCAGGAAAAGCCCAAAGCGTCGACAGGCAAGCCATCGACAGGCGAGAGCACGGCCAAGCCGGCACCGGGTGGCAAAGCCGCTAGATCGATGACGACCACGGTAAAACTCTCGCACCCCGACAAGCTGCTGTGGCCGGACGAAAACATCTCAAAGCGGGGCCTGCTCGACCATTACGCGCAGGTTTGGCCGCGCATGGAACAGTTTGTCGTCAACCGGCCGCTCAGCCTGGTGCGGGCGCCGGACGGTGTCGGCGGCCAGCGTTTCTTCCAGAAACATGCCTCGGCCGGCATGAGCGACAAGATCGCCCGCATGAAGGACCCTAGTGACGGCGAGGAGATCCTGTACATCCGGGATTTCGATGGTGTTGCCGCACTGGTCCAGTATGGCGTGGTCGAGATCCACATTTGGGGGTGCACGATCGATGAGATCGAAAAGCCCGACCAGATCATCTTCGATCTCGATCCCGATGAAGGTGTGGACGTGAAGGCGGTGCGCGAGGCTGCACTCGATATCAGAGGCAAGCTCGACGAGCTGTCGCTGCCGAATTTCGTCAAGACGTCGGGCGGCAAGGGTTTTCACGTCATGGTGCCGCTGAGACCAGCGGCGGATTGGGAGGAGGTCAAAACCTTCGCCCATGATTTCGCCAGGGCGCTGGAGCAGGGTGCCCCCGACCGCTACACGGCGACGCTGTCGAAAAAAGCGCGCACCGGAAAGATCTTCGTCGACTATCTGCGCAACGGCAGGGGCTCGACGACGGTCGCGCCCTATTCGTCGCGCGCCAAGAAGGGCGCCACCGTGTCGATGCCGGTGAGCTGGCCAGAGATCGAGGCCGGCTTGGCGCCGAACGCTTTCCCGATCGGCGACAAGACGACGCTGAAGCAATTGGCGAAAGCCGATCCGTGGAAGGAGTTTTTCGGGCGGGGGAAGGTGTTGAAGCGGGGGGGAGCCTCGTGAAGGTGTGAGCGAGCGCCAACACCTCAACTCAAAAACACCCTCTCAAACGCCTGCTTGCCCGGCGGCGAGAAGATCACCGCGCGGCTGTCCTTCTCGCGGCGCGCCCATTTCTCGGCAAGGATCTTGTCGAGGATGGCGGCGCCCAGCGTGCCGGCGAGGTGTGAGCGCCGCACGCTCCAGTCGAGGCAAGCGCGGCACACCGGCCGTCGCGGCTTGGTGTAGACGTCGATGCCTATCGCCGCGAAATGCGAAGCCGCCGATGGCCCGAGCCTGATCTCCTGCTCGTCGCGGACCAGTACGTTCTTGGCGACGAGCCGATCGAGCATCGCCACCGCCTGCTCGCCGGCGAGGTGATCGTAGCAGACGCGCGCCACGCGCATGGCGCCATCGCGCGGACCCGGGCGCACACGCTTTGGACCGACGGCTTCCGCGACGCCTGTGATGGCTTCGATCATGCCCGCCACCTGCGGTCCGGCGAGGCCGTAATAGCGATGCCGGCCCTGGCTCGCCACCGTGAGCAGCCCGCCTTCCATCAGTTTGCCCAGGTGCGAGCTGGCGGTCGGCAGCGAAACGCCGGCCTCGAGCGCCAGTTCGCTCGCCGTCAGCGCCGTGCCGCCCATCAGGGCATTCAGCATGTTTGCCCGTGCCGGGTCGCCGACCAGGCTGGCGATGCGGGCGATGTCGGGGCCTTCTCGCATAGTTCGTTCCTCATCGAAGCATCCCTGTCAGATAACCACTATTCTCCGGTGAGATCAAGGAGACGACGATGACCGCACGAACCGCTTTCCCCTCGGCGCTCCCCAGCCGACAATCGTTCCCGTTCGTCACCTGGTTGCGTTCGCGGCTGCTGGCCCGCTGGTATGACCGTCATCTGCAGCGCCTCGACCTTGCCGAGATCGACGATCATCAGCTGCGCGATCTTGGCCTTACACGGCAAGACGTGCGCCGCGAATGCGCGAAATCCTTCTGGCAGCCCTAGCAGGCCAGGCGGCACGACGTTTCGATACAGCTCGAACCATCGACGCGAAGGCCCATCCCCCAAGGAGATCACACAATGACCATCACCTGCTTCATCCGCTATGAGATCGACCCGTTCGGCAAGGCGGCCTTCGAGGAGTACGCCCGCAACTGGGGCCAGGCCATTCCACGCTGCGGCGCCGATCTGATCGGTTACTACGCGCCGCATGAGGGCTCGGCGACGACCGCCTATGCCGCCTACAACATCGACAGCCTGGCCGCCTACGAAGCCTATCGCGCCCGGCTTGCCGCCGATCCCGCCGGCAAGGCAAACTACGAGTTTGCCAAGCGCGAGAGATTCATCCTGAAGGAGGACCGCATGTTCCTGAAACACGTCTCGGGCCCGCACGCGAAACTGGTGCTGCCGTGATTGCCGTCATCTTCGAGGTCGAGCCGGCGGAGGGCCGGCGCGATGCCTATCTGGGCATCGCCGCCGATTTGCGTCCGCTGCTTGACGGCATCGACGGCTTTCTCTCCATCGAGCGTTTTCAGAGCCTGGCCGATCCGAACCGCATCCTGTCGCTGTCGTTCTGGCGCGACGAGGAGGCGGTCAAGGCCTGGCGCAACACCGAAGAACACCGCCAGGCGCAGAAGGCTGGCCGTGGCGGTATCTTTGCCGGCTATCGTCTGCGCATTGCGCATGTGGTGAGAGATTATGGGCTGACGGAGAGGGACGAGGCGCCGGCCGACAGCCGGGCGGTGAATGGGTGAGAGATAGCCAGGCGTCGCGCCATTGCCCCCTCATCCGGCCGCTGCGCGGCCACCTTCTCCCCGCTGGGGAGAAGAGATTGGCGCTGGCGCTGGTAGTCTCCTCTCCCCTCGGGAGAGGTCAGCCGAGCGAAGCGGAGGCTGGGTGAGGGGGCGCTTTGCGGTTACGCATTCCCGATCAGCACGCCGGCCGCGAACACCAGGGCGCCGCCCAGCACCACCTGGAAGGCGGCACGCAGGAAGGGCGTCTGCATGTAGCGGTTCTGGACAAAAGCGATCGCCCACAGTTCGAAGAACACCACCACTGCAGCGACACCCGTCGCCGTCCAGAAGCTCGGAATGAGATAGGGGAGCGCGTGTCCGAGACCGCCCAACGTCGTCATGATGCCGACGGTCAAACCGCGCTTGATCGGCGAGCCGCGGCCCGACAGCTTGCCGTCGTCGGAAGCGACCTCGGTGAAGCCCATCGAAATGCCGGCGCCGATCGAGGCGGCAAGCCCGACCAAAAGTGTCTGCCAGGTGTCATGCGTGGCGAAGGCGGCGGCAAAGATCGGCGCCAGAGTGGACACCGACCCGTCCATCAGCCCGGCCAGCCCCGGCTGCACATAGGTGAGGATGAACTGGCGCTGCTCGGCGGCGGTCTCTTCATCCTTCACTTCGCCCGGCACATGTTTCTGCTCCAGACGCTGCGCCAGGGTCTCATGGCCCAGTTCGGCCACCGCCAGATCGTCGAGCAGTTTTCGCGTCGAGGCATCTGCCGTGCGCTTGGCCGCCTCGACATAGAAAAGGTAGGCTTGCCGCTCCATCGCCTCGGCCTGGCTGCGGACGTGCTCGATGCCGAGCGGCCGGACCAGCCAGTCGGGCTTGCGCTCGTAATAACCCTTCACATGTTCGCGCCTGATCAGCGGTATGCGCTCGCCGAATCGCTTGCGGAAAAGCTCGATCAGCGCATCGCGATGGCCATCCTCTTCCCCGGCCATCTCCTCGAACACTTTTGCCGATTGCGGGAAGTTTTCCGTCAGGCCATCGGCATAGGCCCGGTAGATGCGTCCATCATCCTCCTCGGACGAAATGGCCAGCGCCAGGATCTCCTGTTCGGAGAGCGATTCGAAGGGACGGCGGCCGAAGCCGAAAACACGGGAAAGCATGAGGAATTCACCCTAGTTTAGAATAGTTCTAAACTAGGGTTTTGAGCGCCTCCGGTCAATGCGCGCTCGGTCGCGGTCAAGAATTGTTGAAGCTCGTAAGCCGGGCTGGCCCTTCATTATCAGTGAATGTTCACCTATATAATTTTACCTAACCAGAACAAGGAACCGGCAGATGACGGCAAAACAGCCTCCGCATCCCTATGACCCAAAGCCCGTTCTCGATCTCATCGCCAGCATCGAGGCCGACCTGCAGCGCCTGAAGGGCCTGGTCGAACAGCAGGTCGAGAAATTCGACCCCGCCAATCCGCACAACAAGGGGCCGGATGGCAAACTGACCGAGGAAGGCGCCGAGTGCTGCTACCGCATGTTCGACGAGGGCAAGTCGCGCTACTCGGTCGCCCAGCAGATGAAAATCTCCTTTGCCGCCGCCAGCCACCGGTTCAACAACTGGCGCAAGCTGGGTGGGAGCAAGAGGCAGAGGACGTTGCTTGGGTGAACTGGCGAGATGTCGGCGGGACAGCACCCCCCTCTGTCCTGCCGGACATCTCCCCCTCCTGGAGGGAGATTGGCAGTTTCGACTTCGGCGCTTGTCGACCTTGTAAGTTGGTGAGAGCTTCGTGACGTCTAATCTCCCCCCCTTTGAGGGGGAGATGGCCGGCAGGCCAGAGGGGGGCGTGCAGCCGTGGCGTTGGCGACCGCCCGCCAAACTTTGTAACGGTCACATTTTTTCATTGGTGTCGCGCGGCGCTTTCCGTGCACCATGGGCGGGCCACATTTCCGCAGGACCCGCCATGACCACCCCTCCCGGCATCGCCGACATCCACGCCGCCGCCGCACGTCTCTCCGGCCTGATCGTCGAAACCCCCTTGATCGAATCGCAGGAGCTGAACAAGCGCTTCGGCGGCCGCATCCTGTTCAAGCCGGAGACGCTGCAGCGCACCGGCTCGTTCAAATTCCGTGGCGCCTACAACAAGCTGTCGTCGCTGAGCGAGGAGGAACGCAGTCGGGGCGTCGTCGCCTTCTCGTCGGGCAATCATGCGCAGGGCGTCGCGGCGTCGGCGGCGATGTTCGGCGTCGAGGCGGTCATCGCCATGCCTTCAGACGCGCCGGCGATGAAGATCGCTAACGTCCGCAAGATGGGGGCGGAGGTGGTGCCGTTCGACCGCTTTCGCGACGATCGCATGACCGTGGTTCGCCCTTACATCGAAAGAGGCATGGTGCTGGTGCCGCCTTTCGACGACCCGGCCATCATTGCCGGCCAGGGCACGATCGGCCTCGAATTGATGCGCCAGGCAAAAGTGCTTGGCGTTGACCTCGATGCGGTGATCGTCCCCTGTGGAGGCGGCGGCCTGACCAGCGGCATTTCGGTGGCCGTCAAGGACGCCTCGCCGGACACTGCGGTCTGGGCGGTGGAGCCCGAGCATTTTGATGACACCCGCCGGTCGCTGGCCGCAGGCGCCAGGGTTTCGAACGAGCCCGGCCATAGCTCCATCTGCGACGCGCTCCTGACCGCCGAGCCCGGCCTGATCACCTTCGAGATCAACCGCAGGAACCTCACCGGTGGCATCGCCGTCTCGGACCAGGCGGCGGCTCAGGCGATGCGCGACGCCATGGCCTATCTCAAGCTGGTGGTCGAGCCCGGCGGCTGCGTGGCGCTGGCGGCACTGTCGTCGGGCGAGATCGAACTGTCCGGCAAATGCATTGCAGTGGTGCTGTCCGGCGGCAATGTCGATTTCGGGACTTATGCCGAGATCATGGCGGCGGCTTAAAGCGGTGACAGGCGGGTCGAGCGGATACCCTGAAATCCGGCAGCGCTGAGCATGGCCATCCACCGCCCGCTCGCGCGCTCGGAACTGCTTGGTGATACGGCATCGCTGGCCCGCACTCTCATCGGCAAGATCGTGGTGCGCGAGCTTCCTGAAGGCGTCGTCAGCGGCCGCATTGTCGAGACCGAGGCCTATGTGACCGGCGACGCCGCCGGGCACGGCTACCGGGGCATGACGCCGCGCAACCGTTCGCTGTTTCTCGAGCCTGGGCACGCCTATGTCTATCTCGCCTACGGCATCTCCTACATGCTCAACGTTTCGAGCGAGATGGTGGGGACCGGAACCGGCGTGCTGATCAGGGCGCTGGAGCCGCTCGAAGGCATCGCGATCATGCGGCTCAATCGCGGCATCGAGCGTTTGCGCGACCTGGCGCGGGGACCGGGAAGGCTCGCCCAGGCGTTGCGGATCGATCGTTCGCTCGACGGGCTCGATCTCTGCCGCGAAGGCCCGCTATGGCTCGGACATGATGGTGGCGAACCCGGCGAAATCGGGAAGAGTGTCAGGATCGGCATCTCGAAGGATGCGGACCGCCTGCTGCGGTTCTATGTCAAAGGGAACCCGTTCGTCAGCGGTCCAGCTTCGCTCAACGGTTAAGCGATGGCCGCTGATTGGCCTTGACCCTAATCCAGCGTCCGCCTGAACCGCACCAATGCCACACCGGCAAACAAGGCCACGAACACCACCAGCCAGCCGATCTCGCCTGCCACTGCGGGCAGTTCAGCGCCCTTCAGCATCACGGCGCGGGTGATGCGCAGGAAATGCGTCAGCGGGAATATCTCGCCGAAGATTTGCGCCCAGTCCGGCATACCGCGATAGGGGAACATGAAACCCGACAGCATGATCGACGGCAGGAAGAAGAAGAAGGTGAGCTGGAGCGCCTGCATCTGCGTGCGGGCGACGGTCGAAATCGTGTAGCCGAGCAGCACCAGCGCCAGCACGAAGATCAGCACGGCGGTCAACAGCAGCGACATCGACCCGGTGAAGGGGATTGCGAACAGCAGCTTCGCCGCCGCCAGCACCACCACCACCTGCACGCCGCCGACCGCCAGATAGGGCAGCACCTTGCCCATCATGATCTCGAGCGGGCTCGACGGCATGGCCAGAAGGTTCTCCATCGTGCCGCGCTCGGTCTCGCGGGTCAGCGCGATCGAGGTCATCATCACCATGGTCATCTGCAGGATGACGCCGAGCAGGCCGGGCACGATGTTGTATTGCGAGATGCCTTCGGGATTGTAGCGCCTGTGTACGACGACATCGAGCTGACCCTTGGCGGCCTCGGCGGCGGCTTCCTGCGTGCCTTGCGCCCTCAGCAGCGCCTGGCTGGCGACGGTGCCAAGCGTCGAGATGGCGCCGCTGGCCACAGCCGGGTCGGTGGCATCCGCTTCGATGAGTATCTGCGGGTTGTTGCCGCTCTCCACCCTCCTGGCGAAATCGGCGGGGATGGTGACGACGAAGGCGACGTCGCCGCGCGATATCAGGAACTCGGCCTCGGCGGCACTTTGCGCGACATGGTCGAAACGATAGTAGCCGGTGGTCTGCAGCGCCGCGACAATGGCACGCGTGTAGGGATCGTTGCTCGTCGCCACGAGTGCCGCCGGCAGGCTCTTCGGATCGTTGTTGATGGCGTAACCGAAAAGCACCAACTGTATCAGCGGCACGCCCAGCATCATGGCGAAGGTGATGCGGTCGCGCCGCATCTGGATGAATTCCTTGATCAGCAGCGCGCCAAGCCGGGCGAAGGAAAAGACGCTGTTCATGCCATGTTGTCCTTCGAGCCGGACATGAACTGGATGAAGACGTCCTCGAGGCTGGTTTCGCCGGGCGAAACTTTCACGCCCTTATGCTCTTTCTCGACGTCGGCGAGTGCGGCTTCGAGCTTCTTCCTGTCGGAGCCGACGACATGCAGCGTCGCGCCGAAAGGCGCCACTTGGTCGACGCCGGGGCGGCCCTGAAGCGCTTCGGCGACCTGATCGAGCCGCGGGCCCTGCAGGACAAACGTGGTCAGCCCGGCATTTTTCACCACTTCGGCGACGGTGCCGGTGGCCAGCATCTTGCCGTAGGAGATATAGCTGATGCGGTGGCAGCGCTCGGCTTCGTCCATGTAGTGGGTGGAGACCAGCACGGTCAGCCCGCCGCTGGCGAGGCGATGGATCTCGTCCCAGAATTCGCGCCGCGCCTTCGGATCGACACCGGCCGTAGGCTCGTCAAGCAGCAGCAATTTCGGCTTGTGCATGATGCAGGCGGCCAGCGCCAGCCGCTGCTTCCAGCCGCCCGACAAGGTGCCGGCCAGCTGGTTGCGGCGCGACGTCAGGCCGAGGTCCTCCAACGTGCGCGCCACATGCTCTTCGACCGGCTTCAGCCGGTAGAGCCGCGCGACGAATTCGAGATTCTCGCCGATCGTCAGATCCTCGTAGAACGAGAATTTCTGCGTCATGTAGCCGACTTCGCGCTTGATGCGCAGGCTCTCGGTGCGGATGTTGAAGCCGAGCACCGTGCCCTCGCCTTCGTCCGGCGTCAGCAGGCCGCACATGATGCGGATGGTGGTGGTCTTGCCCGAACCGTTGGGGCCGAGAAAGCCGACGATCTCGCCCTCGGCGACCGACATCGTCACATGGTCGACGACGGTCTTGTCGCCAAAACGCTTGACCAGGCCATGGACGTCGATGGCGTTCATTTTGCACTGTCCGCGAGATCAACATCGACGATCTGGCCGGGCTGCAGCGGCCCGGCATCGCCCTCCGGCCGCGCCTCGACCAGATAGACCAGCTTCTGCCGGTTCTCGAGCGAATAGATCACCGGTGGCGTGAACTCGGGATCCGGCGAGACATAGCTGACGCGCGCCTTCACATCCGGGCCGCAGCCGTCGCAATGGACGCCGAGCAAGGTGCCGACCTTGACCGAGGAGAAAGCGCTCTCCGGGATGTAGACGCTGAGCTTGACCGCGCCGTCGGGCAGGACCGAGATGACAGGCGCCGTCGGACCTGATGTATCGCCCGGATTGCGGATGACATCGTTGACGCGGCCCGGCGAGGGCGCTGCCAGCACCCGCTTCGACAGCCGCCACTGCGCCTGCTCCAGGGCCGCCTGCGCCTGCTTGACCTGGTTGTCGGCGGCCTTGATCGTCTCGGGGCGTGCCGGCAGGCCGCCGACGGCGAGATTGGCATTGGCCTGGCCGACCTGCGCATTGGCCGTTTCGAGCGTGGCCGACGCGGTGTCGAAGTCGGCTTGCGTGCCGGCGCCGCGCTTGAACAGATCGGCGGCGCGGTCGTATTTGCGCTTGGCGTCGGCGGCCTGGGCGCTGGCCATGTCGACCTCGGCCTTCAGCACGGCGATCTCTTCCGGCCGCTTGCCGATCTGCAGGTCGGCCAATTGCGCCTGGGCCTGGGCAAGGCCGGCCTGCGCCTGCGCCACCGCGATTTTTGCGTCGGCACTTTCCAGCGTCACCACGGTCGTGCCGGGCACCACACGGTCGCCGCGCTTCACAGCGACGGTCTCGACCTGCGCCACCTCGATCGGTGCCAAAAGCACGTAGTCGCCTTCGACATAGCCGACGGCCAGCGGGGCTGCCGGGGCACAGGCACTGAAGAGCTGCGCGGCGAGCGGCAGCGAACACAGAAAGCTCATGGTCTTTGCCCCTTTGTCTTTGCACCTTTTCTGGCGGCCAATATGGCCTTGAGATTGCCCGAAGTGACCGCCACCACCTTGGTGGCCTCCGCGGCGCCGATATCGGTCCAGCCCATGCGGCGCATCACCGCCTCGCGGCCGATGCGGAAATAGATGACCTGGCCGATCAGCGTGAACACGGTGAGCCTTGTGGCCTCGCTTTCGGCCGGCTCGCCGGTCGCCTGTTCCCAGAGCTGGCACAGCCGGCGATGCGTCGGCTCGAAGACGCCGTCATAGATGCGGTCGAGGGCTGCCGTCGGATGCGAAAGCTCGCGCAAAACGAACTGCACGATCTCGCCGGCCTGCGGGCTGGCCACGACAAAGCCGACCATCCGCTCCAGCGCCGCGAAGAGCTGTGCTTGCGCCGCCTCCGGACCGCCTGGCATCGGCGCCTGCGCATTGCCGAGCGCTTGGCCGGCCACACCCTGGATGGTCTCGACGATAAAGTCTGCGGCAGCGGCACGAAGGCCCTCCTTGCCGCCGAAATGATAGGCGATCGAGCCGATATTGGCTCGCGCCTCGGCGGCGATCTCGCGCGTCGAGGTGCCGTCGAAACCCTGACGCCCGAACAGTTTCAGCGCCGCACGGACAAGCGCCGCACGCGTCATCTCGGCGGGAGATGCTTCGCGGCGAAGGTTTTTGGCATCGGGCTGCTCGATCATCTCGCGGGTTTAATCAATCGATTGATTAAAGTCAATTCACGAACGTCGATCCGTGTATGTCACCGTCTTGCCATGGGCAGCGGCAACCGCTTTAGTGCGCGGCCATGGGCAAGGAAGTCGAACGAAAATTCCTGGTCACCAGCACCGCATGGCGGGAGTTGGCCGAGGCGGATATCCGCATCCTGCAGTTCTACCTCGCGGCCGGCCCCGGCGCACGGTGCGCATCCGCATCAGCGATGGCACTTCCGCTAGGCTGACGCTCAAATTCGGCAGCAAGGCGCGCGAACGCGACGAATTCGAATATTCGATCCCGCTGTCGGAGGCGGTGGAGATGCTGGACTTCGCCATCGGACGTGTCATCGAGAAGACACGTCACCATGTTAGGCACCGTGGCTATCTCTACGAAATCGATGTCTTTGGCGGTCCGCTTGCGGGACTTGTGATCGCCGAACTTGAGACGCCGGAGGACGTGCCGGACGAAATGCTGCCTGACTGGCTCGGCCGTGAAGTCACCGGCGAGTCAAAGTTCTACAACGCGTCGCTCGCCCTTGGGGGGATACCGGAGATCGCCGCATGAGCTTTCGTATCGATCCGCGCCTGCCGCTGACCGGCGAGGTCAGGCGTATCCTTGCCGAGGAAATCGGCAAGGCGCTGCATCACCTTGACGCCGCACGGAGCCGCCCGGAACAGGCGCTGCACAAATGCCGCAAGCGACTGAAGAGCGCCCGCGCCCTGCTGCGGCTTGTTCGTTCCGGCGACGAAACGTTCTGTGAGACCGAGAACCAATGCTATCGCAATGTGGCCGGCCTGCTTGCCGGTCCGCGCGAGGCGACTGCGCTGATCGAGACCATCGACCGGCTGGCGGCGAGCTTTCCCAAGGAGAGCGCCGACGATGGGCTTACTGCTGCGCGCGACAGGCTGATCGCGCGCCAGCATGAACTGCACGAAGGCTGCGGGCTCGAAGCGGCGATCGGCGCGGCGACCGCCGCTTGCGAGGATGGCCTCAAACGCATCGAAGCGCTGGCCTTGCCCGACCAGCCGGAACAGGCGGCCGACGTGCTTGCCGAAGGTGCCCGCGTCACGCTGCGCCGTGCCAGGAAGGCGCTCGACAAGGCCGGATCGCGGGGCGCGGCCGATGATTTCCACGATTTGCGCAAGGCGGCCAAGACCCACGGCATGCATCTGTCGCTGCTCGGCAGGCTGTGGCCGACACCGATCAAGGCCCGGCGCAAGGCGGTCGACGAACTGGGCGAGCGGCTGGGCGACCTGCACGATGTGCTGGTGATGCGCGCGCTGCTCGAGGCCGACGACCAGCCGCTCGGGCTGCCCGAGGACACGAAACTTCTGGGCAAGCTGTTGAAACGGTCGGAGAAGCAGCTGAAGAAGAGCTGCCTTGCTGAGGCGGCCGAACTGTTCAGTGACAGTCCCAAACGCTCGACACGCAAACTGGCCCGCAAGGCGCGCGACGATCTGGCTGCGCCGCCGGAAGAGGCCGCTGCGACGGCAAGCTGACTTGGCGCCTTTCCTCTCGGTCCGGACAGGGGGAGGAAAGGCGTGCGCTAGCCCTCATTGCCCGCCCATGCTAATCGCCATGGGGCATGACCGAGCCCGGCGACACGCTTCTGGATCGACTTGGCCGCTGGCTTGCCGGCCGGCTGCAGGAAGAATCGTCCGGCTACGAGCCCTACACACCGTCCGATGCCGAAACGCTGCGCCGCACGCTTGAGCCCGGCGACATCCTGCTGATCGAGGGCAACCAGAAGATCTCGGCGGCGATCAAATACCTGACCCAGTCGACCTGGTCGCATGCGGCCTTCCATGTCGGCGACGCCTTGCCAGAGCCGCAAGACGGCTCGGAGCGGCCGCGCCTGATCGAGGTCACGATCGGCGAAGGCTGCGTCGCCGTGCCATTGTCGCGCTACCGCACCTACAACACCCGCATCTGCCGGGCGAGCGGGCTGGCGCCGGAGGATCGCGACAAGGTCGTCGCCTTCATGATCGGCAGGCTCGGCCTGAAATACGACCTCAAGAACATTTTCGACATGCTGCGTTTTTTCTTCCCGACACCGCCGGTGCCGGTGCGCTGGCGGCGCCGCATGCTGGCCTTCGGCTCCGGCGACCCGACACGGGCGATCTGCTCTACGCTGATCGCCGAGGCCTATGGCCAGATCCGCTATCCGATCCTGCCCGAGATCACCCGTGCGCCCGGCCGCGCCTCGGCGCAGTCGAATTACTCGCGCAAGGAGATCCTGCACATCCGCCACCACTCGCTCTACACGCCGCGCGATTTCGACCTGTCGCCCTATTTCCGCATCGTCAAGCCGACGCTGGAATATGGTTTCGACTACCGGGCGGTGACCTGGGATGACAAGCTTGCCGATCCCGGGGCGAAGGCCGCCGAATAAACGCGATCAAATGAGTCCAGCCGCGTGCACGGGAGCGCTGGCCGGCGGCCGGGCGTCAGTGCTTGCAAGCCGCGGCCCGCACGTCCGAGGGTGTAGCGTCATAACGGCGGCGGAACGCCCGGTTGAAATAGGAAAGGTCATTGAAGCCGGCCTCGTAGGCGATCGCGGTGATGCTGCATCCGGCATGGCGTGGATCGCCGAGCATGCGATGGGCGCGCGCCAGCCGCTGGTTCATCATGAAATCAATCAAGGATGTGCCATCGCTCTCGAACAGCTTGCGGACGTAGCGGGCCGACAGTACGTGGCGGGCGGCGACGTCCTGCGCCGACAGGTCGGCATGGCCACCATGCGCGACGATATCGGCCTTGATGGCGCGCAAGCGGGCAACGCTGACGCCGCGGCCGCGTGCGATCTGGGCCGCATCCCTGGTCGCGCCCATGGCGAGTGCGGCAAGGTCGAAGACATGCGTCGCCGCAAGGTGGCAGGCCTCCGCGGTCAACTCGTCTCCGACCTCCTGGATCGAGCTGATATAGTCGAGCAACAGCCGCATCGCCCCGCTCTGGGTCGGCAAGGGCCGCATAAGGACCGCGGCCGGATCGCCGATCAGAGGCGAAAGCTGCTTGCGCGAAAAACTGAGATTGACGAAGCGGAACCCGCCGGCGCCGATCAGGTTGAGGCCAACCTCTTCACCGCTCATCATGAGCGCCTGGCCGTTGCCGACCGCCTCCTCGCGGCCGCGATGCTTCATCACGCTGCCCCCGTCGAGGGCCGCCAGAAGAACGAAGTCGTCGTTGTCGATCAGCGACGACGTATGATGCACCCGGAATTCCGATGAGCTGCCGGTGGCGATGCCGAGGCCCGGCAACGCGCGCACCCGCATGTCGATCTGCGCCGGCGCCAGCGGATCGAGGTCCACCCTCAGAACGGTGCGGCCGTAAACCTCGCGCGTAATCTCGACGCGATCCCGCTCCGGAAACATCTCCGTCGCCAGCCTGAACGAAGCTGACGGCCCCATCGTCGCAGTCATCGACACCCCCATGCCCAAGAGCGCGGTCATATGCGCCGCGGCCTGCAAAACGTCAATCCCGGGCCGTTTTGGCCGCTTTCAGTGCCGTTCTGTCCAAGCTGACCCCCTTCGATGCCCCTAGTTTGCGGCGCGATTCCAAAACCGGAACCGCATTGGCGGCAATCCAAGGGGGCACGATGTTTCATTTGCAATTGTTCAAGACGCTGTCGGCACTGGCCGCGGCGGGCTTCAATCCGCGCGTCTATCTGCTGTCGATCGCCTTGGGCAACGCGGTGACCGATCATCGCGAGGCCAAGCTGCCGCCGCGCGCTGCCCGATGATGAGCAGCACCATGAAAAGGATCATTTTCCTGGCCCTGACCCTTGCCCTGGCGGGCTGCCAAACGGGCCAGGCCGACAACAACCCGGCATCGATCGCGAGCGCGGCCGGCAGCAAGAAGGCCCAGAACGAACCGACGACGGAAACGGCCTGCGCCGATGCCGCCAAGACGGCGGCGAAGGCGCAGACCAATGCGGCTCTGCTCGGCGGTGTCCTGTCGATGGCGGGGGGTCTTGGCGGTCTGGCTGGCAATGGTGGGGTCATTGCCGGCCAGGCCGCCTCGATCGGCGGCTCGGTTCTGCAGTCCCAGGCGACGAGCAGTGCCCGGGCCGGCATTGCGGAGGATTGTTATGGCTGAGCGGCGTTTCGCAGCCATGCGCCGGCTGGCCGGCGCGCTCGCACTTGCCGGCATGATCTTCGACAGCCCGCAGGCCTTGGCGCTGACAGCGCGGGATGCGTCGGCGGTCGTCGGCCTGATCGAGGCCTTGCAACCCGAATTCGGTCAGTTCGCCTATGACGAGGAGATCGCCGCCGACTGGTACGAGCGCGATGCCGCGGACAAGGGCTTGATCGGCACAGCCGGTTTCACCGCCGATAGCTGGAAGATCGCGCTTGGCGAGACCATGCGCGGGTTCCTGGCGACGATGCCGGTCGCAGAACTCGATGCCATTTTCGCCAAGCTCAGGAATGCCATATCCGGCATGAAGGAGCTGACCGACGCACAGAAGACAGAGACCATCGCCGCCATCGACGAAGAGGTCGAAGGGTTGATGGCTTTGCGGGCCGAGGGCGACCCCTTCGCCGATGTCGTCAGGCCGCTGACGCCAAAAATCCGCAGCCTCATCCTCGGCCCGGCGATGGGGCGATAGGATGTTGGGCAACAGGAAACGGGTGGCGGGAAAAGCAACTCCGAGCGGGAGCCTCGAGGCCGAACATCGCGGCATTTTTCCAACCACGGCACGTGTCAGGCGGGGCAGCCCGATCGCGATGCTTATCTGCCTGCTGGCGTCCAGCTGCAGCCAGACGGCCGCCAGCCCGCCGATCACGCCAGAGCAGCATGCGCAATTGGCGGAGCTGGCGGCCGGCCCGGACTCGCCGGAGGGCCTTGGCGAGGCCCTGGCTGCAGTCGAGGCGACCAGGAAAATGCAGGACTGCAGGGCCAGCATGAACGAGACGGCCGGGCAGATGAAGATGATGGGCGCGGTCAATGGCGCGGTCGGCATCGCCGGCCGCATGGCAGGCCCAGGCGGCAAGACAGCGGCGAAAATGGTGGCCATCGGCACCGCCAGGGCCGTGCGCGGCAAGCTCAGCCGCCAGATGCAATCATGCTGAGACGATTGGCCGATCAGGCCGGCAGCGGCCGCCGTGTCTTGGCGGCCGGGTCCGTTGCTCTCGCACCGGCATCTCGCGCGTGCGGCCCGATCGGCATGATCGCCGGGAATGGCGTCGCGCCAAAGGCAAACGTCCATTTGTAGCCGACCAGCCCGTCTTCCGGCGTCGTGTGCTGGTCGTGATGGGCCAGCAGTTTGGCGCGATCGGCGAGGTCCTGCGCCTCGCGTCGCACCATCTCCGCCGTCTCCGGCCGCATCCGCCTGCTAAAGCTGACGAAGGTCGCTTCCTTGTCGATATGGGTGATCGCCCAGCCGATGAAGTTCTTGTTGGTCATCTCGAACAGCGGCCGCAGCGGCCCTTCGAAATTCCACTGGATCGGCGTCTCGACAAGCAATCTCGCCGTGAGCCCGCGGCCGAGCGCGATCAGGCCGAGCTCCTCGAGATCGCGCAGATAGAGGAACATCGAGGCTTCGCTCAGGCCTTGCGAGCGCATGATGCCCTCGGGCGTGAATTTTTCCGACAGCATGACGAAGATGAACAGCAGTGCCGGCCGGCCGGCGAGCCTGCGTTCGATCTCCGGCGCGATGTGGTTGACCGGCCCAGGCCCCCGGTTCATCGAGCCGAGCACGTTCTCCAGCTCGACACCGGCGGCAGCGCAGATCTCCACCAGCCGGTCGAGCTTGCAGTTGCGCTCGTGGAAGATGCGCTTCACCGTCGGCTCGGAAACCCCCATGCGTTCGGCAAGCTCGCGATAGGTGACGCCCTTCGCCTTCAGCGTCCGCTTCAACGCGTCGAAGATAAGGCCGTTCATGGAATGCACCTCTTGCCGTGGGTTTCGTATCGACTTTCGATACTAGAGCGTTTCATATTTTGACGGAAGCGTAGCCTGCGTTTTCGAAGTAGTTCTTGCATTCGGCTGCCTCGATGGTTTCGACGAG
>NZ_JAMYSG010000052.1:0-23323 GCF_040321815.1 Mesorhizobium sp. M0239
CCCCCCCCGGCCCGGGGCTATTCGCGGCCTTGGGGTTAATGCCCCCACAACTCCCCCAAAAAATCCCGGTTCGGCCCGGGCCGCCGTCCTCGGCGGGGGGGCCCGCCGCGGGGGCCGCGCGGCAGAGCTACGGCAAGCTGGTCGCCTGGCTCGCGGCCCGCACGCGCGACGTGGCCGCCGCCGAGGACGCGCTGGCCGATGCCTTTGCCGCCGCCCTCGAGCGCTGGCCGCGAACCGGCGTGCCGGAAAAGCCGGAAGCCTGGCTGCTGGCGGTGGCGCGGCGGCGCCGCGTCGATGCGGTGCGGCGGCGGCTCACCAGCGAGGCCGGCCGCGAGCATCTCAAGCTGATTGCGCAGGAGGCGGAGGCACGCATGACCGAGGAAGATCTGCCCGACGATCGGCTGCGGCTGATGTTCGCTTGCGCCCATCCGGCGATCGAATCGAGCGTACGCTCGCCACTTATCCTGCAGACGGTGCTGGGGTTCGACGCCGCGACGATCGCCTCCGCCTTCCTGGTCTCGCCCGCAACCATGGGCCAGCGCCTGGTGCGGGCCAAGTCCCGCATCCGTGAAACCGGCATTCCGTTCCGCGTGCCGGAGCGGGCCGAACTCGGGGAACGGCTGGATGCGGTGCTGGAAGCGATCTACGCCGCCTTCGCCGAAGGCTGGACCGACCCGGCGGGCACCGAAACGCGGCGCCGCAACCTGGCGACCGAAGGCATCTGGCTCGGCCGGCTGGTGGCTTCGCTGTTGCCGGAGGAGCCGGAGGCACTGGGCCTCTTGTCGCTGATGCTGTTTGCTGAGTCCCGCCGCGCCGCACGGCGCAGTGCCGAAGGCGACTTCGTGCCGCTGGCGGAACAGGATTGCCTTCTATGGGACCGCGCCCTCATCGATGAGGCGGAGGCGCTGCTTTCCCACGCCGCGTCCAAGGGCGTCATCGGCCGTTACCAGCTTGAGGCGGCCGTGCAGTCCGCGCATGCGGCACGAAGGTTCACCGGCCGCACCGACTGGGTGGCGATCCAGGAACTCTACGACGCGCTGCTTTCGATCGCAGGATCGCCGGTGGTGGCGATAAACCGCGCGGTGGCGATCGCCGAGGCCGAGGGCGCAGTGGCCGGATTGGCGGCCCTTTACGTGCTGGGCGACGACAAGCGGCTTGACGAGTACCAGCCCTATTGGGCCGCACGCGCCGGTCTCCTGGCCAGGCTTGGTCAGGTACCGCAAGCCTGCGAAGCCTACGACCGGGCGATCGGCCTCGAGCGAGACCCGGCGGTGCGCCGGTTCCTGCAGGGAAAACGGGCGGTGCTCAGAAATTGAGCTTCAGCCCGGCCACATCTCGTGCGAGGTGTTGAGCGTCTTCATCAGCGGATGGTCGCGCAGCCGCGCCCACAGGCGTTCGATGTTCGGCCATGCCGTCCGCGCGCTGTCGATGTCGGGATGCCAGGCCACCAGCATGACCAGATAGATGTCGGCCAGCGACATCCGGTCACCGACCAGCCAGTCACGGCCCTCGAGCGCGGCATCGAGAACGGCAAAGCCGCGGTCCATCTCGGCCACGGCCGCCAGCTTGACCGCCTTGGTGCCTTCGGGATCGGCCGTGTAGCGGTATGCGTAGTAGAAACGCAGCACTGCCGAATAGAGAACAGACGACATAAAGGCCATCCAGCGCAGGAAATCCGCGCGGGCAGGCGCTTCTGCTCCCGGCGCCAAATTGGCGTCGGGGTGGCGCTCGGCAAGCACAATGCAGATCGCTGCCGATTCGGTCATCGAGCTTCCGTCCGGCAGGGTCAGCACCGGCACCTGGTTCAACGGACTGATGTCGAGGAAGGCGGGATCGGGCCGGTCGGTCTTCGGCACGTCGATCTGCTCAAATGGTACATTGGCCAGCGCCAGCGCCGCCTCCACCACGAAGCCGCCGCTGCCGGGACGGGTATAAAGCTTGTACATGAAATTCTCCCCCGGCCCGCGCAAAGCAGGCCGGGGGAAATATGAACCGGAAGCGGTGTGGCGCTCAAGCCGCCCATGGCGGCCACGGGCGTTTTTTCAGCGGGCCAGCTTGGTCACGAAGAAGCGTCGGATTACGATCCCAGCCCCTCGAACAGGATTGTCGACAGGTAACGCTCGGCGAAGGACGGGATGACCACCACAAGATTTTTGCCCTTGTTCTCCGGCCGCGAGCCGACGACGATGGCCGCCTGCAGGGCGGCGCCCGAAGAGATGCCGACCGGCACGCCTTCGAGGCGGGCGACGAGGCGGGCATTGGCGACCGAATCCTCGTTCGACACCTTGACGATCTCGTCATAGATCGTCGTGTCGAGGATTTTGGGCGCAAAGCCGGCGCCGATGCCCTGGATCTTGTGCGGGCCGGGCTGGCCGCCCGACAGAACCGGCGAGGAGTCCGGCTCGACGGCGACGACATGCACGGAGGGCTTGCGCTTCTTCAGCACCTGGCCGACGCCGGTGATGGTGCCGCCGGTGCCGATGCCGGCGACGAAGATATCGACCTCGCCATGCGTATCGTTCCAGATTTCCTCGGCCGTCGTCGTGCGGTGGATTTCCGGATTGGCCGGGTTCTCGAACTGCTGCGGGATGATCGCGTTGGGGATCGTCGCTGCCAGTTCGTCGGCCTTGGCGATGGCGCCCTTCATACCTTTCGGGCCTTCTGTCAGCACTAGCTCCGCGCCGAGCAGCGCCAGCATTTTCCGGCGCTCGATCGACATCGTTTCGGGCATCGTCAGGATCAGCTTGTAGCCCTTGGCGGCAGCGGCGAAGGCAAGCGCGATGCCGGTGTTGCCCGACGTCGGTTCGATCAGCGTGGTCTTGCCGGGAGAAATCTTGCCTGACGCCTCCAGCGCCTCGATCATCGCCACGCCGATGCGGTCCTTGACCGAGGCGATCGGATTGAAGAATTCGAGCTTGGCGATGAGATTGGCGACGATGCCCTTTTCCCGAGCGAACTTGTCGAGCCGCACCAGAGGCGTATCGCCGATCGTGTCGGTGATGGAATCGTAGACGCGGCCGCGGCCGGGCACGCGGGCTGATGTGGTGGGCTTGTTCATTGGTTTCGCTCCCAGAATTTCAGGCAAGTGGATTTGCGGGCAACATAGGACCTTCGACCGCGCAAGATAGACTGTCGATTGAAAATATCCGAGTGAGACCTGTGTCTAAAACAGTGCCGTCTCGGAAAAGCATTTCCCGCAAAGGCCTGTTTGCGAAATGCTTTGGCCGAAAGCCCGCTATTGGCGGGCGGCAATCGCTGCAGCGGCACCGACCATGAAGCCGGCAGCCGTACGGTTCAGCGCCTTGAGCGCGCGCGGCGACTTCAGGAACCAGCGCGCCTTGGCGGCCAGCGCCAGATACGGCACCAGCACCACCAGAAGCACGACGATCGTCAGCGCGACGAGAATGCCGTAGTCGGCCAGCGTGATGGTTTTCAGGTCGACGATGGTCGGCGTGATGGCGAGATAGAAGATCATCGTCTTCGGATTGCCGAGCGTGAGGGTCAGGCCGGCGGCAAAGCTCGACAGCAAGCCGCCCTTGCCTTTTCTGGCCTCGACGGTCTCGGGCGTGATGCCGCTGTTCCAGAAGCGCCAGCCGAGGAAGGCGAGATAGGCGACGCCGAGCCATTTGATAGCGAGGAAAACCATGCCGAAACTCTGGGCGACGAAGGCGAGGCCAAGCACCACGGCGGTCAGATAGGTGATGTCGCCAACCATCAGGCCAAAAGACATCGCCAGCGACGAGCGGAAGCCGGAGCCGAGCGCACGGGCGACCAGCGCGGTGATGCCGGGACCAGGAATCGCGGCGGCGATGCCGAGAGCGGCGCTGTAGGCGAGGAATCCGGTGAGGGTCATGGTTGCGGCCTTGCGCGACGCTGCTATCACGGCATCCTATCGCACAAAGTCCGGCGGGCGTGAATTCCCTGAAACTCGGATTCGATTGCACCACGCCTGTGCGAACTGCGCTCAGGAACGACCGTCGCCATGGGTGACACGCCAGATGGTGCCGTTGCCGTCCTCGGTGACGATCAGCGCGCCATCCAGGGCCACCGCCACGCCGACCGGCCGCCCCCAGACCTCACCGTTCGAGACGACGAAGCCGGTGATGAAATCCTCATATTCGCCGGTTGGCTTGCCGTCCTTGAACAGCAACCGCACCACCTTGTAGCCGGTCCGGTTGCCGCGGTTCCATGACCCGTGCAGAGCGACGAAAGCATCGCCCTTGTATTCGGCCGGAAAGCTCTTCCCATCGTAGAAGGCGATGTTGAGCGGCGCCGAATGCGCCTGCATCAGCACATCGGGAACGGTCGTTTTGCCGGCAAGATCGGGGCGCTCACCCTTGTGGCGCGGATCCTCATTGTCGCCGATATAATACCACGGCCAGCCATAGAAGGCGCCGTCCTTGACCACGGTCGCGTATTCGGGCGGCACATTGTCGCCAAGCGCATCCCGTTCGTTGACGACGCACCACAGCGCGCCGGTCGCCGGCTGCACGGTCATGCCCGAGCAGTTGCGCAGGCCGGTGGCAAAGATGCGGCCGCTCTTGCCATCGGGATCGAAGGCCAGCACATCGGCGCGGCCATCTTCGGATCCCCATGGCGCGCCGAGCGCCTGCGACGCCGCCCAGGCGTCGAGTCCGCCCTTCGGCTCCTGGCCCATGTCCTCGGCGACATTCGATCCCGAGCCGACCGACAGATAAAGCGTCTTGCCGTCCGGCGAAAAAGCGATGTCGCGGGTCCAGTGGTGATTGGCCGGGATGTTGTCGACGATGGTTTCTGGATCGCCGGAGGCCTTCAGGTCGCCATTGCGGTAGGCAAAACGCACGATGCTGTCGCTATTGGCGACATAGACCCATTGCGGGTCAGCGCCTGGCGGATAGAAGGCAATACCATAGGGCTGGTTGAGATTGCCGGCAAAGATGCCGTCCTGCGCAGGCTTCGCACTGCCTTCGGCCAGACGGTAGATGCGGACTTGGTTGGCCTCGCTGTCGGCGACGAACAGGTCGCCATTCGGCGCGACGCGCACGACGCGTGGATTGTCGATGCCCGATGCAACCAGCTCGGCCGAGAACCCCGGCGGCAGTTGCAGCTTCGCGTCTGCCGGCATGTCCGCAACGCCGGCGCTGTTCGAGGTCGACCGGGTGGCATAGGGCTTAGGCAGATCGTCCGGTCTGATCAGGCGGCGTGTGCCCGGCTTGTCCGCTCGCCAGTCGCCGAATGCGGCCGCGCCTTTGAGCACCGGATCGTCCGCCTGCTGGGCGAATGAAGCGGTCGAGAGAAACAGTGCGGCGGAAATTGCGGGGCCGGCAAAACGCATCATTCGGTCCTCCAATGTTTGGGCGTGAGAACAGGAACGAGCGGTCTCGTCGATCGTTCCACGGCACACGATGAGGTGGAGGAAGCTTCCGGTTTCCCGGCTCAGGTCCCGGCGGCGTAAAAATCGTCGTCGAGGCGTTTTTCCAACTCGACGAGGTCAGCCGGCAGCGGCAATCCCATGGCGCGCATTTCCTGCAGTTTTTCACGCAACTGCTCCTGGATCTCGTGCTGGTCTTCCGGCTGGTTGACCATCTCTTCCAGCAGCAGGCTGATCCGGGCCTTGAATTCTTCGAGCGCCATCATCGTCTCCTCGGTTGGATCAGCTCAGCGCAGCATGCGGGAAATCAGCTGCGCCGTATAGTCGACCATTGGGACGATGCGCGCGTAGTTCAGCCGGGTCGGGCCGATGACGCCGAGCGCGCCGACGACGCGGGCATCCTTGTCGCGATAGGGCGCGACAACCAGCGACGAGCCCGACAGCGAAAACAGCTTGTTTTCCGAGCCGATGAAGATGCGCACGCCCGATCCCTCTTCGGCGAGGTCAAGCAACTGGATAAGCCCGTCCTGCGTCTCCATGTCCTCGAACAAATGGCGCAGCAGTTCGATGTCGGCCTGGGCGGTGACGTTTTCGAGCAGATTGGCGCGCCCGCGCACGATGAGCCGTGCCGGCAGGCCACTGTCGGCGCCGGCCCACACCGCCAGCCCCTTCTCGACCAGGTCCTGCGACAGCGTGTCGAGCGCGGCCCTGGTCTCTTCCTTGATGCGGGCGATCTCGATCCGCGCCTCGGCAAGCGTTCGGCCGCGTATATGGGCGTTGAGGAAATTTGAGGCCTCGTGCAGTTGCGAGACGGTGATGCCGGCAGGCAGCTCGACGACGCGGTTCTCGACGTCGCCATTCTGCGACACCAGCACCGCCAGCGCCTTGGTCGGTTCGAGTTGGATGAATTCGATGTGCTTCAGCGCCACCTCGTTCTTGGCGGCCAGAACCAGGCCGGCGCCGCGCGACATGCCCGACAGCATCTGGCTGGCCTCGGTCAGCATGTGCTCCAGCGTCGCGCCCGAGCCGGACGCCCGAACCTGTGCCTCGATGGCGCGGCGCTCCTCGTCGGAAAGGTCGCCAAGCTCCATGAAGGCATCGACAAAGAAACGCAGGCCGGCCTGCGTCGGCAACCGGCCGGCCGAGATGTGCGGCGCGTAGATCAGGCCGAGATGCTCGAGATCGCTCATCACGTTGCGGATGGTCGCCGGCGACAGCGAGGACGGCAGGATACGCGACAGGCTGCGCGAGCCCACCGGTTCACCGTCCCTGAGGTAGGAATCGACAATGCGCCGGAAGATGTCGCGGGAACGCATATCGAGCGACTGAAGCGCGGGCGACTGCGAAGCGGGATCGACTGCCTTGGTCATACGGCCAAAAACCTCCGGCCCAACGATATAGACTTACACTGCACCCGCGCAACCCGGTGTCTTTGTGAGATCACCCGGTGTCTGTGTGAGATCACCCGGTGTCTGCGTCAGATCGTCAGGCCATTTTCCTTTGCGCCACGCGTCCCATGCGGTTACAAGCCGGCCAAGATTCCGAAAAATGACAAGAAAGCAGCCTGAATGCGCCCTTCCAAACGCCAATTCGACGAAATGCGTGCCATCTCCTTCGAGCGCGGCGTCTCCAAGCATGCCGAAGGCTCGTGCCTGGTGAAGTTCGGCGACACGCATGTCCTGTGCACGGCCAGCCTTGAGGAAAAAGTGCCTGGCTGGATGCGCAATTCCGGCAAGGGCTGGGTGACGGCCGAATACGGCATGCTGCCGCGCTCGACCGGCGAGCGCATGCGCCGCGAGGCTTCGGCCGGCAAGCAGGGCGGCCGCACGCTGGAAATCCAGCGGCTGATCGGCCGCTCCCTGCGCGCCGTGGTCGATTTGCAGGCGCTGGGCGAGCAGCAGATCACCGTCGACTGCGACGTCATCCAGGCCGATGGCGGCACCCGCACCGCATCGATCACCGGCGGCTGGGTGGCGCTGTATGACTGCCTGCGCTGGATGGAAGCGCGCCAGATGGCCAGCGTCGCCAAGGTGCTGAAGGACCATGTCGCTGCGATCTCCTGCGGCATCCATGACGGTCAGCCGGTTATCGACCTCGACTATATCGAGGATTCCGCGGCCGGCACCGACGCCAATTTCGTCATGACCGGCAAGGGTGGCATCGTCGAGATCCAAGGCACCGCCGAGGGCGAGCCTTTCTCCGAAGAGCAGTTCGCGGACTTGATGGGCCTGGCCAAGAAAGGCATCCAGCGGTTGGTGAGTTTGCAGCAGATGGCAGTGGCTTAGGATTAAATGCCGAGCTTGAACACCCCCCTCTGCCCTGCCGGGCATCTCCCCCGCAAGGGGGGAGATCGGATGTCGTTTCGGGCTTCGCTAATCTCTAACGTTGCAAAGGGCGCGGCGATGCGGAGGCTGCCAATCTCCCCCCTTGCGGGGGAGATGCCCGGCAGGGCAGAGGGGGGTGCCTCGTGATGCCCTCTGCCATCCTTGAATCAGCTCTCTACGTCAGCGACCTGACCGCAGCGGAAACCTTCTACACCGACATCCTCGGCCTCCCCCTCCTCGGCAAGGTGGCCGGCCGGCATCTCTTCTTCCGCTGCGGCCCCGGCGTGCTGCTCGTCTTCAACGCCGAGGCGACCAAAATCCCGCCGGCGTCCGACGCCAGGCTGCCGGTGCCGCCGCACGGCACGGTCGGCGAAGGCCATCTCTGCTTTGCTGCGACCGCCGACGAAATCGTGCGCTGGAAAGCGCATCTCGAGGCGAAGAACATCGCTATCGAAAGCGAATTTGAATGGCCGCAGGGCGGCCGTTCGATCTATACACGCGACCCCTCGGGCAATTCGATCGAATTCGCCGAGCCACGAATCTGGGGCCTTTGATGCATTCTCTCGACGGAAAGAAGATCGTCGTCGCCAGCCACAATGAAGGCAAGCTGCGCGAATTCGCCGACCTGATGGGGCCGTTCGGCTTCGAAGCGAAATCGGCCAAGGAGTATGGCCTGCCGGAACCGGACGAGACCGGTACCACCTTCGAGGAGAACGCCTACATCAAAGCGCTCGCCGCAGCCAAGGCGACCGGCCTGCCGGCGCTGTCGGACGATTCCGGCCTGTGCGTCGACGCGCTCGACGGCGCGCCCGGCGTCTACACCGCCAACTGGGCCGAAACCCCGGATGGATCGCGCGATTTCGGCATGGCCATGCAGCGCACCGAAGTGGCGTTGCAGGAAGTCGGCGCGGCCTTGCCGCAACAGCGCAAGGGACGCTTCGTCGCCGTCATCTGCCTGGCGTTTCCCGACGGCGAGGCGGAATATTATCGCGGCGAGGCCGAAGGCACGCTGGTCTGGCCGCCGCGCGGCGAACTCGGCTTCGGCTACGACCCGGTCTTC
The DNA here is from genome assembly GCF_040321815.1 of Mesorhizobium sp. M0239. Classification (NCBI taxonomy): domain Bacteria; kingdom Pseudomonadati; phylum Pseudomonadota; class Alphaproteobacteria; order Hyphomicrobiales; family Phyllobacteriaceae; genus Mesorhizobium; species Mesorhizobium sp. M0239. The sequence goes on from NZ_JAMYSG010000052.1 coordinate 8,735, forward strand.
CTCCCCGACGGCTTCGACAAGACTTTTGGTGAGATGACGGCCGAGGAAAAGCACGGCTGGAAGCCCGGCCAGCCGACGGCGCTGTCGCATCGCGCTCGCGCCTTCCAGAAGTTCGCCAAAGCGAGATTGGGCTCGCCATGAGCATGCTGCTCGACCGGACGCCCGGCTTCGGCGTTTATGTCCATTGGCCGTTCTGCGCGGCCAAATGCCCCTATTGCGACTTCAACAGCCATGTCCGCCACCAGCCAGTCGACCAGGAGCGCTTTGCCGCCGCCTTCGAGGCCGAACTGGCGACGATGCGCGAACGCACCGGGCTGCGCGAGGTGACCAGCATCTTTCTCGGCGGCGGCACGCCGTCGCTGATGAAGCCGGAAACCGTGGCCAGGGTTCTGGACGCCGTGGCGAAGAACTGGACTGTGCCTGATGGCATCGAGGTGACGCTGGAGGCCAATCCGTCCTCGGTCGAGGCCGAACGCTTTCGCGGCTACCGGGCAGCCGGCGTCAACCGCGTGTCGCTCGGCGTGCAGGCGCTGGATGACAAGGATTTGCGCTTCCTCGGGCGGCTGCACAATGTCGAGGAAGCGCTGCACGCCATCGGCCTCGCGCGGGAAATATTCCCAAGGCTGTCCTTCGACCTCATCTATGCCCGGCCCGGCCAGACGCCGGAGGCTTGGGCATCGGAGCTGGAACAGGCGATCGGCCATGCCGCCGACCATCTGTCGCTTTACCAGCTGACCATTGAGGAAGGCACGCCCTTCCACGCCCTGCACGCGGCAAAGAAATTCATCATTCCCGACAATGACCACGCCGCCGACCTCTATGCGCTGACGCAGGAGATTACATCGGCGCATGGTTTGCCGGCTTACGAGATCTCCAACCACGCAAGGCCGGGCGCCGAGAGCCGGCACAACCTCACCTATTGGCGCTATGGCGAATATGTCGGCGTCGGGCCGGGCGCGCATGGCCGCTTCGTCGAAAATGGTCGCCGCACGGTGACGATCGCCGAGCGGATGCCGGAAACCTGGGCCAATCTGGTCGAGGCCAAGGGCCATGGCGTCACCGGCGGCGAAATCCTGACGCGTTCGGAAGAGGCCGACGAATTCCTGCTGATGGGCCTGCGGCTCGCCGAAGGCATCGACCTCTCCCGCTACGAAGCGTTCTCCGGACGCGGCCTGTCGAGCGCGCGACTGTCGATGCTGCAGGGAGAGGGGCTGGTAGCGCCGATCGGCAATTCGCGCCTGCGCGCCACGCCGGCCGGTATGATCGTGCTCGACGCCGTAGTGGCGGACCTGGCGCGCTAACCCTTGAAGAACGTCCTCTTCGTATGCAGCCAGAACCGCTTGCGCAGCCCGACCGCCGAACAGGTGTTTTCAACGCGCCGGGATATCGAGGTGGCCTCGGCGGGGACCAACCACGATGCCGACACGCCGCTGACGCATTATCTGGTGGCGTGGGCCGACCTCATCTTCGTCATGGAAAAGGCGCACCGCACCAAACTGCAGAAGAAATTCAAGGCCAGCCTGAGGAAGGCCCGTGTTATCTGCCTCGATATACCTGACGAGTATGAATTCATGGATCTTGAGTTGATTAGCCTTCTGAAGGCACGCGTTTCACGGTATCTCGGTTGAGACGCCATCCGCAAAGGCCACCGGCATGAACCTGACCGTATCCTCCTGGCAATTCTGGGCCCTCCTCTCGGCTGCATTCGCGGCCCTGACGGCGGTCTTCGCCAAAGTCGGCATCGAGAACATCAATTCCGATTTCGCCACCTTCATCCGCACGGTCATCATCCTGATCGTGCTCGGTGCCATCCTGCTCGCCAGCGGCCAGTTCCAGTCGCCGGCTACAATCTCGGGAAAGACCTGGGCTTTCCTCGGCCTGTCCGGTCTGGCGACCGGCGCCTCATGGCTCTGCTATTTTCGGGCGCTCAAGATCGGCAATGCGGCGCAGGTGGCGCCGATCGACAAGCTAAGCGTCGTGCTTGTGGCGGTGTTTGGCGCGGCCTTTCTCGGCGAGCGGTTGTCCGGAGCGAATTGGCTTGGCGTCGCCCTTATCGCGGCGGGCGCGGTGCTGGTCGCCTATCGAGGCTAGTTGCGCGCCGTTGCGGGCATTCTTTGTTTCAAGACGGGTGATGAAGATGTCGAAGCGATTGGGCATCGTCCGGTCAGTGCTCCGTCGTGCTGTCTGGTTTGTTGCTGTCGGAATGCCTGCCCTTCGTCGGCGAGGTGCTCGCGGTCCGCTCTTTGGTCAGGCTGTTCTCGGTCTTGGCAGGCGGGCGCTTGGCCGTGGGCGCGGCACCGCGCTTGCGGCCGGCATAGTAAGGCTCGAAAGCGTCCTGTATCTTCAGGCTGTCCATCCTGTCCTCCTCCGGAATCAGGGGGCTAATCTGCCAACGCCGGTTTGGTTCCCCACTGTGGCAAAGGAAAGGCGAATTCCTTACATCGGCGTCAGCTTTTGCAAGCCCGCGTCAGCCGTGCCAAACAGGGCTGAATGGAGAAGTCATCGGTGACCGCAGAGACGAGCAAGCGCAGCTATGTGGTCGGGCAGACCGAGATCGCGGCACGGCCATTGGAGCCGGCGCTCTATCTGGTGGCGACGCCGATCGGCAATCTCGCCGACATCACGCTGCGCGCGCTGGAGACGCTGGCCGCGGCCGACATCGTCGCCTGCGAAGACACGCGGGTGTCGCGCGTGCTGCTCGAGCGCTACGGCATTCGCCGCCGCACCACGGCCTATCATGAACACAATGCCGGCGAGGCCGGGCCGAAGCTGATATCGGCACTTCAGGCCGGGCAGAGCGTGGCGCTGATCTCCGATGCCGGCACGCCGCTGGTATCCGATCCCGGCTACCGGCTGGTCGGCGAGGCGCTCGACCACGGCATTCGCGTCGTGCCGATCCCCGGCCCGTCGGCGCCGCTTGCGGCGTTGACCGCATCCGGCCTGCCCTCCGATGCCTTCATGTTCGCCGGATTTTTGCCGGTGAAGACCGGGCAGCGGTTGACGCGGCTGGAGGCACTGAAAGCCGTGCCGGCGACGCTGATCTTCTTCGAATCGCCGCGTCGGCTGGCCGAATCCCTCGGTGCCATGGTCGAAGCGCTGGGCGGCGAGCGAAAGGCGGCTATCGGCAGGGAATTGACCAAGACCTTCGAGGAGATGCGAACCGGCACGCTGCAGGCGCTGGCCGACCACTATGCTGCGGCCGATACGCCGAAGGGCGAGATCGTCGTCTGCGTCGGCCCGGCCGAGGCCAAGGCGGACGAGCCCGCCGATATCGACCGCCTGCTGCTGTCGCTCGCCGCCGAGATGCCGGCTTCCAAGGCGGCTGCGGAAGCCGCGAAAATGACCGGCGGCCAGAAACAGGCGCTCTATCGGCGGCTGCTAGAGCTCAGGGAGATTTCTGGAGAAAGCGACAGTGGCTGAGCGCCCGAGCTCCAGCCGCCTGAAAGCCTATCGACGCGGTCATCGCGGCGAATGGCTGGCGGCGGCAGCCCTGATGATGAAGGGCTACAGGATTCTTGCGCGCCGCCACCGCACACGCTTCGGCGAGATCGACCTGATCGCGCGGCGCGGCGATCTGGTGCTGTTCGTCGAGGTCAAGGCGCGCCGCACGCTGATGGAAGCCATGGAGGCGATCGGTCACGAATCGGAGCGTCGCATAGAAGGCGCGGCTGACATCTGGCTGTCACGCCAAGCGGACTACGGCAGATTGTCGATGCGCTTCGACATGGTCGCGGTGCTGCCCTGGCGCTGGCCGGTGCATGTCGAGAACGCGTTTTACGGAAGGAATTGAGTAGCTTACCCTCCCCACAAGGGGGAGGGTAAGCTCACCCCCAAACCATCAGCGCCGCCAGCCCGACAATACCCACCACCAGCCGCCACCAGCCGAACAGCGAGTAGCCGTTGCGCGAGACGTAATCGAGCAGGAAGCGTACGACTATGAGCGCCGTGACGAAGGCGGCGACGAAGCCGACGGCGATGATCGGCAGGTCGGCGCTGCTCAGCACGTTGCGGTTCTTGAACAGGTCGAAGGCGAAGGCGCCGACCATGGTCGGGATCGCAAGGAAGAAGGAAAATTCCGCGGCCGCGCGCTTATCGACGCCCAAAAGCAGGGCGCCGACGATGGTCGAGCCCGAACGCGATGTGCCGGGAATGAGCGACAGGCACTGGAAAAGCCCGATCTGCAGGTAAAGCCGGGTCGGGAAGCGCTCGACATCGCGGTAGACCGGCTTGAGGTTCATGCGGTCCACCGCCAGCAGTACGACGCCGCCGATGATCAGCATGATGCAGATCAGCCTCGGCGATTCGAACAGCACCGTCTTGATGAAATCATGCGCCAGCGCGCCGATGATCGCCGCCGGCAGGAAGGCGATCAGGATGCCGATGGCGAAATGCCGCGTCAGCCGGTCATGCGGCAGGTCGAGCAGCATCTTCCACAGCCGGCGGAAATAGACGCTGAGGATCGCCAGGATGGCGCCGAGCTGGATCAGGATCTCGAAGGCCTTGCCGGTCGAATGGAAGCCGAGGAAATGACCGGCAAGCAGAATATGGCCGGTCGACGACACCGGGATGAACTCGGTCAGCCCCTCCAGCAGGCCGAGCAGCAGGGCTTCGACGATGGTCTGGCTTTCCATGGCTACCTCGGCATTGGCGTGACGGCTGACAGAAGGGCTTGCTTGTCATGGCGTTGAAGTCCCCCTATAGGTCGCAACACCCTGACGGCCCGCTAACCGGGCGGCCAAGACTTACCGGTGCGCCCTGCGATTCGCCAGTGCGCTTTATCATCGCGGAACCATGCTGACGCTTTTCCACCATCCCATGTTCGCCACCTGTCGCTTCGTCCGCCTCGCATTCGGCGAGTATGGCGAGGAGCTGGCTTTGATCGAGGAAAAGCCGTGGACCCGGCGCAAGGAGTTCCTGGCGCTGAACCCGGCCGGCACGCTGCCGATCCTGCTGGCCGAAGGCGACGTGCCGATCGTCGGCGCGACGGTGATTTCGGAATATCTCGATGAAACGCGCGGTGTGCTGAAGCGCGACAAGCGGCTGTTCGCCGAGGACCCGATGCAGCGCGCCGAAATCCGCCGGCTCATCGACTGGTATCTCAACAAGGCTGAAAGCGAAGTTACCCGCCATCTGGTGCGCGAGCGCGTGCTGAAGCCGGTCATGCCGGAAACGGCGGGCGGCGGCTCGCCCGATTCGGGCGCGATCCGTGCCGCGCGCGCCAACATCCGCCAGCACATGAAATACACCAACTGGCTGGCCGGCACCCGCCATTGGCTGGCCGGTTCGAGGGTCACCTATGCCGATCTCGCGGCCGCGGCGACGCTGTCGGTGCTCGATTATCTCGGCGAGATCGACTGGCGCGAGCACAGCGCTGCACGCGAGTGGTACACGCGGGTCAAGTCGCGGCCCTCTTTCCGGCCGCTTTTGACCGACCGGGTGCGTGGCCTGTCACCGGTGTCGCACTATGCGGACCTCGACTTCTAACCCCGCGAAACTGCGCGCGCTGATCGACGCGGAGGCGCAGCGCGCCGGCTTCGATGCCGTCGCCGTCACCTCCCCCGATGCGATCCCGCTGGCGCCGGCGCGCCTGGCCGAATTCGTCGCGGACGGGTTTCACGGGTCGATGGACTGGATCGCCGAGACGCTGCAACGCCGGGCCGAACCGGCGGCACTGTGGCCGCAGGTGCGGTCGATCGTCGTGCTGGCGATGAACTACGGCCCCGACCATGATCCGGGCGGCGTGCTGGCCAAGCGCGACCGTGGCGCCATCTCGGTCTATGCGCAGAACCGCGACTATCACGATGTGATGAAGGGGCGGCTGAAGGAGATCGCAGGCAAGCTCGTGGCGCGCGCCGGCGGTGATGTGAAGGTGTTCGTCGACACTGCGCCGGTGATGGAAAAGCCACTGGCCGAGGCCGCCGGGCTCGGCTGGCAAGGCAAGCACACCAATCTGGTCAGCCGCGAGCACGGCTCCTGGCTGTTCCTCGGCACCATCTTCACCACCGCCGAACTCGTGCCCGACCGCGCCGAGATCGATCATTGCGGCTCCTGCCGCGCCTGCCTCGACGCGTGCCCGACCGATGCTTTTCCGGCGCCCTACCGGCTCGATGCGCGGCGCTGCATTTCCTATCTCACCATCGAGAACAAGGGGCCGATCCCGCATGAGTTCCGTGAAAAGATCGGCAACCGCATCTATGGCTGCGACGATTGTCTTGCCGCCTGCCCGTGGAACAAATTCGCCAGGGCGGCTTCCGAAGCAAAACTCGTCGCGCGCGATGATTTGCGCGAGCCGCCGCTCGCCGACCTTTTGGGTCTCGATGACGTGGCCTTCCGCGCTTTCTTCTCCGGTTCGCCGATAAAACGCATCGGCCGCGACCGGTTCATTCGCAACGTGCTGATCGCCGCCGGCAATTCCGGCGATGCCTCTCTTGCCGACACTGTGCGCGTCTTGCTGGACGATGCTTCGCCGCTGGTGCGGGGCGCGGCAATATGGGCGCTGGCGCGGCTGGTGCTCGACGCCGAATATTCAGAAAGGGCAGCCATCGGCCTGAAAACCGAGAGCGACGAAGCCGTGCGCGACGAATGGCGTCTGGCGCGGCCAACCAGGGCGAATGCATGAGCGAAAAGCAGATCTTCATCTTCGGCGCCGGCTATTCCGGCAGGGCTTTTGCTCGGGCTAACAAAGGCGCCGCGACGATCTTCGGCACGACACGCTCGCCGGAAAAATTCGAGACGCTGCGGCAGGCCGGTATCGCGCCGCTCCTGTTCGACGGCGCGATGACCGGCGAAATCGGTGATGCATTGGGAAAAACAACGCATCTGCTGATTTCGATTGCCCCGGAAGAGGCCGGCGATCCCGTTTTGAATGCCGCGCGCGCGGCAATCGCTCAAATGCCTTTGCTGGAATGGATCGGCTATCTCTCTACGGTCGGGGTTTATGGCAATTATGACGGCGCCTGGGTTGATGAAATGGCTGAATGCCGGCCGGTGTCGAAGCGCTCGGTGATGCGAGTTGCCGCCGAACAGGACTGGCTGGAGCTGGGCCGCGAGATCGGCCGACCGGGGGCGATCCTGCGCCTGTCCGGCATCTACGGCCCCGGCCGCAACGCGCTGGTCAATCTGGAAAACGGCACCGCAAGGCGGCTGGTCAAGCCAGACCAGGTGTTCAACCGCATCCATTGCGAGGACATTGCAGGCTCCCTGTGGCAACTCATCGAAGGAAACACAGGCGGCATCTTCAACGTCACCGACGATCTGCCGGCGCCGCCACAGGATGTCGTCGCCTATGCCGCTTCGCTGATGGGCATAGAGCCGCCGCCCGAGATTCCCTTCGACGCCGCCCAACTTTCGCCCATGGCGCGGTCCTTCTATGGCGAGAACAAGCGTGTCGCCAACGCGGCGATCAAGGCGGCGGGCTATTCCCTGCGCTTTCGCGACTACCGCGCCGCCTTCGATCATATGTGGGCAAGCGGCGATTGGCGTGACGGCGAAGCGCGCAGCCCGATGAAGCGCTGACGATCGAAGCCGCGGGCGCGGCGTGCTATGATTCGGCCTTGGGATTGCGGTGGAGAACCGGGTTCATGAAGACAGCGATGAGGCCATCTTTCGGCAAAACGCCCCTGTTGGCCGCTGCGGTCGGCCTGCTTGCCGTGCTTGGGTTAGCCGTTCAGCCGGCGAGCGCCGAGGAGCGGGCAAAAGACCTGTTCGGCGCCAAGAAACTGCCGGCCGCCACCGCGGCGCAGTCGATCGGATTCTATTCCAAGGGCTGTTTTGCCGGCGGCGTCGCCATTCCCTTGGACGGTCCGACCTGGCAGGTGATGCGGCCGTCGCGCAACCGCCGCTGGGGCCATCCGGCGATGATCGCGGTAGTCGAGAAATTGTCGCGCGACGCAGCGGCCGATGGTTGGCCAGGCCTGCTGATCGGCGACATTTCGCAGCCGCGCGGCGGCCCGATGCTGACAGGACATGCCTCGCACCAGATCGGGCTCGACGCCGACATCTGGCTGACGCCGATGCCCAGCCGCCCGCTGTCGATGGCGCAGCGCGAATCGATGAGCGCCACCTTGATGGTCGATGAGAAGACCCATCTGGTGAAGGACGCGCTGTGGACGCCAGCGCACACAAGGCTTTTGAAGCGCGCGGCGAGCTACAGCCAGGTCGAGCGCATCCTGGTCAATCCGGGCATCAAGAAAAAGCTCTGCGATACCGTCAAGGGCGACCGCTTCTGGCTGCGTAAGGTCAGGCCGTTCTGGGGCCACGACTATCATTTCCACATGCGCATCGGCTGTCAGCCCGGATCGCCCGGCTGCAAGGCGCAGGAAGCGACGCCGGACGATGACGGTTGCGGCAAGCCGCTGGCCTGGTGGTTCACGCAGGAGCCCTGGCGCCCCAACAAGAACCCCGATGCGCCCAAGGCCCGCGACCTGATGACGATGGAGAACCTGCCGAGCGAATGCCGCGCCGTGCTCGACGCGCCGGGGCCGTCGTCGGCCGAGGCGGCGACCTACCATGGCGGCGGCGTGCCGGTCGCGGCTGCCGCGCCCGAACCCGAAGCGCCCTCGTTGCCCGCCACCCCGGCCGCCGCCGGCTTGCCAAGCACGATGAACGCTTTCACGGCGACGCCCGAGATCGGCGTGCCGCTGCCGAGACCGCGGCCGCCTGGAAACTGACGATCACGGCTTATAGGCAGACTCAATCGGTTCAGCGCCGCATTTTTGCGAAACCGTGGCGGTTTGGCCGCAGAGCCGGCCTCAGCGCGCCGCCGGGGTCGAAAACCGTTTCCCTTTTCAAACCCATGCGCTAGTCAACGGAAGAACGGCCAGATGCCGTCGGGGGCGCCGGAGACGGACGAGAGCATGCCACGCACAGGCGACGACGACACTTTGCTGCGGTTTCCGATCCTGATCGGCGACATCGGCGGCACCAATGCGCGCTTTTCGATCGTGCTCGACGCCAATTCCGAGGCTGGCGAGCCGACCATCGTCCAGACGGCAAACTACAACACCATCGACGAGGCGATCCAGGCGGCCGTGCTCGACCGCTCGTCGGTGCGTCCCAATTCGGCGGTGCTGGCGGTGGCTGGCCCGGTCGACGGCGACGAGATCGAGCTGACCAACTGCCCCTGGATCGTCAAGCCGAGGAAAATGTTCGCCAGCCTCGGCCTGAGCGACATCGTCGTGCTCAACGATTTCGAGGCGCAGGCGCTGGCCGTCGTCGCGCTCGGCGAGGAGCACATGGAAAAGATCGGCGGCGGCACGCCGGAGCCCAATGCCGGGCGCGTCGTGCTCGGTCCGGGAACCGGGCTCGGCGTCGCCGGGCTGGTCCATGCGCTGCACCACTGGATACCGGTCCCCGGCGAGGGCGGCCATATGGACATCGGCCCGCGCACACCGCGCGATTTCGAGGTTTTTCCGCATATCGAGAAGCTCGAAGGCCGCGTTTCGGGCGAGCAGATCCTGTGCGGGCGCGGCCTGGTCAATGTCTACCGGGCGGTGGCCAAGGCGGACGGCAAGGCGTCGCCCTTCACGACGCCGGCCGAGATCACTGCCGCGGCACTTGCGAAAACCGATCCGGTTGCCGAGGAAGCGCTGGAGATCTTCGTCACCTGCCTTGGGCGCACCGCAGGCGACCTTGCTCTGGTATTCATGAGCCGCGGCGGCGTGTTCCTCACCGGTGGCATCGCGCAGAAGATCGTGCCGGCGCTGAAAGCCGGCAATTTCCGGGCCGCTTTCGAGGACAAGGCGCCGCACAGCGCGATGATGCGCACCATGCCGGTCTACGTCATCATCCACCCGCTGGCTGCACTTCTGGGCCTTGCCGCCTATGCCAGGACCCCCTCGCTGTTCGGTGTCCAGACCGAGGGCCGGCGCTGGCAGGCCTGAAAGCCAGCGAAGCGCTCGCGCCCCCGCGACGAAGTTAATCAGGTGCGGGCATAGGCAATCAGGCCGCAGGGCGTTAAGAGGGGTGCCGAATTTGCAGCCCCGGTCCCACGAGGCGGAAAACCACAAAGCGCTCCCGATTTGACACTTCAAGCTCCAAACAAACAAAAAGCCCGGCCCGGCGAGGTCACAGCGGTGCTCCGCCGCATCCTCGCTGAAAACGGCAACGAGTATCGCTGGACCTATGTCGTCGCCGTCTCTTGCCTGCTGATCGTTTCCGGCACCACTGCCTTCACGGCGTGGATCATGGCCCCGATGATCAACCAGATATTCTACGAACGACGCGGCGATATGCTCTGGTTGATCTGCGCCGGTTTCATGGGAGCCTCCCTGCTGCGCGGCTTCGCCGGTTACGGCCAAGCAGTCGCGTTGGCCAGTATCGGCAACAATCTGGTCGCGCGCTACCAGAAGCGCAGCTTCGACCATCTGATGAAGCTCGGCGTCAACTTCTTCAACGATACGCGTTCCGGTCGGCTGGCGGCACAGGTCAGCGAGAATGTCGGCGGCGTTCGCGATCTGCTGTCGCTGACACTGACCTCCATCAGCCGCGACGCGGTCACGCTGGTCGCTCTCGTCGGCGTGATGATCTATCAGGATCCGGTGTTGTCGCTCAGCTCGCTGCTGATCGGCCCTCCACTGATCTGGGCCGTCGTCTATATCACCCGCCGACTGCGGCGTATCAACCGGGAATCCGTCCTGATCAATTCGCGGCTGAACGGGTCCGTGCAGGAAGCCACGCAAGGCATCGCCATCGTCAAGGCCTTCACCTTGGAGGCCGAGCTGGCGCGCCGCATCGGCATCATGGCGGACACGGCCGAGCAGCGTAACAACAAGATCGCTCGCGTCTCGGAGCGGCTGTCGCCGATTTCCGAGATTCTGGGCGGTCTCGCCATCACCTCCGTGCTTGCCTATTCCGGCTACCGGGCGCTGTATCTTGGGCAGCCGCCGGGCGCGGTTTTCTCCTTCATCACCGCACTGATCATGGCTTACGATCCGGCAAGACGCCTGGCGCGCACACAGGTGGGCATGGAACGTGCCCTGGTCAACGCGCGCATGATCTACGAGTTGCTCGACCTGGAGCCGAAACAGGGCGACGCACCCGATGCCGTCGAGGCGAGGATCACCACCGGCGAGGTGCGTTTCGACAATGTGACGTTCGGCTACAGCGCCGACATGCCGGTGCTTAGGGACCTGAGCTTTACCGCCGCGGCCGGCAAGGTGACGGCGATCGTCGGTGCGTCGGGCGCCGGCAAATCGACGCTGGTGGCGCTCTTGCAGCGCTTCTACGACGTCGACCGGGGCAGCATCGAGGTCGATGGCCAGGACATCTCGAAGGTAACCAAGCATTCGCTGCGGCAGTCGATCGCCTATGTGGCGCAGGCGCCATATCTGTTCGAGGGCACGATCCGCGACAACATCCGCTACGGCCGTCTGTCGGCCACGGACGCCGAGATCGAGCAGGCGGCGAAACAGGCGGCAGCCGACGAGTTCATCCGCCAGCAGCCGCAAGGTTACGACACGCCGGTCGGCGAAGGCGGCTCGACCCTTTCCGGCGGCCAGCGCCAGCGCGTCTCGATCGCCCGCGCGATCGTGCGCCAGGCACCGATCCTGCTGCTCGACGAGGCGACATCGGCGCTCGACAACGAGGCGGAGGCGCGCGTCCAGGAAGCGCTGACCCAAGTCATGCAAGGCCGCACGACCATCGTCATAGCGCATAGGCTATCGACGGTGGTCAATGCCGACCACATCATCGTGCTGGAAGAGGGCCGGTTGGTCGAGGAAGGCACCCATGCGACGCTGATGGCCGACCCGGACAGCATCTATTCCCGCTTCCACCGCATCCAGGGCAAGAAGGGGCTGGGGCTTGTCGATGACAGCAAGCCGATCCAAACTCCGGTCCGGGCCACGCGTGCGAAGAAGACTGCTGTGAGGAGCACATGAGCGAAGCAAGCGATATGGGCCTTGTGGTGGTGGGCGCTGCCGGCCGCATGGGCCAGACGCTGATCCGTGCCATCCACTCTATATCAGGCGCTCGAGTTATCGGCGCGGTCGAGCGGGCGGATTCGCCGCATCTGGGCAAGGATGCAGGCGAACTCGCCGGCATTGGCCGCATCGATGTGGCGATCAGCGGCGATCCGCTGCCGGTCTTCGCCAAAGCCGATGGCGTGCTCGATTTCACCACCCCTGCTTCGACAGTGGAATTCGCCGGCTACGCGGCGCAGGCGCGCATCGTCCATGTCATCGGCACGACGGGCTGTTCAGCCGACGATAACGCGAAAATAGCGGCGGCGGCGCGCCACGCGATGATCGTCAAGTCGGGCAATATGAGCCTCGGTGTCAATCTTCTGGCGGTGCTGGTCGAACAGGCCGCGCGCGCGCTCGACGCCGACGATTTCGACGTCGAGATCCTCGAAATGCACCACAAGCACAAGGTCGATGCGCCGTCGGGCACGGCACTGCTGCTCGGCGAGGCCGCTGCTGCCGGGCGCGGCATTGCGCTTGCCGGCAATGATGTGCGCGTCCGCGACGGCCACACCGGGGTGCGCAAGACGGGCTCGATCGGCTTCGCCACGCTGCGCGGCGGCTCGGTGGTCGGCGATCACAGCGTGCTGCTGGCCGGCACCGGCGAGCGCATCACGCTGGCCCACCATGCCGAGGACCGCGCCATCTTCGCCCGCGGCGCCGTCAAGGCAGCGCTTTGGGCGCACGGCAAGAAGCCCGGACTGTATTCGATGCGGGACGTGCTCGGCCTCAGCTGAGCGGCCAATCTGCCAACTTGCCCAACCTGAAGGGAGCAAACATGTCGAGAACCCTCGTGCTCGTGCGCCACGGCCAGAGCGAATGGAATTTGAAGAACCTGTTCACCGGCTGGCGCGACGTCGACCTGACCGAGCAGGGCCATGCCGAGGCCAAGGCCGCCGGTGAGAGGCTCAAGGCGCGCGGCCTGAAATTCGACATCGCCTTCACCTCGGCGCTGATCCGGGCGCAAAAGACCTGTCAGCACATCCTCGACGCCGTCGGTCAAAGCGACCTGAAGACCATCCGCGACCAGGCGCTGAACGAGCGCGACTATGGCGATCTCTCCGGCCTCAACAAGGACGATGCCCGCAAGAAATGGGGCGAGGAGCAGGTGCATGTCTGGCGCCGCTCCTACGACGTGCCGCCGCCCGCCGGCGAAAGCCTGAAGGACACCGGCGCCCGGGTCTGGCCCTATTACCTGCACGATCTGCAGCCGCATGTGCTGCGCGGCGGCACCGTGCTGGTCGCCGCGCACGGCAACTCGCTGCGCGCGCTGATCATGGCGCTCGACGGCAAGTCGGGCGAGGAGATCGTCAAGCTGGAACTCGGCACCGGCGTGCCGGTCATCTACCAGCTCAACGCCGATTCCACCGTCGCGTCCAAGGAAGTGCTGGACGACTGAGCCGGCGAACGGAGCAACCGCGAAAAAAGCGCGTTGACACACATCGCTTGCCCGCTTACATGAGCCCGCACCAGCCCAGATGGCGGAATTGGTAGACGCGCACGGTTCAGGTCCGTGTTCCGCAAGGAGTGGAGGTTCGAGTCCTCTTCTGGGCACCAAATTCCGGTTTCAAACCCTTCGACGGTTCAGAAACTTAAAGAAAAAGCCCGGTTTCGTCCGGGCTTTTTCTTTGTGCGGCTCAAGGTCTCTCTAAAACGGCCGTTTCAGCGAGGCCAGCGCCTACGCCGTGCAGCAAAGACTTGTTGCACTGCACCAAAATTTGCGGCTATGTGCAGATATCCAAGATGGACCCGGTGCAATTCCGGGTGGCTCTTCCGGCCGCCGATCCGCCGGACAACAACAAAACCAGATCTGCGCTGACTATGATGGGCTGCGGTCCGTCGCGGTCTGGAAATGATTGACCGGAATTCCATGCTCACATTCAAAACCTACCGCGACGAGTGGCGCGGCAACCTGCGCGGCGACGTGCTCGCGGGCATTGTTGTCGCCCTGGCGCTGATACCAGAAGCCATCGGTTTTTCTGTCATTGCCGGCGTTGACCCCAAGATTGGGCTCTACGCTTCTTTCTCCATCGCCACGATTATCTCCATCACCGGCGGCCGGCCGGCGATGATTTCAGCAGCCACCGCGGCGACAGCCGTGCTCATGGTCACACTGGTGCGCGACCATGGTCTGCAATACCTGCTCGCGGCAACCATTCTGGCCGGCGTGGTCCAGGTCGCGGCCGGCTTCGCTAGGCTGGGTTATGTGATGCGGTTCGTGTCGCGCTCGGTGATGACCGGATTTGTCAACGCGCTTGCGATTCTGATCTTCATGGCCCAACTGCCGGAGCTGGTCGGCATGCCGTGGCAAACCTATGCGATGATCAGTCTCGGCCTTGCCATCATCTATCTGTTTCCCCGCATCACGAAGGCGGTGCCCTCGCCTCTGGTGTGCATCATCGTGCTCACCACCCTATCGCTGCTGCTTCACATCGACGTGCGGACGGTGGGCGACCTCGGCGAACTGCCGTCGAGCTTGCCGACCTTCCTGCTGCCAGACGTGCCTTTCACGCTGGAAACGCTGTGGATCATTTTGCCTTATTCACTAGAGCGTTTCATATTTTGACGGAAGCGTAGCCTGCGTTTTCGAAGTAGTTCTTGCATTCGGCTGCCTCGATGGTTTCGACGA